>NZ_OY782565.1:0-300000 GCF_963677875.1 Thiomicrorhabdus sp. | reverse complement strand
GGTTTAACGAGATTGAACCTTATCGCTTTAATCCTCACCCGGAAGCAGTGTTTATGGAATATGAAATCTTCTGACAATTGCCCGATTCAATTATCTCCGGTACGAAATAAAAACCCCCAATCGGCAAATGCCGATTGGGGGTTTTTGGTTTCACGTGGAACTTTTAAGTTCCATGTGATGATTGGATAGTTAGTTTTAGTTACAGCGGCTGGTGATCCACTGGTTTGACTTCTTGCTTGCCTTTCCCACGTTCGCTCAAGCTGGCGATGAGTTTAAAGAACATCGGTACAAACAGTGGAGCCAGAAGGGTAGCCGCGATCATACCTCCGACCAGACCGGTTCCGACCGAGACCCTGGCCGCGGCACCGGCGCCGGTACTGAGCATCAGCGGTACGGCAGCGATGGTAAAGGCCAGGGAGGTCATCACGATTGGACGGAAACGCAGTTTCACCGCTTCCTGTGCCGCCTGGTCGATTGGCATACCGGCCCGGTGTTTCTGCATCGCGAATTCGACGATCAGAATGGCATTTTTGGCTGAGAGGCCAATCAAGGTCAGCAGGCCGAGTTCGAAGTAAATATCGTTATTCAATCCACTCAAGGTCACGGCAATCGCTGCACCAAGCACTGCGAAAGGAACGGCAGTCAATACAACCAGCGGAATCGACCAGCGCTCGTACTGAGCCGCTAAAATCAGGAACACGAACAACAGGCCGAACAGGAAGGCCTGATTCCCTGTATCACTGGATTGCTTCTGCTGGAAGGCTTCACCGACCCATCCAAGGGTATAACCGTCCGGCAGGACTTCTGCTGCGACTTCTTCAAAGGCGGCCAGTGCCTGTCCGGAACTGTAGCCCGGAGCCGGGTCGCCGGAAATTTTCGCTGCCTGGAAGAGGTTGAAACGGTCGATGATATCAGCGCCGGTGGTGCGTTTAACCGTTACCAGAGCGCTTAAAGGGATCATCTGTCCTTTGGCGGACCGTACAAAGACCTCGTCCAGGTTTTTCTCGGACGCACGGTATTCGCTTTCGGCCTGCAGGTTGACTTTAAAGGTTCGGCCAAACAGCGTGAAGTCGTTGACATACAGGCTACCGAAAGTCGATTGCATCGCGGCGAAAATTTCCTGTGCCGAAATTTGCAGCAGTTGGGCTTTATCGCGGTCGACTACGGCTTCGTATTGCGGGACTTTGGTTGACAGCGTCGTGCGTACCTGAGTCAATTCAGGGCGCGCATTGGCTTTGGCAACCAGTTCGTCGGCGATTTTACTCAATGCCATTGATCCGGTTCCCTGACGGTCCTGAATATAAGCTTCGAAACCGCCGGTCATGCTCATCCCCATGATGGTCGGCATGCCGATTGGAATACTGAATGCATCCGGAACGGCCATCAGTTTTCCGAACAGCTGCCCGACAATGGCTTGTGAGCTGAGGTTCGGGTCTTCACGTTCATCCCAGTGATCCAGTGTGACGAAAGAGACTGCCGAATCGGTCTTCAATGCAAAGGATTGCAGATCGAAACCGGCGAAACTGACGCTGTGGGCAACGCCCGGATGGTTCAGAAGCGTTTCGCTGACCTGATCACGGGCGACGTCCGTGCGTTGCAGCGAGGAAGCCGGTGGCAGATAGGTCAGAACGAACAGAGTCCCTTTGTCTTCCTGCGGTACCAGACTTTTCGGAATGCCGTTCAGGGTGTTGTACGTCAGGTAGATCAAGCCGCCGAACAATAGAATGCTGATCAGGCTGTATCGCATCACCTGACGAACCCCGAACCCGAAACCTCTGGTCAAGGCATCGAAACCGCGGTTGAACAGCCCGAACACCGGGCTTGGTTTCAGGTGTCCTTCTTTGAGCATATTGGCACACAGTGCCGGGGTCAGCGTCAGAGCAACGATACCGGAAATGGTCACCGAGACGACAATCGTGATGGCAAACTGTTTATACATCTCTCCGCTCAAGCCGGAGATAAAGGCGACCGGAATAAAGACCGCCGCCAAAACCAGTACGATGGCGATAATCGGCCCGGTGATTTCGCGCATGGCTTCCAGGGTTGCTTCGCGGGCACTGAGGTGGTGACTGCGCATAATCCGTTCGACGTTTTCAACCACGATGATCGCGTCGTCAACCACAATCCCGATGGCGAGAATCATTCCGAACAGAGTCAGCTGGTTGATCGAGAAACCGAGCAGATACATCCCGATGAAGGTTCCGACAATTGAAACCGGAATCGCCAGTACCGGGATCAGGGTTGCGCGGAAATTCTGCAGAAACAGGAAAACCACCAGTATGACTAGAATCAGGGCTTCGACCAAAGTATAGATAACCTTGTCGATGGAAATTTGCACGAATTCACTGGTGTCATACGGGGTGGCGTAGTCCAGACCTTGCGGGAAGTTTTTCGCCAGTTCAGCCATTTTGGCATCGACCAGTTTGGAGGTTTCCAGAGCGTTAGCGCCCGGTTGCAGGAAAATCCCCATTGGTACGGTCGGTTTACCGTCAAAGGTTGCGTTGAAGTTATAGGCTTGAGATCCAAGTTCTACGCGTGCGACATCTTTCAGGCGCAGAATGCCGCCGTTATCTTCAGTTCGCAGAATAATATTCTCAAACTCTTCCGGGTTGTTCATCCGTCCAGTTGTCGAAACCGTGTAGGTAAAGGCTTCCTTGCCTCCGCTCGGTTCGGCTCCGAAACTACCGGCCGCAAATTGCGAGTTCTGCTGTTTGATCGAGGCGTAGACGTCGGCCGGTGTCAGTGAAAAGCGTTTCAGCTTTTCGGGGTTTAACCAGATGCGCATCGAATAGTCCTTGGAACCAAACTGGCGAACCTCGCCGACTCCTGGCAAACGGGCCAGATCGTCAAGAACATTGATTAAGCCGTAGTTGGCGATAAACACCGTGTCCAGACTGGAATCGCCGGAATAGAGTGCAACAACTTTCAAAATACTCGGCGAACGTTTGTTGACCTGTACCCCGAGCTGCTGAACTTCGGCAGGCAGTTTATTCAAAGCTCCCTGAACTTTGTTGTTCACGTTGATGTTGGCCTGATCGATATCGGTACCGATCTTAAAGGTAACGGTCAGACTGACGACCCCGGAAGAGGCGTTAACGGTGTTGATGTACAGCATATCGTCAATCCCGTTGATCGCCTGTTCAAGAGGCGCAGCAACGGTTTCGGACAGGGTTTCGGCACTCGCCCCAGGGTAGGTGGCGGTGACTTGTACCTGAGGTGGTACGATCTGCGGATATTCCGCAACCGGAAGGGATTTCATCGCCAGATAGCCGGCGATGACAATCACGATGGAAAATACCGACGCAAAGACCGGTCGGTCGATAAAAAAGCGCGAAAACATACGGTATTCCTTTATTGGCCCTTAGCGGCTTGAGGTTGAGTGCCTTTAGCATCCGGTTTTGGCAGAATCATTACCGGCGTTTTCGGGCGGACTTTGATCAGATTGGCAACGATGATCTGATCTTGCGGCTGCAATCCACCGGCCACCAGCCATTGATCGCCATACTGGCTTGCCAGCTGGATCGGCATCAGGTTGGCAATACCATCTTTAACTACGTAAACAAAGCTCTGCGGGCCGACTTGCAGGACGGCTTTCTGCGGAATGGCAATGACGTTTTGCCAATCACCGAAACGCACTTTGACGCGCACCATCTGACCCGGCAGCAATCGTTCTTCCTGGTTTTCGAAAGTTGCGCGCATCAGTCGACTTGATGTACTCATGTCTAACTCGCTGGCGGCGTAATCCATTTTGCCTTGTTTGATAACGTTGCCATTATCGTCAAGCAGCTGAATTTCTGCGGTTTTTAGCGGCTTGAGCAAGCCTTTGTCTGCAAACTGGAACTGGCGTTTCAGTTCGCTGTCGGAAACGGAAAACTGCGCGTAGAGACGATCGGTCTGGACAATGCGGTTCAGCAGGGTGCTGTTGGCGGTTACCAGATCACCGACATCCAATTGTTTTTCACCGATGATACCGTCGATTTCGGCACGGATCAGGGTGTCGTCCAAGTCGATTTGCGCACTGTTCAACGCTGCTTGAGCGCTGAGAATTTCCGCTTTGGCGGCATCCCAGTTCGCTTTGGCATCGTCGATGTCCTGCTCGCTGACCGAGCGGCTTTTGGCCAGACCTTTGATGCGCTGATAACTGATTTTGGCTTGTTGTGCCTTGACTTCGGCAACTCTCAGCTGGGCTTGAGCCTGCTTGACGGCGGCCAGATAGCGACGATCGTCAATCTGATACAGGCGTTGGCCTTTTTTGACTGTTTGACCTTCCTGATAGAACTTTTTTTCCAGAACGCCGCTGACGCGGGCATGAATTTCCACGCCTTTGAATGCGGTCAGGGTTGCCGGATAAGTCTGTTCGTAGGGAAGGCTTTGCAGGCCGACTTCCTGAGCTTGAACCGGCATAGCCTGGGGTGCCTGACCTTCGGCATACACCTTTTGGCTGATGCTCATCGTCAGAAGAACTAGCAGGGCAAGTAAGGGAGGAGTATAAAATAGAGAATCGGATCGATTTTTCATAACGGTCTCTGAACTGATTGAATTAACAATGGATTTTCTATTTTAATCGCAAAAGTGTAATGTTCGCTACATTTTTATGAAGTTTGTTGGAATTTATTTTGTTATTCAACGTAGCGAACGTCAGGAGAGGGTCAGTTTTTGATCATCTGGTTGTAAATATGTTCAGCGTTGGACTCGGCCAGTTGATCGAAAACGGGTCTGTCGCGATAGGCCGACTGGTCGATTTTCTTGGCTGCTTCAAGATCTCCGCCCTGTTTGATGACCTGCTCGATTTTGCCGGCGACATCTTCAAAATAACCGATGGTTTGTTTGTGGATGGTGGCAAGGTCAGCCGCGGTTCCGTGACCGGGAACCACAACCGCCGATTCGATTTCATTGCCGAAGAGGGATTGCGCCGTGCTGGTCATTTTGTTGAATGATGCGATCCACTCGAGATAATTCCCGCCTTTGAATAATCCGGGGACGCGCTGGTTAAAGCCGAGATCCCCGGTGAAAATCAGTTTTTTCGACGGAATAAGCGCCCCGGCCATGGTTTTGGTGTGACCGCCGCCGTAGTTGATCAGTAAGACGCTTTCACCGCCACCGACATTGATTTCAAGCGTGTCTTCAAAGGTGGTGTAATGTTTGGCAACGTTGTGCGAATGGCGATTGATTTCCGAACCGGAGGCGGCCATATAACGCGCTTTATGACGTTCGAAACGCTTGTCAAAGTCGACCGCCGCTTCTTTTTGCGAATAGATATTTCTGACTCCGATGTCGTGCCAGTAACTCGCCCCCATATTGGCATGCCCCTGATTGTTTTCGATCGCGACCCACTTAACGGGTTTGTCCGTGATCTGTTTCAACTGTTGGTGAAACGAATAGGCAACCGGTTCATTGGGCCCGGCATTGTAGATGAAAACGCCGTCGTTAAAAATCACGGCGGTCATATTGTTATTGAAACCGAAATTGGAGCGGTTGCCCCAAATTTGGCTGCCGACAGACATATAAACGTCCGGGGCGATCTGTTGCAGTTTGGGAATCGGCAGAGTTTTGCCGATATAGCCCTGGGTTTTTTCCAGTTGGGACACTTCTTCAAAGTAAGTTTGCAAGCCATTTGTATAAGGGTCGCCGCCTTTTGCTGCGAAGGCTTGCTGGCTTGTAGCAAGCGTCAGAGTGGTGATCAGGAGTTTTATATTCTTGTTTTTCATTTTAAAAGTCCGTTTTAGGTCAATCGGTTTTCAGGTTATTTGGATTTGCCAAGCATGCGCAGTAGCGTCGCATCCTTATCGACAAAGTGATGCTTCAGTGCGCCCAGAAGGTGTAATGCAATCGCGGCGATAAGAATATTGCCGCCCAAACCGTGTGCAACCTTACCGGCAAAGGCCAGGGATTCACTGTAGGCGATCACTTCCTGCGGATTGTCCGGAGAAGGGTTACGTGCAAGCAGCTCCAATCCGAATAGCGGAATACCGTGGCCGCCCAGACCGGACATCATCATTCCGGAAACCGGCATGAGAAGGGTGCCGATGATTAACAGCCAGTGGACAATTTTTGAGAGGCCGATTTCTACCGGACGATATTGACGGACCGGTGTCGGCCAACCGTTTTTAATTCTCAGGTAGATGCGCCACAGGACAAAAATCGTCAGGAGGACGCCAAAGGATTTATGCCAGGGATAAACAGCGTAGTTTTCGGCTTCATGCATGTAAATTCCGCTGGAAAGCAGGGCAATCATGCCTATGGCGACAATCCAGTGCAGAGCAATGGTTGAAGAGCTGAGTCGGGTGGTTGAGTCCATGTTGTTTTCCTCTCTGTTGTTGTGGTTATTGGTTTTTTGTTCAGTGTCCGTTAAACGAGGCGCAAAGACCATGCAAAAATTGTGAAAGCGTCTCTGAAAATAAAAAAGCCCGAAAATTTCGGGCAAGCTGGGTGCTCAGGGGAGCAGACAATTCAAAGTGTTTATTTACGAATTCCTTCGATATTGAGTTGTAGAAAAACTTCGGCCGAGGCTGGGCCGAGATTATAGGTGATGCCGTAATCCGCCATTTTGATCGAAGTATCTCCGCTGAAACCGGCTCGATAGCCTCCCCAGGGGTCTTTACCTTCACCGATTTTGGAAGCGGTAATTTCAATCGGTTTAGTGACGCCGTGTAGAGTCAAATTGCCTTTGACGAGCAGTTGATCGCCATTTTCGCTGATCGCGGTACTGACGAATTCGGCATTCGGGTATTTTTTGACGTCAAGAAAATCCTTACTGCGCAGATGTTTGTCGCGTTCGGCGTGGTTGGTGTTGACGCTGGCGGTGTCGAGGGTCACCTTAATCGAACTTTTCGAGGGGGCTTCGCTGTCGTAGACAAAGTCGCCGCCGAATTTGTCAAAACGCCCGGCCAGCCAACTGTAGCCAAGATGTTTGATCTTGAAGTTAACCGAGGCGTGCATGCCTTTGGCATCAATCTGGTAATTTGCCGGCGCTGCATAAGCGGAGACGCTGACAAAGGAAAAGCCGACGATGATCGCGGTTTGTTTGATCCATTGGTTCATTTTGGGTTCTCCTTCCCGGTTAGTTTGCGGATAAGATCCGTTTTAAAGTGCTGTCTTTGTCGATAAAGTGGTGTTTTAAAGCCGCCAAAGCATGAATGGCCGCCAATCCGATAAGAGCGAGCGCCAGCCAATAATGCACGAGCCCGGCGATATCCGCCTGATTGTCAATGCCGAGCGGATAAGCGGGAATCGCCAACCAGCCGAAAACCTCCAGCGCGTGCCCTTCGGCAGTAGAGATCAAATAACCGCTGATGCCGATGGCAAATATCAGAAGATAAAGCAACCGATGCGCAGTGCCGGCGGCCATTCTGGTAAAAGCGCCGTGGCTGCTCAAAGCTTCCGGGCGAGGATTGAGCAAGCGCCAGCCGAGCCGGAAGATTGTCAGCAGAATCAGCACGGCGCCGATGCTTTTGTGCAGAGCCGGGGCGTCGTGATACCAAGGGCTGTAAAAGTCGAGGTCGACCATCCACAAGCCGAGCAGAAAGAGCCCGATGACCGTGGCGGCGGAAATCCAGTGCAGGCCGATTGCGATCCAGCCATAACCCGTTTTTCGGTTGGTCAAAACCATAGTGGCCTCAATATTAATTTATGCTTAAGAATAGACTACGTTTTTGTTATTTGATTTAGAATGGTTAAATAACGAAAAGACTTTTTCCATATAAGAATTAATTGGAGATCGGTTGATGAAGAATCATCACGATAGTCTCGAAGGCATCAGTACGTTTGTGCAGGTTGTCGAATCCGGAAGCTTTACTGCCGCCGCCTCCGAACTCGGGCATTCCGTGTCCTATATCAGTAAAGAGGTCACCCGGCTGGAAGAGCGCCTTGGGGCCAGGTTATTAAACAGAACCACGCGGAGCCTGAGCTTGACGGATATCGGGCGAATGTATTTCGAGAAAACCCGTAATTTGGTTCTGGAAGCCCGGGAAGCGGAGCAAAGCATCAATTCATTGCAGGATAAACCGGTCGGTCGCCTCAAAGTCAGTTTACCGAGCAGTTTCGGGCAAACGCATTTGATGCCGGTGGTGGCGGAGTATATGAAGCGTTATCCGGAAATACGTCTGAATGTGGACTTCAGCAGTCGTCTGGTGGATTTGGCGGGAGAGGGGTTCGATGTGGCCGTGCGGCTTGGCGAGTCTAAGGATTCCAACCTGATCAGTCGAAAAATCGCCGCATTCCGCATGATGACCATTGCCAGTCCGGCATACATCGAGCGGCATGGCGCTCCGGCTCATCCGAAAGACCTGATGGGGCATCAAGCGGTGAAATACGTTTATAACCAGATGCCGATTACCTGGGACTATGTGGATGAAAACGGGAAGCCGGTCAATATCGATGCGCCTTTGATTGCCGAAACCAACCATTTACAGATGCAGCAGGAATTGATTCTGGCGGGAGTGGGTCTGGGCCGCCTGCCGGAATTTCTGTGCAAGCCTCTGGTTGACAGCGGTCGGTTGGTTGCGCTGCTGGAGGCGTTTGAGCCGCCGAAATTCGGTTCCTATGCGGTTTTTCCGCATCGGCATTTTCTGTCAGCCAAGGTTCGCGCTTTTACCGATTTGCTGGTGGAACATTTTAAGGACGGAATTTGAAGGCAGTGGCCGGGACGGCATCGGCCTTCGATTAGATTTGTATTTAAGGTTCATTATCATGCACTTGAATGAGAAGTTCGCTTGTCGGTTGCGGCACGCGGTATAATTGCCTTAGGAAAAATAAGACTTTTGTTTGTTTATGACTCAGATTACTCCGGATGTTTTGCTTCACATTGAAGGTTGTTGTCAGTGCTCGACCAATAAGCGCGGCCTTGCCCGACAGCTGAAAATTCTTGAAGTGGCGCAAAAACATTTCCTTTCTCAAGGCTATGCAGGCACGAGTGTGAATGAAATCGTCAAGGAAGCTGGCGGTTCCCTGAACACTCTCTATCGGCATTTCGGCAATAAACTTGGCCTTTTCGAAGCGGTTTTTCAGGCCAAAGCCAATGAACTGTTTGAATTGTTCCAGAAGACCGAATTCTGGAATGATGATTTGCGAACCAATCTGAGTAATTTCGGCCGGACACTTCAGTGTGTGTCTCTGTCAGCGGATGGCATTGCCATGTACCGCCTGGTGGCGACGGAAAATAACCACGAGCAGAGTGAAATTCAGCAGATTTTTTACCAGCATGGTCCCCAGGCCGCCATCTCTTTGCTTGGCAATTATCTGCAAAAAGTGCGGGATAGCGGCCAGATTCACCTGGAAGATCCTTTCCTGGCGGCGGCGCAATTTTTGGAAATGATTAAGGGGCCATTTTTTTATCGGGCGTTGTTTGGAGAGACGATCGAGCCGGAAGAGATGGAGAAAACGCTTTCTCAGGCGGTGGAACTGTTCTTGAATGGTTGCGGGCAATCCGTAACCGAGTTGAAGAGCGGCTAAATGCGGAGTTTGTTGCGGTTAGCGGATTTTCGCGCTTTTTTCGCGGTTCAGTTTTTAGGAGCCTTCAACGACAATCTGTTTAAGAACGCCATGGTTCTGCTGATCACTTTCAAACTGAGTGACTCGGCGGAAGAAACCGGTTTATTAATCACCTTGGCCGCAGGCCTGTTTATTCTGCCTTTCTTTCTTTTCTCTTCCCTTGCCGGTCAGCTTGCCGACCATTTCTGCAAAACCCGTCTGATCCGCTGGGTCAAATTTTTTGAAATCGTTATTATGGCGCTGGGGGCTGCGGGACTGCTGTTCGGGCGCCTGGAAATTCTGTTTGCGGCACTGTTTCTAATGGGGGCGCAATCGAGTTTTTTCGGCCCGATCAAATATTCCATCTTGCCGGAGATTGTCCCTGAATCCCGGCTGCTGCAAGCCAATGGCTGGGTCAGTGGTTCGACCTTTATCGCCATCCTGCTTGGTACGATTTTCGGCGGTATCGGCATTATGCTGGACGGCGGCGAGACGGTGATGAGCATAGCCGTGATCGTCACGGCTGTGGTCGGGTTTGCCGTCAGTTTTCTGATTGATAAACGCCTGCATTCCCATTTGCAGATCAACATTGATTTGAATCCGTTTCTCAGCACGTGGCGCATGTTGCGCGAAATGGCGCAGTTTCGGCTGCCGTGGATGAGTTTGTGGGCGATTTCCTGGTTCTGGTTTCTCGGTGCGGTTCTGCTGAGTCAGATTCCGAATCTGGTGAAATACGATTTGCACGGTGATGATCAGGTTGTGGTTGCCTATCTGACGTTATTTTCGGTCGGAATCGCAATTGGCTCCGGGTTGATTTCCCGATGGATGAAAAACGGCTTGCATCTGTTCTGGCATGCGGCGATTCTGGCGGGTATGAGCCTGTTCCTCTCTCTGGCAATTTGGTCGATTCAATTTACCGTCTGGCAAGCGGATGTTTCGCTGGTGTTGGGTGAACTGATTCAGTTCTGGCCGGCAAACCTTTCTCTGCTGTTTCTGTTTCTCTTCAGTGTTCTGGGCGGTGCTTATATTGTGCCGTTGTACACCCTGCTGCAAAGCGCTACCCCGGAGGCGGAGCGTGCTAGAATGGTCGCGGCCAATAACATTCTGAATGCGCTGTTTATGGTGGTGTCATCGCTGTTATTGATGCTGGGTTACGGTTTGCAAATCACGTTGTTGAATCAATTGCTGTTGATTGCTGCGGGCAATCTGCTGGCGGCTTTGTGGATTCGGTCTTTCGCCGGAGACGTCGGTCGGCAACCGCTATAAAAATATGTGCCTTTTAAGGTCGAGAATAAAAAACTTAGATAAAAATCCATGAGGAGTGCTGCCTATGAAGTGGCTGATTAAAAGCTTGGTAAAGCTGCTTTTTAAATTGTTCTACCGCGTTGAAGTCAAAGGTTTGGAAAATTACCATGCGGTCGAGCAGAGTCAGCAGCCGATGCTGATCATTGCCAATCATGTGTCTTTGCTGGACGGGCCTTTACTGGAATTGTTTATTCCGGGCGAGACGACCTTTATGGTCGATAAGGGTCATACCAAAAAATGGTCTGAACGCTTAATCCTCGGCATGAGTCACTATTTCACCGTCGATATCCACAGTCCTTATGCCGCCAAGCATATGATCGAAGAATTAAAGAACGGCAAGCAGTGCATGATTTTTCCGGAAGGGCGCATCACGACGACCGGCGGTTTGATGAAGGTATACGAGGGAACCGGACTGGTTGCCGCCAAAACCGGTGCAGCAGTGCTTCCGGTACACATTGCCGGAGCGGTTTACAGCAAATTTTCTTATCTGGACGGAACCAAGTTTGCCTTTATGAAAGGCTTCTGCTTTCCTAAAATCACCATCAGTATTCAGCCTGCGGAAACCATTCAATCGCCGAAAGGTTTGAAAGGACACGACAAGCACTTGTTCTTTAAACGGGAAATTTTCCGCATGTTGCGGGATGGTGCCTTTCATGCCAATTCCACACCGAAACCGCTTTTTAAAGCGCTGTTGGATTCCGAGCGCCAGTTCCATGCCAAAGACGTCTGTGTCGAAGACATTAACGAGCAGACTTTGACGTTGAAAAAAATCCGCCTGGCCTCCTCCATTCTCGGTAAAGCGCTGCAGAAACAGCTGAAAGATGAAAGACGCGTCGGTTTGATGCTACCGAATGTGGCCGGAATGCCGGCAACGTTTTTTGCCTTGCAGGCCTACGGCTATGTTCCGGCGATGATCAATTTTACCGCCGGTATTCATGCGATCGGTTCGGCATGTAAAACGGCCGAATTGAAAACCGTCATCACCTCAAAGCGTTTTGTCGATGCGTTTGAATTGCAGCCGTTGATCGAGGCCTTGCAGGATGAAGTGCGTTTCATTTTTTTGGAAGAGGTGCGGGGAACGATTGGGGTGGCGGCTAAAATCGGCGGTCTGCTCCGTTCCGCTCACGGATTGCCCGGTAACAGAATCGATCCGGAAGAAGAGGCGGTCGTTCTGTTTACTTCCGGTTCCGAAGGGGTGCCGAAAGGGGTGGTATTATCGCATCGCAACATCGTCAGCAATATCGAACAGATCAGCGCGATGCTGACGTTATTACCCGGTGAGCAGCTGTTTAATGCTTTGCCGACGTTTCACTGTTTCGGATTGACGGCGGGCATGCTGTGGCCGATTCTGAAAGGTGCGCGAGTTTATATGTATCCGTCGCCGGTGCATTACGGCATTGTTCCCGAAGTGGTTTATCAGACAAATTCCCGTTTAATTTTTGGAACCGATACGTTCTTCACCGGTTATGCCCGCAAGGCCGATCCGTACGATTTTTACAGTTTACGCGCTTTGGTTGCCGGTGCCGAACGTCTGCGCCCGGAAACCCGCCAGTTGTATGCCGAGAAATATCATCAGCCGATTTTCGAAGGCTACGGTGTGACTGAAACCACGCCGGTTTTGTCGGTGAATATTCCGATTGCGTACAAGGACGGCTCGGTGGGGCAGTTCGTTCCGGCAGTAGAGTACCGTCTGGAACCGATTCCCGGCATCGAGGAAGGCGGTCGCTTGTTCGTTAAGGGGCCGAATATTATGAAAGGTTACCTGATGGCGGATAATCCGGGAGTCCTTTTGCCTCCGGCTGACGGTTGGCACGATACCGGCGATATCGTCGATGTTGATGAAGACGGCTATGTCTGGATCAAAGGACGTGCCAAACGTTTCGCTAAAATTGGCGGTGAAATGGTTTCGTTGACGGCGGTGGAAACCTATATCAACGAAGCGAGTCCGGAAGGGCATCATGTTGTGGTTGCCGTACCGGATAAACGCAAAGGCGAACAGTTGGTGCTGGTGACCGACGACGGTTCTCTGAGCCGTAATACGGTTACCGAAGCAGCTAAATCCGGCGGCTATTCGGAGCTGATGATTCCGAAAACGGTCATTCTCGTTGAAGCGGTACCGATTCTGGGTACCGGGAAAACCAACTATCCGGAAGTTCAGAAAATCGCCGAGCGGCATTTCAACGAATAAGCGCCTGTCGGCCGCATGAAAAAACCCGCTTTGGAAGGTATCCACAGCGGGTTTTTTTTATTGATTGGGACTTTATTATAAGTCCTGCAACAGCTGACGAAATGTGGGGTGGTTGGTCAGCAGATCGCCGCCGGCCTTGATCAATTTCTGCTTCTGCTCTTCGGTTAAGTAAAATCCGGTTGGAACGGTATTAAAGAACTGGCGCAGTGTTTCGTCCGGCAGTTGCTTGAAATTCAATTCGATGAAGTAAGGGGTTACCTTTCGGTATTTTGTCGAAAGCTGCGCACTCCAGGATTGCATGGCGCGGTCAAAAAGCTCCAGCGTGGCGGCATTGTAACGGTGCAGCTGAATATCGGTCATAGCGTTCAGGCTGGTTTCGATCGATGGATTGACATTGCTTCTGCCCATATCGCTGGCGGATTGGGTTGAAGCATTGACGACAATTACCACCAGTTTGTCCGATGGATTGCGGTTAATTAAACGGGTGATCGCTTTCGGGCCGCCGGCCAGTTCCATGAAATCGTAGATGGCGCGCAGCCCGAGATTATCGGTGATACCGCCGTCCACCAGATGCAGAAAACGGTGACGGCGCTTTTCTTGAACATAGGTGAGCAGTCCCCGGCGGGTCTCCTCAAGTTGCAGGCTGTGTAGCGGCGTGTCTTTTATCAGCAGGTTATCCGGTTCACAACCGCCGTAATTTTTGACGACCACCGGATGAAATAAAATCGGTACCGAAGACGAAGCGGTCACGGCACGGGCGATTGGGTAATCGGACAAGTTGGAACACAGGAGGTCGAAATATTCCTGCACAAAACTGAAGCGCACGCCGTTGGTCAGATCCGAAGCATTGATCAGAATCAGCGGGGCATCTTTGCGCTGGGCGAGATCGCCGAATGTCGCCCCCTTGAAAACCGATTCTTCGTAGAGCTGGGTGGCAACGTCGGTGCGCCCTAAATCGGAAAACCACAGGGATGGGTAAAGCAGTTTGGTGATCAGGTTGTCTTCGATATCCTGATTCAGAAAATCAGGCTCGAAGCTTTTGAAGGTCGCTTCACCGTTCAAGGCGTAGTAAGCGGCGGTGAAGCTGCCGCCGGAAACTGCACTGATCAGGTCAACTTCCGAAAGCAGGTTGGGGGCGTCGGCTTCCGGACTGCTGGGGATATCGCGCAAGGTTTTGAGTACGCCGTATGCCAAGGCAGCTGAACGCGAACCACCGCCGGAAAAGCTTAATAACAGCGTCATTTTTCCCGGCTCCCTGCGTTGAATCGTGCTGGTAATGCCGTAGTCTTCGCTGGCCGCGGATTGCGGGATTTTCGGATTGCTGATGGCGCCGTAGGTGGTGCAGCCGCCGATAAGCAGCAGATAACTCAATCCGATTCCGAAAAATAACGGCTTCATCGCCTTCTCCTGTTGTGCCTGAGCCAGAGTGATCAGTTTGAATCTATTGTACGGCCGTAGAGCTGCGCCAGTTGGCTATTTTCAGTTTGGTTGCGGGCGGGTTTTGACGCTCTATGAAAAGTGTGACAGATTTTTTCAATGCAGTCGTCCTGAAGGTTCTTGCCGAAGAACAAATGTGCTTCGAGTTCGCTAATCAGCCGGGTGAGTTCAGGGTTGTCAAGCTGAGTGGTTTGCATGCATCCCTGTTCACGCAGGCGCTTTCGTAATTCATTGTAAAAAGGACGTGCAGGCATTTGACACCATTCAGTGTCATTTTGCTTTGCAGAGACCTCTTTTTCCCGTGCAGGAAGGGGTTCCGTTTGCCGCTGGCGACGGATTTTCAAAGCATAGAGCAAAGTAAGTATCCAGAGAAGCGCAAAAGCGGCGCTTAAAGCGGGCCACAGCCCGTTACCGGATGGCGCCGTTTCACGTGGAACGGCTCCAGGAAATGTTTCGGTCGGCAAGTCGCCTGCTTGAGGCGTGTTCTTTGCCGGAAGCACTTCGATGGTCTGCGGTTGCAGCGAAGCTTGCTCGAAGGTGTTTGTACGCGGATTCCACCAGGTGACGCTTTGCCCCGGGATCGTGATTTCCCCGGCTTTGGTCAGAATCAATGTCTGTGCCTGAATCAAACGGCTGACAACATGGTTCTGTTCGATCGTTTCTTCCCGTTTTGGCGGTTCTGCATAGAGCTTGAAGCCTTCGCCATCGTCGGTTTTCAAGTTGACCAGTTGCGAGGATTTCAAACCGGTGGCTTTTAAGACGAGGGTGCGGCTTAAGCTGTCGCCGACTCTCAGAGCTTGTTTCGGTTGTTCCAGTGTGGCCTGGAGTTTCAAATCCTGTGCCGGCAGCCAAGGCGTCTGGCCGTTGGGGTTCTGTTCAGCACCCAGCACTTGCAGATTCTGTGGTTTGGAAACCTGGCGGATCGACTTTTGTCTGCCTCTTGTCTGAATGACGCCGTTGAATTCAACCGCAGGAATGGTTTTGCGCCCGCTGGCCTGCGGGAAAAAAGCATAAACCCATTCGTACACTGTATAGGGCTGGCCGTTGATGTATTTTTGGAAAACGGCCTGATCCTTGATCTTATTCACCAGCGCCGAGCCGAATTCGACCGGCGTGACATTTCCGGAAATCAAACGCCCCTGATAATAGAAACGCAGGGTATACAGAACTTCTTCCTGCACATACGCTTGTTGCCTGCTCAGAGTCGCTTCCATGAAATAGGGCTTGAGAGCGCCGGTTTTTGCGGCTTTGGTGACTTGAACTTTATAGGGCTGGCTACTGATGGCATCGACTTTGATCGGTGGAATCATCAGCTCACCGATCTGTTTTGGTAAGAGTTCCACCTGCCAGCGCGTTCGAGCCGACATTTTGCCGTTGATGACCTCAAGGTGATTGCTTTGCTGAGAATTTAAGACTTGAAACTGGTCTTCCAGCACCGACAGATCCGGTTGCTGTCCATGGGTGGCAAAATCCGTATCGATCCATAAGGTCAGAATATCGCCCATCTCGATGGTTTGTCGATCACTGTGAACGGTGACACTGTCGGCAAGCGCCGCCCAGCTGAGTAAGGCGCTGATCAAAAAAACGGTCAGTTGTTTCGAGTAGGGTCTGAGGTTCATAGAATGGTTACCACACTTTATCGGACGGCGATCCCTGGGAAGGCGATTGCTGATATTGGTATTCGAATTTCCGCTGCAGGAATTTTTGCGGCTCGTCGGGAATCTGCTGCAGCCAGTTTTGTGTTGCCTGGAGTTTTTCACGCTGCTCTCGGGAAAGTTGCTGGCCGTTTTCATTGTCATCCATCCGACTGGCTCCGCCGAGTTCCGGTTGCTGATTTGGATCTTTCTCATCGCGATGAGCGTCTCCGGAGGCGGATGGGTTTTCGTCGGAGTCGGAAGATGCGTCGGAGGCTGCATCGGCACTGCCACCGGTTTTTCCATCGCTTGGTTTGCCACTTTGTTCTTCACCCTGTTGTCCGGAATCGGAAGAGGCATTTTGTGCTGAATCTTTTGACTGGCTGTCAGATGCTTTTTGCGAATTCTGCTCTTCGGATGACGAGTTAGCAGATTGGGAAGTTTGATTTCCGGTCTGTTGTTCTCTCCGCTTGGTTTCGTCGGTTTTTTTCTGCGCGGCCTTCTTTTCTTCCTTATCACTGTTTTGTGCAGGGGATTGCGGCGGAGATTGCCGGTCGTCCGTGCCGCTATCCTGCGCTTGTTGTTGCTGGTTCAACAGCGACTCGATCAGCGCCAGATTGTCTTCGGCTTCTTTAAAATCCGTCTGTTGCTTCAGAGCCTGGCGGTACGCTTTGGCGGCTTCCTGCAACTGCCCGCTTCTGGCGAGCGCGTTGCCGCGATTATAGTGACCCTGAGCGCTGTGATCCAAAGAGAACAGGTGGGCGGCTTCTTTGTAGCGACCCAGGCGATACAGCGAGCTGGCACGCCACTGCTTATTTTCAAACAGAGCTTCGGCCGCGGCGTAGTTTTGCTTCTCCCAGGCTTTGTAGGCTTGCTGATCAGGAGACTGAAAGACGTCGGAAAACTCCGAGAGGGAAGGCTGGGCCATCGTCGGGTCACTCCACAGCATACCAACAGGCAAACAGGCGAACAGCAGCCAGGCGAAAATGACGCCGCGACGGTAGAAAAGTGCAATAAACGGCAGCAGAATCAGCAAGAGGAAAGGCCCTTCATCCAGAGGGATTTTTAACGATTTATCGTCTTTGTCTTCCAGTTTGGCTGTCGCGCTGATTGGCGGTAACAGTTTGTCCAAGGCTTCCTGCGCCGGATTAAGCAGCTGGAAACGGGCGTCCATCTGACGGCTGACGGCGGCAAGACGTTGCTCCGGAACAGCCGGGAGAACCAGAGTACCCTGCGAATTTTTTAGAAATCCACCATCAGGCAACGGCACCGGGGCACCTTCGGTTGTGCCGACACCGACAATGCTCAGGCTGTAGGGGGTATTTTTAATCCAGTCGATCACATCCTGCACCTGTGCTTGTTCGATATCGTCGGTAATCCAGATCAGGTGTCCCTGAGTGACATGAGCGCCATCCAGAAGTTGCTTGGCCTGTTGGAATCCGAGCAAAGGATCGGAACCGTAACTCGGCATGTACAAAGGGTTGAGCGCCGGTAGCAGTCCAAGCAGAGTTCGGTTGTCTTCGGAAATCGGACTGATGGTGTGTGCCGAACCGGCATACCCGACCAGGCCGACGGCCAGTTCCGGATGTTTATGCAGCAGGTCGACGATCTTGAATTCGGCTTGTTTCAAGCGATTCGGTTGCAAATCCTGCGCCAGCATCGACAGCGACAGATCGAGGAGAATCACCGTTCCCTGCTGGCTTTTCTGCGCGGGAATTTTAACGGATTTAAGCGACGGCCCGGCCAGCGTCAGAATCAGGAAAAACCACACCAGTCCCAAGGCGAAAACCATCAGTTTTTGCAGGCTGTCATTCGGGCGGTTGTGCTGATCGCCGAGGAGCAAAGAATGGAACTGCGGTGCAATCAGGCGCTGCCAGCCATTTTGCCCCAGTTGTAGATGCCAGATTTTCCAAAGCAGCCAGAGAGCCGGAAGCCATGCGAGGAGCCACCAGGGTCGGAGCAGTTGCAGTTCCATGCTATACCTCCGCCCGTCGTAGCCACAGTGCGGCAAGCAGCATGCTTAACAGCAGGGCGCTGCCCAGTGGCCAGACGTAAAGCTCGGTACGGATATGATAGCTGAAAACATCGTGTTCGCTGGACTCGAGCTGGTTGATATGCTGATAAATCTGTCCCAGCTGCTCGCTGTCGTTGGCCTGATAAAACTGGCCGCCGGTCCGTTCGGCGATACGTTGCAAGCTGTCGATATCGATGTCTGGCTTCTGGTTCAGGAAGCGATCCAGACCGTGACGATCTTCGGTTTTTCCTACGCCGATGGTGTAGATTTTGACCCCCATTTCTTCGGCTTTGGCGGCCGCTTCGAGCGGATCGATACCGCCGGTGTTGGAACCGTCGGTCAGTAAGATAATAACCGCATGGCTGCGTTGCGCCTGTTGCAGATGCTTGAGTGTCAGGCCGATCGCATCGCCGATCGCGGTGTTGGTACCGGCCATGCCGATTTCACTTTCGTTGAGCAGGGTTTTGACGGTCTGTAGATCATAGGTCAAAGGGCTGAGAAGAAAGGCTTGATCGGCAAATACCACCAGTCCCATGCGGTCGCCTTTTCGCTGTTCGATAAAGCGTGATACCACGGCTTTGACGGCGACCAGACGGCTCACTTCCTGACCGTTGAGATACATGTCGCCTTTGCGCATGCTGCCCGATAGATCAACTGCCAGCATTAACTCCTTGCCGCTGAAAGTAAAAGGAGCCGGCTGCAGATACCAGACCGGGCGACTGGCGGCAAAAATCAGTAACAGCCACAAGAGCGCATACAAAAACGGAATGCGTCTGGAACGCACTTCCGGCTGCACCCACTGTGTTGCCTTGAGGTCGTCTTCCAAACGGGCGACGATCTGCGGAGCCAGCAGCGGAGACTGGCGTTTTTCCACGCTTTTAATCAGCAGGCGAATGATCCACGGCACCGGCAAAAATGCCAGCATCCAGGGCCAGATCAGATCGAATTGGCTGAAATTCTGTAGCAGGGTCATTGGTGATGCCCCTTGATCCACTTTGCGAAATAGCGCGCGCAGTTTTCGATCTGAAAGTGTTCGATATCGGCGCCGACCGGCCCGGCATAAGCTTTTTGAAGACAGTCGGCCAGACAGTCCGGCTGGTTGATGTAACTGGCTTTCTGATGTAGAAAATCCAGCCAGGCCTGTTGTTGCAAGGCGGCGACTTCCATGCGTCCGTAAGTGGTCAGGGCAACTTGTTTTAACAGGGCATTCATCAGGGCGATTTTTTCCGCCGGATGCAAGGCTTCGTTTTGGATCAGATGCAGTTTTTTTCAAGGCTTCGCGACGGTAGGCATTGCGTCGCCGCTGTTCGCGGATATACCAGGCGACGCCGATGATGATCGAGGTGATACTCAGAATCAGAATCCACCAGCTGAACGCCAGCGGCCACCAGCCGATTGCCTGCGGCAATTGGATGTCATGCAGTTGGTTCAACAGTTGCGGGTCAATCGGATTTGGCATAAGTGTGTCGGTTGGTCTCTTCTAATGAATGACGTTTTGTTGCATCAGGCTTTTCAAGGGTGATTCGTCGGTGCCGACTTCAATCAGTGGAATTGCCAGCGCTCTGAAGCCCTGTTTGCAGTTTTGCCAGCGGGCTTGATAACCTTGAGAATATTCTTCTCGCGTCTGGTCTCTAAAGCTGTCAAGACGCAACAGATCGTCGCTGATGAACGAACGGGCCAGACTGAGCCAACCGCTTTTCGGCAGCTGTTTTTCCAACGGATCGAATACGTGAATGGCGGTGATTTCATTGTGACTGCGCAGTTTTTTAATCCATTCAAAGGCCTGGCTGTCGAAGTCGAGCAGGTCGCCGATCAGAAACAGCTGGCTGCCGGGTTTGACGGTTTGTGTCAGTTGTTTCAGGCTCTGATGCCAGAAGACATTCGGACAGGCTCCCGGGCGTTTGAGTCCCTTTTGCAGATCGACGGCCGCTTCGAGAAACTGCAGCAGAGAATGTTGCGGTCGGTTCGGAGCGATCCAGTGATGTCGGTCGCCACGGAAGCATAAGCCACCGATGCGTTCGTGCTGCTGCAAGGCGGTCCAGCCGATCAGAGCGGCGATATTCAATGCCTGAGCGCTTTTTAAACGCACTTTGGAACCGAAAAACAGTGCCGCAGATTGTTCGGTAACCAGCACGGTCGGCCTTTCATGCTCTTCGGTAAATACCTTGGTGTGAACCTTCTGAGTGCGTGCAGTGACGCGCCAGTCGATATGCCGCACATCGTCGCCCGGCTGATACTGACGCACTTCGCTGAAGGTCATGCCTCGCCCCTTGCGCAAAGCGTGATGATCGCCGGTATTTCTCGCCAGAAGTTGCTGTAAAGGCACGAGTTTTTTCTGCTTCACGTGAAACCGTAAAGCGTTCAATTCGCCGATATCGGAATAGAGCGTCGACATGTTTTTCAGCTCCCGCTCAGGTAATCGGTACCAGCTGCAACAGCCGATCAACGATGGCGTCAGCGTCGATGCCTTGCGCCTGGGCTTCGAAATTGAGGATCAGACGGTGACGGAAAACGTCGTGAACCACCGCCTGCACATGTTCGGGAGTGACGTATTCCTGGCCTCGGAGCCAGGCATAAGCTCTTGCGCAACGTGATAAGGCAATGGTGGCGCGCGGGCTGACGCCGACGGCGATCAAATCTGCAAGATCGTTCTGGTAGGCTTGCGGCTGACGGCTGGCGACGATCAGTTCGACCAGATAGGTTTTCACTGAATCCGCCATGTGCAGATTGAGAATTTCATTACGGGCGGCAAACAGATCCTGCTGCGAGATCGGTTCGAAAGATTCGCCGTCTTCGTGACGCGCTTCCTGTTCCACCAGCTCAAGAATCCTCAGTTCGCTGGCGGCATCCGGATAGTCGACCTTGACGTGAAGCATAAAGCGATCCAATTGCGCTTCCGGCAGGGGGTACGTTCCTTCCTGCTCCAGCGGGTTCTGGGTTGCCATGACCATAAACAGCGGCTGCATCGGCATGCTGCGCTGGCCGACACTGACCTGACCTTCGGCCATGGCTTCCAACAGAGCGGCCTGGACTTTGGCCGGCGCACGGTTGATCTCATCCGCAAGGATCAGATTATGAAAAATCGGTCCCGCCTGGAATTCGAACATGCCGCTTTCGGGGCGGTAGATGTCGGTTCCGGTAATATCGGAAGGCAGTAGATCGGGAGTGAACTGGATGCGGTGAAAGGAGCCTTCCAGCAGGTCGGAGAGAATTTTGATCGCTTTGGTTTTTGCCAGACCCGGAGGACCTTCAACCAGTAGATGGCCGTCAGACAGCAGGGCGATCAACATGCGTTCGGTCAGATGCGGCTGGCCGATAATGTGTTGATTAATGTGCGCCTGAAGGCTTTGAAAACGCTGCGATAGGGTGTGATTGCTTGAGTCCGACACGCTCTTTGATCCGTTTGCATTGTAAATTCAGACATTATACTGAATCCGTTTTTGCGGAGTTTTTAGGAAAGATTGAAATTAAGTGCTTTAATGGCTGTAAATAAAAACGCCTCATAAAACGGAGGCGTTAAACCGGTCGGGAGTCATGCGAAACCTTCTGAGGAAGAGAAGGGCGTTCTCGGGAAGTAATGTTTAGAAAAGACCGGTAATCACACCTTCGTCGTCGATATCGATGCGTTCGGCAGTCGGTACTTTCGGCAGCCCCGGCATGGTCATCATATTGCCGGCGATGGCAACGATAAAGCCGGCGCCGTTTTCCAGTTTGATGTCGCTGATTTCAACGGTATGCCCGCTAGGCGCGCCTTTGGCATGCGGGTCGGTCGAAAAAGACATCTGAGTTTTCGCCATACAGATCGGCAGGTCGCCGTAATGTTCCTGTAAACGCTGAATCTCTTCTTTGACCTTGGTTCCGGCGGTAATTCCGGCGGCACCGTACACTTTGCTGGCGATGGTTTCGATCTTGTCCCAGATCGGCGCGTTGATGTCGTAGACGTATTCAAAGCCCGGGTCGCGATGATCGACGATTTCCAGAACCGCTTTGGCCAGCTCTTCGGCTCCGGCGCCGCCTTCGGCCCAGTGTTTGGAAACAACGCAGCGTACGCCGAGCGCCTCACATTTTTGAATCAACAGGGCGGTTTCGTCGTCGGAATCGTAGGTGAAGTGGTTAATGCATACCACGCACGGCAGGCCGTAGGTCTGGGTGACGTTCTTCAAGTGACGTTCCAAATTGGCGAAACCTTTTTCTAACGCCGTCAGGTTTTCCTGGTTCAGGTGATCACGTTCGACGCCGCCGTGGAATTTCAGAGCGCGGACGGTGGCTACCAGCACGACAGCCGAAGGCGCGATTTTGGCCGAACGGCATTTAATGCTGAGAAATTTTTCCGCACCCAGATCGGCACCGAAACCGGCTTCGGTGACGGTATAGTCGGCCAGCTTCATGGCGGTTTTGGTGGCAGTAACCGAGTTGCAGCCGTGTGCGATATTGGCAAAAGGTCCGCCGTGGACAATCGCCAGATTGTTTTCCAGCGTTTGCACGATGTTTGGTTTAATAGCGTCTTTTAACAGTGCCGCCATGGCTCCGTGAGCTTTCAGGTCACTGGCATATACGGGAGTGACCCGGTCGGTTTTATAACCGATAATAATGCGCCCTAAGCGTTCTTTCAGATCGGCGCGGTTGGTGGCCAGGCAGAGAATCGCCATGACTTCCGAAGCGACGACGATGTCGAAACCGTCTTCACGCAGATAGCCGTTGGCCGGGCCGCCCTGACCGATGGTGATTTCCCGCAGAGCGCGGTCGTTCATATCGACGACGCGTTTCCATTTGATACGACGGGCATCGATTCCCAGAGCATTGCCGTGGTTGATATGGTTGTCGATCATTGCCGCCAACAGGTTGTGGGCCACGCCGATGGCATGGAAATCGCCGGTAAAGTGCAGATTGATGTCCTCCATCGGTACTACCTGCGAATAACCGCCGCCGGCCGCTCCGCCTTTCATTCCGAAACAGGGACCCAGCGACGGCTCGCGCAGGCAGATCATGGTTTTTTTGCCGAGGCGGTTCATGGCGTCACCCAGTCCGACAGTGGTGGTGGTTTTCCCTTCACCGGCCGGAGTCGGGCTGATCGCCGTGACCAGAATCAGTTTACCTTCTTCGCTTTTATGGCTCAGGCTGTCGACGTATTCCAGCGACAGCTTCGCTTTATAGTGTCCGTAAGGATCGAGATGCTCGTGGGGTATGCCGTACTGCTCTTCGGCAAGTTGGCTGATCGGCCGCATCTTGGCGTTATGGGCGATTTCAATATCTGACATAGGGTTCAGTCCTCGTTGGCAGGTATCCGGCTTTCAACCGATCCTGATCTATATTCTGAGTAATTCAATCCAGTGTTTGACCGGCACCTTAGTCCCCTTCTGAAGGTGCATCAGGCAACCGATATTAGCGGTTACGATGATTTCGGTCTTCTCTTCAAGCAGGTTGTCCAGTTTGTTTTGACGCAACTGTTTGGAGAGCTTGGGCTGAAAAATGGAATAGGTTCCGGCAGAGCCGCAACACAGGTGTGCGTCCTTAACGCGATTTACTCTGTAACCTAAACGGCGCAGAGCGTCTTCGACCACACCTTGCAGCTTCTGTCCGTGTTGCAGAGTGCAAGGCGAGTGGAAAGTGATTTTCTGATTGTCATAATGAGTAAAAATCGACAAATCCTGCGCAATCAGAAATTCGGAGATGTCCTTGGTATTCTCGGCGATGCGACGCGCCTTCTGCAGATACTCCGGCTCGTCGAGAAACAGCGACGGATAATCCTTGATCATCACGCCGCAGCCGCTGGCATTGGAAATAATCGCTTTGACACCCTGATCCAGATAGCGGCTCCAGGCATCGATGTTGGCCTTGATCTGCTTTAAGGCGTTTTTCTGGCCGGACAGATGATGTTCAACCGCACCGCAGCACTGTTGCTGGGGCGTTTCGATAACATTCCAGCCGAGTTTGTTCAGAACACGGACACTTGACTGATTGATATTCGGTGCCAGCGCCGGTTGCACACAGCCGGAGATCAACAGCACGCTGTGCTGCAGAGCGTCTTCGCGGTCTTTAAGTTGCTGTTGCAGGGCCAGTTCGTCGACGGTGAACTGCACGGCTTCCGAGTGACGCAAAAACGGCGCGCAGCGGATCACCAGATTGAAGAACCACGGCGTGGTCAGGCTTTTGCGCACCGCATAGCGGATTGTTTTTTGCCAGATTGAACGCGGGCTTTTCCGTTCGCTGATTTCGCGGCCGATATCCAGCAGATGGCCATATTCGACGCCTGAGGGACAGGTGGTTTCGCAAGAACGGCAGGTCAGACAGCGATCAAGGTGATCCAGTGTGTTCTGGGTGACTTCATTGCCTTCCAGAACGCTTTTGATCAGATAGATGCGTCCGCGCGGCGAGTCGAGTTCGTCGCCGATCAGACCGTAAGTCGGACAGGCCGACAGACAGAAACCGCAATGCACGCAGGAGCGCAGAATCTTATCCGCTTGTTTGCCCTGTTCCGTGGCGAGTAAATCTTGAGGTAGATGAGTTTGCATATAGGAAACTGTAAATGAAAGCTATAAATCTTTAAACACATGATGCGGATCAAACACCTTTTTCAGGCCTTGTTTGATCTTCTGCACCTGCGGTGTATCGTTATGTCGCGGCGCGAAACGCGATTGCCACAAAGTGGTATAAGGGTGTTTCGGCTTTTTTTCACTGGCGATCCAGCGGCGGGTTCCTCCCATTCCGACGGCAATGGTATTTTCAATTGCCGGGTTGGTACTCTCGACATCCAGACGCCACAGCTTTACACCCGGTTCCAGTTGCGGGCGGAACGGGTTGAGAATTTTCCAGATGTCGTTGGTGCAGGCGTTGACCTCGACACGGTTGGTCTGTTCGGGGTGTTCGCCGGCAACACGATAGTAGAAACGGCCTTGATAGTAAGCACAGCCGGACAATGGCAGAGAGGTTCCGGCCATCTGATTCATCAGCAGGATCGCTTCGCCTTCCGGCATTTCGATGCAGTAAGTCGTCTCTTCGACCAGCGGCAGAACTTTCAGACTGAGTTCGGTGACCAGCGCCATCGAACCCTTCGAACCGCACATCATGCGCGAGACGTCGTAACCGGCGACGTTCTTGATCATCTTGCCGCCGAACTGCAAGTGACGTCCTTGGCCGTCGATCATTTTGGTGCCGAGAACGAAATCGCGCAGCGCACCGCGGAAAGGGCGTGATGGGCCGGTCAGCGCACAGGCGTAGGTGCCGCCGATGGTTGAATCGCCATATTCCGGCGGCTCGAAACCGAGCATCTGGTTATGCTCGGCCAGGGCCGCTTGCAGTTCCGACAGTTTGGTTCCGGCCTTGACCGTGACGACCAGTTCGGCAGGTTCGTAATCGACAATGCCGCAGTGGTCGGCAATGGAAATCGGTTCGGCATCGTCGTAAAGCGGCACTTTGCTTTGATTACCGACAATCTGCAGCAGCTTGTTATCCGCCACCGCCTGTTTGATCTGATCGGCAAGTTGGGCGGTTTCCGGCTGGTGATGTTGACATTCGATACTCATTAAAAACGCTCCAGTTCCGGGAAGGGCAGGCAGTTATTGTGAACATGCATCTGGCCGACTTCGGCGCAGCGATGTAGTGTCGGAACGGCTTTACCGGGATTCAGCAGGCCGGTATCGTCGAATACTTCTTTAATACCGTGGAAAATTTCCAGTTCCGGCCCATGATACTGATGGCACATGGAGTCGAGTTTCTCGACGCCGACGCCGTGTTCGCCGGTAATGGTGCCGCCGACATCGACACACAGCTTCAGGATTTCGGCACCGAATTTTTCGGTTTCCTGCAGTTCGCCGGGTTTATTCGCATCGTAGAGAATCAACGGGTGCAGATTTCCGTCACCGGCGTGGAATACATTGGCGACTTTCAGGCCGTACTTGTGCGACAGCTCTTCGATTTCTTCGAGTACATAGGCGAGACGTTTTCGCGGAATGGTGCCGTCCATGCAGTAGTAATCCGGCGAAAAGCGTCCGACCGCAGGGAAGGCGTTTTTGCGACCCTGCCATAAAGCGATACGCTGCTTTTCGTTTTGTGAAATGGTGATGGTGGTGGCACCGCCGTCGCGGAGTATATCGGCGACGCGCTTGGAATCGACCTGCACCTGATCGTGGCTGCCGTCGACTTCGCATAGCAGCAGCGCTTCGACATCCAGCGGATAGCCGACACGGGCAAACTCCTCGGCGGCTTTGATGGAGAATTTGTCCATCATTTCCAGACCGGCCGGAATAATGCCCTGTTCCAGTACGGCAGTGACCGCATCGGCGCAGGCGCTGACCGAATCGAATCCGGCCATCACCAGCTGGGCGGCGTCCGGCTTCGGCAGCAGCTTGATTTTTATTTCGACAATGACGCCGAGCAGACCTTCAGAGCCGTTCAACAGCGCCAGCAGATCGATACCGTCGTCTTTTTCGTCAAAGACGAATTCCTCGCCGTCCATATTCAAAACCTTGACCATGGTGACGTTGTGCACCGTCAGGCCGTATTTCAGGCAGTGGACGCCACCGGAGTTTTCTGCAACATTACCGCCGATCGAACAGGCGATCTGCGATGACGGATCCGGGGCGTAATACAGGCCGAATTCTTCAACCGCCTGCGAAACTTCGATATTGCGCACGCCGGGTTGCACCAGTGCGGTTCTTTGCAGCGGATCGATTTTGAGAATCTTGTTGAGCTTGGATAATCCTAAGACGATGCCGTCCTGTAACGGCAGGGTTCCGCCGGCCAGGCCGGTTCCGGAACCGCGGGTGATGACCGGCACCTGATACTGTTTGCAGATCCGCAGGACGCGTTTGACCTGTTCGATGTCTTCGGGCAAAGCGACCGCCAGAGGTTTCTGTCGATAGGCGGATAAACCGTCGCATTCGAAAGGTCGACACTCTTCTTCGCTGGATAATACGTTTTTTCTGCCAATGGCCTCTTCAAGTGCCTGAATTACATCCATCTTTTTGCTCTTGTATATCTTGTTCGGCTGACATTATAATTGAGAGCTATTTGTTTTTGATTAAAAAATTTTAATATTATATAGAGGATTATCTATGCAATCGTTTAACCCACCTATTCGTACGCTCATGGGGCCAGGTCCTTCGGATATCCATCCTCGCGTGTTACAGGCAATGGCTCGTCCGACAATTGGCCACTTGGATCCGGCATTTGTCGGCATGATGGATGAGGTTAAAGAATTGCTGAAATATGCTTTCCAGACCGAAAACGCTTTGACGATGCCGGTTTCGGCTCCAGGTTCAGCGGGGATGGAAACCTGTTTCGTCAATCTGGTCGAACCGGGTGACAAGGTCATCGTTTGTATCAACGGTGTTTTCGGTATGCGAATGAAAGAGAATATCGAGCGTTTTGGCGGGGAAGCGATTGTGGTTGCCGATGACTGGGGTACGGCAGTGACTCCGGGTAAAGTCGAAGCAGCCTGTGCGGCCAACCCGGATGCGAAAATTGTTGCCTTTGTGCATGCAGAAACCTCAACCGGTGCTTGTTCGGATGCCAAAACCATCTGTGAAATTGCGCGCAAGCACGATTGCCTGACTATTGTTGATGCGGTGACGTCTCTGGGCGGTGTCGAGTTGCGCGTTGACGAGTGGGGCATTGATGCGATCTATTCCGGTACGCAAAAATGTTTGAGCTGTGTGCCGGGGATTTCGCCGATCAGCTTCTCGGAAAAAGCTTTGGATAAAGTTCGAAACCGCGCGACGAAAGTCCCAAGCTGGTTTATGGATTTGAACCTGGTAATGGGATACTGGGGCGGCGGTGCCAAGCGTGCTTATCATCATACAGCGCCGGTAAACACTTTATATGCATTGCACGAATCTTTGGTCATGCTGAAAGAGGAAGGTCTGGAAAATGCCTGGAAACGCCATGCGGAAAATCATGCGATGTTGCGTGATGGTCTGCAAGCGATGGGAATCAACTTTGTTGTGCCTGAAGAACAACGTCTGCCGCAGTTGAACTCGGTCTGGATTCCGGAAGGGGTTGATGATGCGGAAGTCCGCAGCAAGCTATTGAACGAATACAATCTTGAAATCGGTGCCGGTCTGGGCGATTTCGCCGGTAAAGTCTGGCGTATTGGCCTGATGGGTGAAACCTGTAAGAAAGAGAAGGTATTGTTCTGTCTGGCAGCTTTGGAAGCGGTTCTTGGGTAAATCAATTCCTAAAACGCCCGTCTGATAAAAACCTCGCACACTTCGGTCTGCGGGGTTTTTTATTGCCTGGAAATGGGCGTTCAACAGGGTTTTGAATGTTTGTTACTAATTTGCTACTCATTTTTCAAAAATTAAGGGCAAATGTCTAAAAAAACGGAGTTTTTACTTCGGTTTATTGGCGACCATGACCGCCCTTAACGGGGCTGGATAGCCTTCGACGGTCAGATTGTGGTCGTTCGGATCGAGGAAGGATTCCAGCGAGTTCCATTCCATCCATTCGGTTGGTCTCTGCTCTTCAATCGACGTCTGGTTGAGGTCGACACAGCGCACGTTCTGCAAACCGCAGCGGCGCATCCAGATGCTGAGTTCTTCAACCGACGGCAGGAACCAGACATTGCGCATCTGTGCATAACGATCTTCCGGCACCAGCAATTGCCCGAAACTTTCTGGGACCACCAGTGTTTCAAGCACCAGTTCACCACCTGGTGTCATCTGGTTTTTCAATTCCAGAATATGATCGATCGGCGAACGGCGGTGATACAGAACGCCCATCGAAAAGACGGTGTCGAAAGCGCCGCCTTTCGGAGAAACCGGCAGTTGTTCCAGGGTCAATGGCAGAAAGTAAGCCGGGACTTCTTCGCCGATAAAGTGTTTCAGAGTCAGAAACTGGCTTAAAAACAACAGACTCGGATCGATGCCGACCGCCAGTTTCGGCTGTTCAGCCGCCATGCGCCACAGGTGGTAGCCGCTGCCGCAACCGACATCCAGCACGCGTTTGCCTTCCATCGAAGCCAAATGCGGACGGACGCGATCCCACTTCCAATCTGAGCGCCATTCGGTGTCGATTTCAATTCCGTGAATATTGAACGGCCCCTTTCGCCAAGGATGCAGCGCTTTTAAAGCGGCCGTCAGCTTCGCTTTGTCTTCTGGAGAGAGGACTTCTCCAACACGGATTGCCGACTGCTCCAGATCATAAGTCTGATTGCTCGGGAAGGTGTTAATGATTTGCAGGGCATCCAGCCAGCGCGGCAGGTTTCCATTGCCTTCTGGATGCAGCGCTTCGTCGATCAGCGGCGGTAATTCGCTTTTCCAGTGCTGTAGACGCGTGTCGTTAAGATGTGACCAGAAAGAATGGTAATGTCGTTTCACGTGAAACTTGCCCCTTGTTGCGCTGCCGGAAAGTGAAAGAGGCGAAATTATACGGTTTCGATAGGTGATTTGTCACCTTTTCGCGATCAGACACTGAGTTGCAGAAAAAACTAAATGCTTGTTCTTAAAACTATTTTATTGCCAGGAAGGAGGCGAAGTTGTAGGCCTGAAACCAGATGCCTGCCGAGGCGAATCCGGCCTCTTGCAAACGTTGCAGGTGTTCGTTTTCGGTATCGCTGATCAGGACGTTCTCCAGCGACGAGCGTTTCTGGCTGATTTCCAGTTCGGAGTAGCCGTTGGCTCGTTTGAATTGCAGGTGCATGTGTTCAATGCTCCGTTGCAGAGCGGTGTCTTCGAAATGGATTTTTTCCGACAAAATCAGCACTCCGCCCGGTTTCAGTCCCTGATAGATTTTTTGCAGCAGCGGCAGCCGCTGATCGGGATCGATGAACTGTAACGTGAAGTTAATGACGACCACTGAGGCATTTTCGATTGCAAGGTCGTTGATGTCGGCACAAAACAGATCGACCGGGATTTCCGAATGGTAAGCATGCAGATATTCGTTGGCGCGCTTGATCATTGCTTCGGAGTTGTCGACACCGATAATCCGGCAACCTTCAACCTTCAAGGCACGGCGCATGGTCAGGCTGGCTGCGCCGAGTGAACAGCCAAGGTCGTAAAGGTTGCTGTTGGTCTGAGCGTGCAGCTTGGTCAGTTCGCCAATGCCGGTCAAAATGGTTTGATAACCGGGCACCGAACGCTGAATCATATCCGGGAACACCGCCACGACCGATTCATCGAACTGGAAGGCGCCGACGGCTTCATGTGCAATTGAATAGATGGTGTCTTTGTCGCTGGGAATGTTCATGTGCAGTCTCTCAGTAGCGTGACGGGCGGTTGGCGACTTTTTTCAATTGCCATGCGGACGGTGTTTCGGTCGCTTCCAGCGGGATTTCGATGTCGTCTTCCAACTCGGAGAAAAAGTCGATGCCGGTTTGGGCTTCGACGTCGTCAATGGTGGTGACGAATTTCATCAGGTTTGCATTCGGTTTGGCATTTTGCGGAAAGATAAAGGCCAATGCTTTGGTCGGTTCGTTGCCGCTTTGCGGCTTGATCAGAATTTTATAAAACGCCTGCGGAATGGCGACTTTTCCGCCTTTCAGGTAGGTTGGCAATTTGGAAAAAACCGGTCCGGTTACCACCCAGAATTCCCCTTCTTTTGCGGAAAAATCATTGGCGATGACTTCTTCCAGCCGCTGCCAGGCTTTTTGGTTCAAAGTGCCCTTCTGCGGCGTGATATTGGTCATCAGAAAGGTTTGTTTCTGAGCTTCGCGTCCGTAACGGCTGGCGATCAGATAATTCGGCGCCATATGCCCGCGATCATAACCGCTGCCGGTGTAATCCTGATGGGTGACCATCGACCAGCTGCGCCAATCTTGAGAAAAGCTGCTTGGTCGTTTGCCCGGAACGTAGCGTTTGTCACTGACTTTATAGGTGACCCACAGAGGGTTTTTCAGGCTTTCGGAGTATTCCAGCATAAAGCCGTTATTGCGCAGAATGTGTGACCAGCCCATAGCCGCCAGTCCGGACTGAACCTTAGGAACGCCCATGTAGCTTTGCGCCGGGCGGGCAATGCCAACTTCGTAACCGTACCAAAGACCGCCGATGACCGGTATCAACAGCAGCAGTTTCGGGCGTTTGAAAAGCAGGGCAGTGATCGGGCGGAATAGTCGTTTTAGCTGAGAGGGTGTCATATTGGCTCTGTGGTTGGTTAAGTGAAAGCGGTTCTATTATAACGATTCTATTGCCGTCCCGAAAAACCGATTTTTCATTATAAAGTCGCGGAATTCATGCTGTTGTTTCAATAAAACCACCGCTTCAATCAATAAAAAGTCTTTATCAGTGACTTATAAAATTCACATTTTTGTAAGTTGGGTGATAACTACCGTTTTTAGACTTGAGAGTGGGTTTCATTTAAGCACATTTCGGGGAACAGTAAATATGACAACCATGACAGCGGACAACGCCCAGATCGGCGTGTCTAAAACAAGTTTAGCCGTGGGGGCGATTTTTCTCGCGATTTCCGCGTATTTTTTAATGTGGGCATTCGATTACACAAACGGAAACAATTTGCTGATTTTAACATTGGCAACCCTGTTCGGTTTGTTTATGGCTTTCAACATCGGGGGTAACGATGTTGCCAACTCTTTCGGAACCAGTGTCGGAGCCGGGACTTTAAGCGTTAAGCAGGCGTTGCTGGTAGCAGCGGTTTTTGAGGTCAGCGGTGCCGTTATCGCCGGTGGCGAAGTGACCAAAACCATTCGTAAGGGGATTGTCGATCTCAGTTCTTTGGGATCGATTGACCCGATGTTGTTTGTGTTTGTAATGATGTCGGCACTTCTTTCTGCTGCACTTTGGCTGTTGTTTGCCACGAAAAGAGGATGGCCGGTTTCCACCACCCACTCGATTGTCGGGGGGATTGTCGGGGCCTCAATCACTCTGGGCTTCTACGCGATTACCGGTGGTAACGGTTTTGATCTGGTGCAATGGAGCAAGATCGGTATGATCGCCGTTTCCTGGGTGCTTTCTCCGGTTCTGGGTGGTGTGTTTGCTTATATTCTGTACAAAGCAATCAAAGAGACGGTATTCAAATACAACGACGAAGCCGGTGATCGTCTCAACGAAATCAAAAAAGAGAAAAAAGCACTGCGTAAGGAGTACAAGCAGTCTCTTGAAACCATGGATGAAGCCAGTCTGATCAAAGAGAATGCGCGCTTGTCTCGCGATGCTCAGTTGAAAATCGACGGTGATTACGACAGCGACGAGCTTGAATCTGATTATTACAAGAAAATGGAACTAATTGAAGATAAGGTACATGGTATCGATGCACATAAAGCGTTGAGAAATTATGTGCCGTTGATTGCTGCGCTGGGTGCGATCGTTATTTCGTCGATGGTTCTGTTCAAAGGTTTGAAGCATGTGGACATCAGCTTCTCGACTCTGGACAACCTTTTGATTATGTTGATGATTGGGTCGGTAACCTGGTTGACCGTCTACATCTTCTCGCGAACTCTGGCTGGGAAATCGCTTGAGCGCTCAACCTTCCTGCTGTTCAGCTGGATGCAGGTGTTTACCGCCTGTGGTTTTGCTTTCTCGCACGGTTCCAACGACATCGCCAACGCCATCGGGCCTTTTGCAGCGGTTCTGGATGTATTGCATACCGGGGAAATCAGCGCCAAGGCTGCGGTTCCACCGATTGCCATGCTGGCCTTCGGTATCGCAATGGTTGCCGGTCTGTGGTTTATCGGTAAAGAAGTTATTCAAACCGTTGGTCACAACCTGACCAAACTGCACCCGGCTTCCGGTTTTTCTGCCGAATTGGCTGCCGCCGGGGTGGTATTGGTTGCGTCGACTTTCGGTATCCCGGTTTCCAGTACCCACATTCTGATCGGTGCGGTTCTCGGTGTGGGGATCGTTAATGCCGATGCCAACTGGAGCCTGTTGAAACCGATCTTTGCCGCTTGGGTTATCACTCTGCCGGCTGCGGGTATTATGGCTTCGATCGTCTTTATCATTCTGAGCAGCGTTTTCTAAGAAAGCCTCTTGAAGGAGGCTGGCGTGATTTGCGCCGGTCTCTCTTGATGCAGAACCCCGGCGTGCCGGGGTTTTTTATTTCCGGTCGGTTTTAGGTGGTTTTAATCGGCACGGCTTGCCAGGAGGTGAATATAACGCGCCATATTGCGATAGGTCGGTTGACGGCAATAGCGGTATTCCAGAGCCAGCAGTTCTTCGAGTTCGCTCTGCTCCAGCACTTCATGGGTCATGTAATCGTGAAAAACGCGAATCCCGGTGTGAACTTCGATCTTGAAGCCCCACTCTTCAAGCCATTGGCAGACGACCTCGGGAATCTGCGGGTTGGGCGGGGTGAGTTTTTTGCCCTTGCCGAGGTAAGCGTCTTCGAGCAGATAAGGCAGTCGCCAGCCGCCGCGTAAAGTATTGCGGATAACCACCGAGTTACGATTATAGAACAGTAAGGAAAGTTTGCCGCCCGGTTTGACCTTGTCGGCGACGGTTTTTAACGTTGCTTGCGGTTCGGCGAGCCACTCGAGAACGGCGTGGAACAGAACCAGGTCGAATGACGGTAACCCTTGGGCGATTTCCTGTGCCGGTCCCTCCAGAAATTCCGCTTGTAATCCGGCTGCTTCGAAGTTGTTTCTGGCGCGAATCAGCATTTGATGTGACAGGTCGCAGAGAGTGGTGTGATGTCCGGCTTCGGCAAGCCACTGGCTGATTTGGGCAAAGCCGCAGCCTGCATCCCAAACGTTTAATTGCGGCCCGTATTTCAGTGTATCCAGATCTTCTTTCAATAGTTTTAAACGCCATTCACCCTTGACGGTGTCGTAGACTTTTTTCTCGAATTTATCGACCAGTTTGTCGAAGTTGCGGTCGGGGCGCTTGGACATAATAGGCTTCCTGTTTGAAACTTAGAGAGGCGAGTTGGCGTCGCCGGATTTTATCAGCATTTTGCGGGTAATGAAGGGGCCGATCAATTCAAATACCACCGTCGCGCCGAGAATTACTGCCAATAACAGCGATTCATGTTGAGGGAAGTGCTGAATCGCTACCAGTGCCATACCGATCGGCACCCCGGCATGTGGCAGCATTGCCAATCCCATCCAGGCGTAATTCCGCTCATGGCATCCGGCCCAGGTTGCGCCGAGAAAAGAACCGCTGATACGTCCGGCAATCCGTAACAGAATGTAGGCCAGACCGATCAGCCCCGCTTCAAACAGCGATTGCAATTGCAGAGAGGCTCCGGCAAGGAGGAAAAATAAAATCAGCAACGGCCATTGAAAAGTTTCGATTTCGCGGAACGGGCGTTCGCAATGGTCGCGACTGAAGTTGGCAACCACGGTTCCCATGCTCATGGCGGCCAGAATGTAGGAAACTTCAAGCCATTCGGCCAGGCCGGCACATAACAGTACCAAGCCAAGCACTTCCGCCTGAGAAGCTTTCCCCGGATAAAGGTGGCTGCTGAGATAAGCCATCGGAAAACCGAGCAGGCCGCCGAGCAATAATGCCCCGAAGACTTCCCACAGGCCATCTTCCAAACTGACGAAAGCATTGCCGTTACCGAGCATCAGTGAAGCCGCAACCAGCAGAAGGCTGAACATCAGCATCCCCCAGGCGTCGTCGACAGCGACAATGCCCAGCAAGGTATCCGTGAAACAGCCTTTAGCCTGTAATTCGCTGGTGACATCGACGACCGGTCCGGGGGCGGTCGCCGGAGCAATTCCGGCGAGAATCAGCGCGATTTCGACTGGAATGCCAAGCAGCCATAAACCGGTAAACATCAATAAGGCGGTCATAAACATGACCCCCAGAGAGATACCGAGAATCGGACGGCCCATGGAGGCGAGTTTTTTACGTGTAAGGTTCTGTCCGAGCATAAAACCGATCATCGCTAAAGCAATGTCGGTCAGGATCGGAAACCAGGCATCGGTAAACGGCGGCAGCCAGTCCAGCGCGGAAGGACCGATCAGAAAACCGGTCAAAATGAGAAGCGTGACCCGTGGCAGAGGCGTGTGTCGGCCGAGCAAGTCGGCAACCAGGCCGATAATGAAAAGGCCGCCGAAAGTGATCAGAATATGGGCGACTTCGATCTGTTGGCTTTCCACTTGGCTGTCCTTCTTTCATGCAAGGTTTCCTATTAATGGTTTCCTATTATAAACCTCAATAGTGAGGAGTCAGGTTTTGCCGCAGGCTTAGAGGCGTTGTGGATTTAAACGCCCGATCGCCCAGTAAAATTGGATGCGTTGCAGGCCGATTTCGGCTTCGGTATCTGGTAGAGCGCTTTGTGCCTGATAAACCGCTTTTTGCGCTTCAAGCAGTTCGATGATGTCGCTGTTGCCGCTGATCAGCGCCTGTTCGATCGCTTGCAATGTACAGCGTGCGGTTTTCAGAGCCTGTCTCTGCACGTCATAATTCTCGTAGGCGCTCTGCAATTCCAGCCAGGCGTTCATCGCCATGGTGATAAGAGCGTTTTCCTGCTTGCGCTGTAAAGCGGCGATCTTGTCCGCTTCGGCACGCGCCTGGGCCACTTCGGCCGAAGCCTGCCCGCCGAGATACAGTGGGGCATTGACGCGCACGCCGCCGCGGAAGCCGCGCATATCGTCGTAGAAATTACGATCCGATTCGTTATACACCAGCGCACCGAAGGCTTCGACTTTGGGAGTGAGTACCTGCTGTTTCTGATGAATTTTCTGTTGTGCCGCCTGCCACTGTTTTTGCAATGCCTCAACTAAGGGGTTGCCGAGAATCAGTCTCTGCCATTGCTGATCCTGACTTTGTATCAGGCCATCGAGTTGTTGCTTGCTCAGACTGTCTTCAAGCAGGTCGGTCACGAACAGCGGCGCCTGTTGCGGAATGGCCGGTTTGGCCAAAGCTTCGACTTCGATATCCGGGCGGTCGTTGATACCAAGCACTTCGCGCAGATTGTTTTTCAGCAAGGCGAGACGTTTTTGCGCTTCAATGCGCTGGCTGCGGTTGCGGTCGATACGGCTTTGAACTTTAGCCATATCGTCAAGGTCTTGCATGCCCAGTTCGAGACGGCTCTCTACCTGAAACAGCAGCTCGTAGAGATAGTCTTTTTCCTGCTCAAGATAGTGTGAAGCCGCCTGTTGTTTCCAGTAATTGAAGTACTGCTGGGAAACCTGCAGCCAGGCTTTTTGGCGACCGGCTTCGAGCAGATCGATCTCGATGTCGTATTGCGTGGACGCGATCAGCTTGCTGTCCTGCAGCATCGGATCGTACAGCGGATAGCTGACGGCGACCTGATTGGCAAAACGCGGAAAGTTATTCATCTCCATCCATGCGTAGCTGAATTCGCTGATTAGGCGCACCTGCGGTTTAAGCAGGGCTTCGCTCTCCTGGTATTTCGCCAGAGAGAGGTCCTGGTTTGCCTGCAGATACGACAATTCCGGATTGTTTTGTGTGGCGATGTCGAATAGCTGCTGCAATTTGAGTGGTTGAGCCGAAACGCCGAAAGCGCATAACAGCCCCGCCGTCATCAGGCCGACGCGTAATAAAATCGGCTTAGAGAAAATAGATTGAAATAGTGTGTTTTTGGTAAACATTTTAATCTCCTTATTCTGTTTCGGCGCGGTGCAAACGGCCGGTTTTCATGCGTCTCAGCATGAGCAGATAGGTGAGAATCGGTAACAGGATCATCGAAACCAGCGGGGCGGAAATCATGCCGCCGATCATCGGCGCGGCAATGCGTTGCATCACGTCCGAACCAGTGCCGGAACCGAACATGATCGGTAGCAGGCCGATGACGATAACGCTGACGGTCATGGCTTTCGGGCGCACCCGTTGTACCGCGCCCTGCAGAATGGCTTCGCGCAGTTGTTGCGGCGTATTGAGGCGATCTTCGTCGATCGCCTGCTGAATGGCCTGTTTCAGGTATAGCAGCATGACCACGCCAAATTCGGCGGCAACCCCGGCTAGAGCGATCATGCCGACCGCGACCGCGACCGAATAATGGAAGCCGAGCCACCATAAAAACCACACCGAGCCAAGCAGGGCGAAGGGCACCACCAGCATGATCATCAATGACTCGACGGCATCCTTGAAGATGAAGTACAGCAACAGAAAGATAATCAGCAGAGCGAAAGGCACGATCTGTTGCAGACTTTGCTGGGCTTTCAGCAGATATTCATACTGTCCGCTCCAGGTCAGGCTGTAACCGGACGGCAGTGTCAGCTGTTCGGCCACGACTTGCTGGGCTTGTTTGATATAGCCGACCAGATCGATTCCCGGTTGCAAGTCGACAAAGGTCCAGCCGTTGAGACGGGCGTTTTCCGATTTAATCATCGGCGGGCCCATTTTGATTTTGACGTCGGCGACCTGACCAAGCTGCAACTGGCGACCGGATGCCGTGACGATCGGCAGTTCGCGCAGTTGCTGCACCGAATCGCGCCAACTCTGCGGGTAGCGCAGATTCATGGCGTAGCGTTCGCGACCTTCCAGAGTAATCTGCAGATTTTTGCCGCCGACTGCGGTGGCGATAATGTCTGCCAGTTCACCGATTGGCAGCTCATAGAGTGCCAGCTGATTGCGTTTCGGCAGGATTTCGATATAGCGTCCGCCTTCGGCGCGATCCGAATAAGCCGATAAGGTGCCGGGCACTTTGGCCAGCGCAGCTTCCAACTGTTTGCCGATGGATTCAATCTGTTGCAGATCGTCGCCGGCAATCTTGATGCCGATCGGGGTTTTAATCCCGGTGGAGAGCATATCGATGCGGGTTTTGATCGGTTGTACCCAGGCATTGGTCACGCCGGGCAATTTGACGGTGGCGTCCAGCTCCTGAATCAGTTTTTTCAGCGTCATGCCGGGACGCCATTTGGACTTGTCTTTCAGCTGGATGGTGGTTTCGATCATGGTCAAAGGCGCCGGATCGGTAGCGGTATCGGCGCGGCCGATCTTACCGAAGACGCTTTTGACTTCCGGAAACTGCTTGATCAGGCGGTCGGTCTGTTGCAACAGTGCCTGGGCGTTACCGATCGACAGTCCCGGCAAGGTGGTCGGCATATACAGCAGATCGCCTTCTTCGAGTTCCGGCATAAATTCCGAGCCGAGCTGTTGCCATGGATAGATGATGCTCGCCATGGTGACCATCGCCAAGAGGATAACGGTTTTCGGCCAGTTGAGCAGGAATTTCATCACTGGATGATATAAGGCGATCAGGGCGCGGTTGAGCGGGTTTTTTGATTCGCTCGGCAGTTTTCCGCGCACAAAATAGCCCAACAGAACCGGCACCAGAGTAATCGCCAGACCGGCGGCCACCGCCATCGACAAGGTTTTGGTTAATGCCAACGGAGTAAACAGACGCCCGGCCTGTTCCTGCAAGGCAAACACCGGCACAAAGCTCATGGCGATAATCAGTAGCGACAAAAATAATGCGCCGCCGACCTCTTTGGAGGCTTTTAACACCAATTGCCAGTGTTCGCCGACTTCCGGCAACCGCTGATGCCGGCGTTCAAAGGCTTCCATGTGTTTATGGGTGTTTTCGATCATCACGATCGCCGCATCGACCATGGTTCCGATGGCAATGGCGATCCCGGCCAGACTCATAATATTGGCGCTGATACCGAACCATTCCATAATGATAAAAGCGCCGAGAATACCCAGCGGCAACGAGATAATCGCTACCAGAGCGGAACGCAGGTGGAACAGAAACAGCAGAGAAACCAGTGCGACAACGATCATCTCTTCGAGCAGTTTTTCGCTGAGAGTGTCGACCGAGCGCTGAATCAGCCCGGAACGGTCATAGGTTTCCACCAGCTCGACTCCGGCAGGCAGGCCTTTTTTCAGTTCTTCGAGTTTGCTTTTGACCTTTTCGATCACCTTCAGGGCGTTTTCTCCGGAACGCATAACGACGATGCCGCCGACCACTTCGCCGTTGCCATCCAATTCCGCTATGCCGCGGCGCGGCTGAGGACCGAACTGGATTTTGGCAATGTCACCGAGCAGAATCGGAATATCGTCCTTGGAACTGAGGCCTAACGGCAGCTGGCGAAGGGCGTCGAGATCCTTGGCGTAACCTTTAAAAGCCACCATATATTCCGCTTCGCCCTGTTCGATCACCGAAGCACCGATTTCGGTGCTGCTGTTGCGAATGGCACTTTGAATGCGCGCCAAAGTCAGGCCGTAGGCACGCAGCTTATTCGGGTCGATTTCAACCTGGTATTGACGCACCATGCCGCCGATGGAGGCGACTTCGGAGACGCCGGGAACCGATTGCAGCTCGTATTTGAGGAACCAGTCCTGAAGGGTTCGCAGTTGCGCCAGATCCTGTTGACCGGTTCGGTCAACCAGCGCGTATTCGTACACCCAGCCGACGCCGGAAGCATCCGGCCCGAGATTAGGTTGTACTCCTTGCGGCAGACTGCTTTTGACTTGCGACAGGTATTCCAATACCCGCGAACGTGCCCAGTAAGGGTCGGTGCCGTCTTCGAACAGAATATAGACGTAAGAGTCGCCGAAAAATGAATAGCCGCGTACCGCCTTGGCTTTCGGTACCGACATCATCAGACTGGAGATCGGATAGGTGACCTGATCCTCGACCACCTGTGGTGTTTGCCCCTGATAGGTGGTTTTGACGATGACCTGTACGTCCGACAGATCGGGAATCGCATCCAGCGGCGTTTTTTGCAGGGACTGCCAGCCCCAGAGAGCGATGGCAAGGCTGATCAGCAATACCAGAATCCGGTTGCGGATCGAAAGTTCGATCAAACGATTCAACATGCCGGTCTCCTATTGCGCGTCGGACGCGTCGTTTTGCAACAGGCGGCGCAGGTTCGCTTGAATCTGGCTCTCCGAATCGATCAGGAACTGTCCGGAAACCACGATTTCGTCACCGGTTTGCAAACCGGAAAGCACTTCGACAATGCCGCTGGTTTCCATGCCGGTATTGATCTCCACTACGTCGAATTTACCGTCGCCAAGGCTTTTTACCACCCGTTTCTGCTGGCCGTTATCGATCACCGCTTCCAGCGGAATCGCCAAAGCGTTCTGTTTCGGCCCGCCGAAGACTTCCACATCGACCAGCATATTCGGTTTGAGAACGCCATCGTCGTTAAGCAGCGGAATGCGCACCGAAGTTGCCTGGGTTTTGGCATCGGCAAGTGGATAGATGTAACTGATATCACCTTCCCAGCGGCGGCCAGGATAAGCCGTGGAGGTGATATTGGCACTTAAACCTTCCGCCAGCCAGGCCTGTTGTAAAGGTAGAACCTGAGCTTCGATCCATACGGACGACAAATCCTGCAAACTCATCAGTTCGGTTTTCGGTTCGACATACATGCCGTTCTGTACGATCAGATTGGCGACAATACCGCTCTGCTCGGCATAGATCGGGATTTCGTTATAGGGGCGTTGGCGTTTTTCCAAAGATTTAATGGTGCCTGAACTGATACCGAGGAATTGCAGCCGAGAGCGCATCGCTTCAACCACTGCGTTGGATCGGTTGGGACGCAGTTTCGATTTTTGTACTGCCAGGAGGAAGTCCTGCTGGGCGGAAACGATTTCCGGTGAGTAGATTTTGTAGAGCAACTGGCCGCGTTTGACCAACTCGCCATTATTGCGCACGCTCAAATGGTCGATCCATCCGGCGGCGCGGGGGTGAATGTGAATCACCTTGCTTTCGTCGGCCACCACTTTTCCGAAGGTGGGAATGTATTTCCAAAGGGTGGTTTTCTGTACCAGAGTTGTCCGGATTGCAAAGCCTTGTTTCATCGCACTGTTCATCGTCTGATGTGACGAAATCTGCAGCTGATTGCTTTGCTGTTCGAATGCCTGTTTCACTAAATCCATGCCGCAGATCGGGCAGGTGCCTTCGTGCGAGCGGATGATCTGCGGATGCATCGGGCAGACGAATTTATAGATGGTGGCGTTTTTCTCTTCTGCTCGAGCCAGCGGGGACAGAAAAGGGGTTAGGCATAAGCCTAAGAAAAGTCGGCGTTTCATGGATGTAAACCTTCTTTAACGAATAACAGTCGGGCTCGCTTTCGAACAACGAATCAGCAAGCAGGTGGTTCCGTAAATGGATCGATAAAGGTTTAAATCAGACGGGGAGGACGTTCGAGCAGGGTTTGAATGCCGGCAGCAGTAGGAGAAGTTTCGGAAAGAGCGCCATCCTGTTCAACCAAAGCGGTTTGCAGAATGGATGTGCCAACCGTGGTTGCAGAGAAAGAAAAATGCAGGTCGCCGTGGCAATCGCAGTGGTCGCCGCATTCGGGACAAGGTTGATTTGGAAGATGCACATGATGATGGCAAGGCATCGTCTGTTCGGATTGCATGCTTTGCATGTGTTCGCAACAATCCATGTGCGGCATGGCAGAAGCATTGCCGGTTTTAACGGTTTCAAGCTGAGAGGTTCCATGTGAAACAGGCAGGCTGAATTCCTCCGCCAATACCGGCCGGAGTAAAACGCTGAAAGACAGCAAAGCCAAAAAGAATACCCGCAGGAATTTCACGATTTTTTATCGCTCTTGTTAAAACCTGTTTATGAGTTTAACTCAGGCATAGCGCTTTTCTCAAATAGAAAATTTTTAATACGAAAACCCGCTGTCGGTTTGTTATATTTACGTAACCAGTTTGGGCGGAGTTCGGAATGAGTCAGAAAGCGGAGCGTAAAAGGCAGTTGCAACTGTTTTTGAAAAGCGCGCAAAGACCGGTTGCTTTAAAAGTTCTTGCAGATCGCCTGAATTGTTCGCCCAGGACGGTACGCCGTTATGTCGAAGAGTTAAGTCTGCAACGTCAGGCGCCCTGGTTTGTTGATCGTAACTGGGTTCATCTTGACCGTCCGCGCCTGCAGCAGCTTGAATTGGACGGATTCTGGCTCTCATCTCAGGAGTTGGAATCTCTGTTTGCTCTCAATGCGGCATTGGAGCAGCTCTCCAAAGGCATTCTGGTTCAACAGCTGTTGCCGATAAAAGAACGCATTCTCAGCATTTTAGGAGAGCCAAAAGTCTCTGAAATTCTTGTCAATCGCATCAAAATTCTCGAAATCGCTCAACGGCAGGTCAACGACCAGATATTTAATCGGGTGGTGCAAGCTCTGTCCGAAAACAAACGCTTGCAGCTGAAGTACTGGAATCGGAAAGAGAATCGCCTCTCTAGGAGAACGGTTTCTCCTTTGCAGCTGGTTCGTTATAAAGACAACTGGTATCTCGACGCTTATTGCCATCAAAAAGACGCTTTTCGAAGTTTTTCCATCGATGCTATTCAATCTTGTGAACTTCTGACTCAACCGGTTATTCAGCACAATCAGGATGAATTAAAGCACCATTATGAAAGCAGTTACGGGATTTTCAACGGCATTGCGGAACAGGTCGCGGAATTGAAGTTTACCCCCTATATGCGACGCTGGATGGAGAACAGCAACTGGCATCCGCAACAGAGCGTTGAAGTTCTGGCAGACGAAAGCCTGTTGATTAAAGTCCCTTACCGGCATGACATTGAATTGATTCAAGATATTTTGAAATTCGGTGCAGAAGTGGAAGTGGTTGCGCCGTTGGAACTGCGGCAAAAAGTGATTGAAAAACTGCAGGCAGCTTTAACGCAATATTCCCGTGACAACTTTTGACACAACCGCTTGCTACACTCGATTAAAAGATGAGGAACAAGCAATGCAAAGACGTAAATTATTAAAAACCTGGTTGATCGGATTGGCTGTCTTCATTGAGATGGAAAAAAGAGGGTTTAGGCTTGATTGAGGAGAACGAAAGTGAGAATTTGTCATTTTTTTCAAAATATCAAATGTTCGACAGCAATATTAGTAAGTGCCTTTTTTCCAGTAATGATGTTAATAGAAGGGGTTGTTAATGGGAATCTTTGGATCAATTTTGGCATTAACTTAATTGCGATAATCCTTATTTTTCTGGTTGGTGCTGTAATTATATGGCTTGCCGAAAGCGCCTTTTGAAAAAAGGTGAACCCGGGTTGTTTTAAAGATTAAACAAGGTTTTCAAATCAGTATGTATGGACTCTAAACTGTGGAACAATTAACCGATTTAAAAGCAATTCTTCACTCCAAGCGTGCCAATATTTATTACCTAGAAAAGTGCCGCGTCATGCAAAAAGATGGTCGGGTGTTGTATTTAACGGAAGATCAAGCCGAGAAACGCTATTGGAATATACCAATTGCCAATACCACAGTGATTTTATTGGGAACCGGTACCTCAATTACTCAGGCAGCGGTGAGAATGTTAGCGTCTGCCGGGGTATTAATCGGTTTTTGTGGCGGCGGAGGGACGCCTCTAATCTCGGCCACGGAAGTCGAATGGTTATCGCCGCAAAGCGAATATAGACCCACAGAATACTTACAAGGCTGGATGCAGTTTTGGTTTGACGATGATAAACGATTAGAGGTTGCAAAGCGTTTTCAAGAAAGTCGTTTAGCTTTTATGCGAAAAGTTTGGTCATCGGATCGAGACCTGCAAGCCGAAGGATTTTATCCCGACGATATGGCGATGGAGAAAGCCATTGATCAATTCCATTCTAAAATTGATACTTCTCTAAATGTTACCGAGTTGCTGACCGGCGAAGCTCGATTCACCAAACAGCTTTATGCCTATTCGGCGCAGAAAACGAAATTTAAAGAGTTTGTCCGTGATTCGGACTCCGAAGACTTGGCCAATGAGTTTTTGAATCATGGTAATTATCTCGCTTATGGTTTAGCGGCAACAACGCTTTGGGTTTTGGGTATTCCGCATGGTTTTGCGGTGATGCACGGCAAAACGCGCCGTGGCGCTTTGGTGTTTGATGTGGCCGACTTAATCAAAGATACGCTGATCTTGCCGTGGGCGTTTATCTGTGCCAAGGAACAAGCGACCGAACAGGAGTTTCGTCAGCAGTGTTTGCAAAACTTCACGAAGCATAAGGCATTGGATTTTATGTTCGACACCGTCAAGCAGATGAGTGTGGAGGGTGTCCATCTATGATGGTGACGTTTGTCTCTCAGTGTGAGAAAAAAGCCTTGCCTAAAACACGGCGTATTCTGGACAGTTTCGCCAATCGAATTGGTGATCGAACTTGGCAGACGATAATCACAGAAGAAGGTTTGCAGGCGGTTAAAAAGCTCTTAAGGCAGAGTGTCACTAAAAATACCGCGGTTGCTTGTCATTGGATGCGCAGCCGAAGCCGTTCGGAGTTGGTTTGGATTATTGGCAATCGCAATAAGTTTAATGAAGAAGGTATCGTGCCGGTTAACTCGACACGTCAGAATATTATCAATACTCAGTGGGAGAATGATTGGCATTCGCTGCCTTTGATTAAATCGCTGGTGGCCGTGTCAGCACTGTTTCACGATTGGGGGAAAGCATCGGAATGGTTTCAATCGAAACTGACGACCAAATCCAGCCAAGCGATTGGCGACCCTTTGCGGCATGAGTGGATTTCCGTTTTGTTTCTGCACGCTTTTGTTCAAGGAGAAGCGGATGAACAATGGATTACTCGCTTAACAAAAGGCGAGTTTAATAAACAGGCACTTATCGAGCAGGTTCAACAAAACGAAGCCAAACCCATTGCAGAATTACCGCCAATTGCCATGACGCTGGCCTGGTTGATTTTGACACACCATCGTATGCCGATGTCGATGGATTCAAACAGTCGCGAAACGGCATTGGATGACCCAAAAGATTTATTTAAATACTATGTTAAAGCCGATTGGCAGTACCAGAATTGGCAGTACCAGAATAAGTATGATGAAAATGAATACAAGAAAAACCTAAAGCGCTGTTTGGACTTCCCAAGGGGCTTACCATCCGACTCAACACTTTGGTTAAAATCGGCTAAAAAATGGGGCAATAAACTGTTGCCGCAGATTGAAACCTTACAAACACTCTTTCTTCAATCGAGCTGGCGCTGGCTGATCCTGCAAGCACGATTGTCTTTGATGTTGGGCGACCATCATTACTCCGCACAAAGCTCCGATAAAACCTTTCAACCGCAATTAAAGCTGTATGCCAATACCAAGAAAATTAACCAACGGCGGCAATTAGATCAATCGTTAGAAGAGCATTTGTTGGGCGTGATGAAGCAAAGCTTGCACATTGCGTATCATTTGCCGATGTTTGAATCCAATGCGAACCAACTACCGGCTACGGCGGATGTGCGTGCGTTAAAAAAGAAAAGCCCAACTGCTTTTCGCTGGCAAGATATTGCGGTGACCAAATTGAAAGATTGGAGACAACAACAAAGGCAGCAATCCAAACGTTTTGACGAACAACAGTTTGGTTGTTTTGCTGTCAATATGGCCAGTACCGGAACAGGGAAAACCTTTGCGAATGCCAAAATCATGCGTGCCTTATCGCCGGATGAAAAAAGCCTGCGTTATATTCTGGCACTTGGTTTACGTACTTTGACCTTACAGACCGGTGACGAATATCGTCAAAAAATCGGGTTAAGCGATGATGAGTTGGCGGTGCTGATTGGTTCCCGTGCCATTCAACAATTGCATGAACAAAAGCAGTCAAAAGATGCAGATCAAGCCGAAGTGTTCAGTGGTTCCGAGTCAGAAAAGCCGCTAACCGATGATGAAATTTTCTATGACAGCCCGATTCCCGAGGGCATGTTACAAACCGTGTTGGCAAACGATAAACAGCGCGCCTTGCTCTATGCACCGGTATTGATCTGTACCATCGACCATATCATGGGCGCGACCGAAACCACACGGGGCGGCCGTTATATTCTGCCCAGCTTGCGCTTGATGTCTTCCGACTTGGTGATTGATGAAATTGACGATTTTGTCGGCTCCGATTTAATTGCCATTGGTCGCTTAATTCATCTGGCAGGATTGTCCGGGCGTAAAGTGATGATTTCGTCGGCCACCATTCCGCCCGATTTGGCGCAAGGCTTTTTTAACGCCTATCAAGCAGGTTGGCAAACCTTTGCGCAAGCTAGAGAAAAAAGCACACAAATTGGTTGCGCCTGGACGGATGAATTTGCCACTCAAGTACACAGTTTGGCGGCGACAGAAAATATTCTGGAAGATTTTGCAGAACAGCATCAACGCTTTATTGACAAGCGCTTGAAACAATTGCAAAAACAGCCGGCCAAGCGTAAAGCCAATCTCATCGACTGTGACCTTGAAAACTGGCAAAACCTACCAGAAAACACCAGACCTGGTCTGGAAGAGCATTATTTCAGCTTGATTCAACAGGATATTCTGCAAAAGCATCAATGGCATTCGATAGAAGAGGAAAAGTCCGGTAAACGGATCAGTTTTGGCGTGGTCAGGATGGCGAATATTGATCCCTGTATTTGTTTAACCCGTTATCTGCTGAATGCCGATTGGCCGGAGGGTGTCGATGCTAAAAGCATGGCCTATCATTCTCGCCAGATCTTGATTATGCGCAACGAGCAGGAAAAACATTTGGATGCATTACTGAAACGCAATGGTGATGATCCGCAAGCGATTTTTCAAAACGCCATTGTTCAGCATCATATTAAAAACAGCGAAGCCAAAAATTTGATTTTCATTCTTGTCGCATCTCCGGTGGAAGAGGTCGGGCGAGATCACGATTTCGACTGGGCGATTATCGAACCTTCCTCACTGAGGTCGATTATTCAAATGGCCGGGCGGGTTTTGCGGCATCGACAAATAGATAAGTTAGAGCATCCCAATATTGGCATATTGCAATACAACCTTAAAGGCTTGGAGCAGGTGATTAAACAGCCAGAAAATCGCCGCCCGGTGTTTAATCGTCCAGGTTTTGAAGAAGACGGTGATTGGTTGCTCAATAGTCATAATCTACAAGATTTGATTGATGCTAGAGCTTTGGCAGAAAAACTGGATGCCAGTCCAAGAATCAATCGCCCAAAATCACTTCAATATCACCAAAATTTAGCCGATTTGGAACACGCGGTGACCCAATACTACATCAATCATGTCTCGGTGGAACCGGGGCCGGATACGCATATCGGTTGGTTTCAATCTTATTGGTGGCTCACGGCTTTGCCGCAACTGTTTCATCGTTTTCGTCAAAGCGCTAAACAGGAAGAACTTTATTTAATGCCGGATGAGACCAAAGGCTGGGTGTTTAAACAACGCAATGAGCAGGATGAGTTGGTGGCGGTTGAAGGGTGGCACAACTTAACCCATGCCGAAGCCCAAACTGAAACAGAGCAAAACCGACTTTGGTTAAACCGAGATTATCAAACATTATTAGAACAAGCCCCTGCGGAACATCTCAATTTATCTGCTGCCATTTACGGGCAGTTGGTCATCAGCACCTATGGTAAAGAACTCAGAGAAATGAATTTACAGTATGACCCGCAATTGGGAATGGAAAGAAAATAAAAGCCACCAGGCTTGGTGGTTTTTGAATGATTTTTTAATAAGGAGATAACTTTATGCTTGATCCTGCAATAGATAGTTTTTTAAAAGAACATGATGATTTGGAGAAGAAACTAGGCTTAACCAATGTCTCTAAAGATGTTTTGTTCTCGAATTGGGGACAAAAGTTAGTTGAATTAGTTGAAGGGTATTTTTGTTCTCATCCAGTAAAGTTTACACACTCCACGCCAGTTTCTAAGAGGTCTAAGGATAAAGATAAACTGACATCAATTGTTTTTTGGGGGAACGCAGAAGCCGATGGTTTTTTAAGGTCAGGTAACACCTATGTAAGTTTGGATTTTTCAAACTACGATAATGTTGGGTTATCCACAAAGGCGTTTAAGTTTTTGAATTTGAAGTTGTCTGATGGTAGAGCTTTTATTGAGCATGTACGGGAGAATTCAGATTTATTCAAAGATATTTGTAAGCAATATAAGCTTGATGGTCATCGTTTAAGTAAAGGGTTGTTTCCAGTTGAAGGTAATCTTTCGAATAAAGTAACCAGTGAAAGAATGAAGCAAGTTTATTTTCCAGTTGGGAATGAATACCATCTTTTGTCAATACTAACCAATAGTGGCATTTTATTTGGAATGAAAAATAGAATTGATCAAATAATTGAAAGTAAAACAGAGCGAGAAAACAGAAGAAATAAAAAATTTATTGAAGGCGGTACTTTTGTAATAAGAAATAAAACGAAAATTATATATGGCGGAAATCAAAGCCAAAATGTAAGTGTCCTAAACAACCAAAATGGCGGCGTAGCGTATTTGTTAAATTCCGAACCTCCTGAGTTAGAGGCTCGTAAAGTTCGCTTACCTAAACATGACTTCTTTAAAGACACTTTATGGAGAAAATCTTTTAATTGGGCTTTCTCTGCACTGGAAGAGATTTTGACAGAAGATGAACCAAATAATATGCGTATTCGTAACCAGCGAGATGCAATATTTCAGGCCTCTATTTTCCAAACTTCAGAGTACATTGAACAGATAAGAGATATGCCTAGCGGCTGGTCTGATTCAGATGCATACGAGGCTTTACCACTATGGCAAAAAACTTGGTTAGATCTAGCTTATGAAGAAAAAAGAATTACATGTCCAGAGTATCTTGATTTGGCTATGACAGGTTTTTCGAACTGGTTTTTGAAATCTTTTCAAGCTTATTTAAACGTTACAAAGAACCGATTTGGCGACATTGAACTTAAGCATGTTATAGGTTTAGGAGAAGGCTTTAATCCTGAAACCGAACAACAATTTAAGGAGGCGTTTCGATGAAACAATTACATCGCTTATTGTTGGTTCCTAAATTGGATATTCACAATGCCAATGCGCTTTCCAGTAGTTATACCATTGGTTTTCCTGCCATGACTGCTTGGATGGGGGCGATGCATAATTTGCAACGTCAGTTACATCAAGCAGGGTACGACAATGTTGTCTTTACTAGCCTAGCGGTATCTTGTCATTCTATGGAAACAAAGGTTTTTAAAGAGCGTTGGTATCAAGATGGTGCTCTTTGCCTCCCTAAAAAAACACCGATCTTAGAAGGATCAAAGAAACTATCTGATCATCCTTTCATTCCTGAAGCCCGATGCGATTTATCCGTCTCTTTAGCGATTGAATACCAAGTCAAAGGACATATGGACGAGGCCGAATTCCGCCAGACGGTGGATGCGTTAATTGCTGGCAAACTCAAAATTGCCGGGGGCGATATTTTATCCGTCAAACCGTCTCGTCTCATGGAGGTTAAAACCGAAGAAGAATTTACTCGTTTTAAAAACCAGTTAATGCCTGGGCATTGTCTGGTTGAGCGGCGGGATTTGATGATAGAAGCGATGAACCAAGGCCAAGATGCGCTGGATGCAATGCTCGACAGCCAAGCCTTGCATTATGAGTGTGAACAAACGGATGAAGGCAAAGTGATTTGGCACAAAGCTAAACGCAAACAGTCTGGTTGGATTGTTCCGATTTCCATTGGCTATCAAGGTATCAGCGAACTTGGCTTTGCCAAACATCAACGCGATGAAACTACGCCGCACCGTTTTGCCGAAAACGTGGTTACATTGGGCGAATTTAAAATGCCGTTTCGTTTCCAGAATTGGTTGAAATGCGCTGGGAATACCACACCGATTTAGAAAAGAACCTGTATTTATGTCAACAACCTCATTCCAAATCGTTAGGAGAATAACGCATGGCTAAGAAAATTGAAGCATCTGTACTCGCATTTGAAAAAAAAACTGGTTCCATCCGATGCCGTTATGTTCGGAACTGTTTGGGAAAATCGTCACGATAAATCGCAACAAACTGAATTGGTTTTACGAGAGAAAGCCGTCAGAGGAACTATATCTAATAGGCAGCCAGATAAAGATTCTGATCCATTAAAACTAAACAAAAAAGTAAATAATCCAAACTTACAAAGGGTTGATAATTGTGCTCTCAACAGAGGAGAAGACACTTTAAAACTGCATTTCTCATTAAAAGTGTTAAGCGGCGTTCAGCAGCCGTCTGCCTGTAACAGTGAAAGCTTTTTACAGACTTATCAGCAAGCGGCCAATGATTATATTGGAGCGTTTGGGTTCACTGAAATAGCACAACGTTATGCTACCAATTTAGCCAATGGCCGCTTTTTATGGCGCAATCGCGTTGGCGCTGAAAATATTGAAGTGGAAATCAAAGTGTTGAATAAAGGCCAAGAAAAGACTTGGATATTTAACAGCCATGATTTCAGTACGCGTGATTTTGAGCATGCGGATGCACAAGTTGCGGAACTGGCCGAAAAAATAGCTCAAACACTGTCCGGTGAACAAGAGTTCTTACTATTGGAAATCACCGCTTATGCGCAAGTTGGTTTGGCACAGGATGTTTATCCAAGTGAAGAATTGGTACTGGATAAATCCAACGCTAAAGGCCAAAAAAGCAAAATTCTCTACGATGTAGACGGCGTAGCCGCCATGCATTCGCAAAAAATCGGCAATGCCATTCGCAGTATTGATACCTGGTATCCCGATTATGGTGACGTGGAAACAGGGCCAATCGCAATTGAACCTTACGGCGCTGTGACTAACTTAGGTAAGGCGTACCGCACACCCAAACAAAAAGCCGATTTTTACACCCTGTTTGACCGGTTCTCTCAAGGCGAAGCCTTGGAAAATGAACAAGATCAGCACTATGTGATGGCCGTTTTGGTTAGAGGCGGTGTTTTCGGCGAAAGCGGCAAGGACTAATCCATGAAGTATTATCAAGAGATTACACTATTGCCGTCACCGGAAATATCGCAATACTTTCTCTGGCAAAAGATTTATCAACCTCTGCATATGCTAATGGTGGAGACTAAATCGAAGCCTCAAGAGAATTGGGTGAGTGTTTCTTTTCCTAAGTACTCACCTAAGACATTAGGTGATAAGTTAAGAATTTTTGCCCTAAATGAGCAGGTTTTAAATGAATTGGCACTTAAAAAAGCATTGCGAAAATTTGAGGACTACGTGCATATTACGGGGGTGCGATCTGTACCGGATTCAATCAGCCGTAAAACGCTTTTTAAGAGAGTACAGCCGAAGCAGAAAAATCAAAGTTATGCCAGACGTTTCTCGAAGCGTCATAATATAGAACTCGAAGAAGCTTTTGCACTTTTAAATAAAAAGTCATCTCCAAATTTACCGTTTATCAATTTAAAGAGTTTAAGTACGAAGCAAAATTTGCGCTTGATTCTTCGGCAAGAAGAAGTGCCTTTAGATGAAGATCGAGGATTGATTTTTAATGCTTATGGCTTAAATAACCCAGTACCTGACTTTTAACCCAAATTTTTAACCGCTCTTTAAAAATTTGGAAAATCAATGGCTTACGATTTTGGCGGAATTTTTGGATAAACCCAGAAAAAAATTGTAAGTCTTTAATTTTATTCACTTCCTCAAAAAGAATGAATAGCTCGCTGCCGTCCAGGCAGCTAAGAAAAAATATGGTCGCCATCGTCAATGCCCTTTATCGCTCGCTGCCGTCCAGGCAGCTAAGAAAAAACTACGAGCTGAAGAAGGCGTTGCGCTTGGGCTCGCTGCCGTCCAGGCAGCTAAGAAAATTATCGATACCGGAGTATCGTCGGAAGATGCGCTCGCTGCCGTCCAGGCAGCTAAGAAAAATGTTTGTCAGCAAAAATGGTCTGTCTTCCGGCTCGCTGCCGTCCAGGCAGCTAAGAAAACCATGATGTGCAACATCTTCAATATAAGCTTGCTCGCTGCCGTCCAGGCAGCTAAGAAATTTCCAAGAGCGCGGTAAACCGTTATGCCGTCAGCTCGCTGCCGTCCAGGCAGCTAAGAAATGTTCTTGGAGCCAATGAAACTCGGTGATGATGCTCGCTGCCGTCCAGGCAGCTAAGAAATTGCCCGTTTCTTTTTGACATTTACGCTCTGAGCTCGCTGCCGTCCAGGCAGCTAAGAAATTCATATTGCCGCCGGATGCGGCCATCACTGCGCTCGCTGCCGTCCAGGCAGCTAAGAAAAGTCAGTTGTTTGCAAACATCTATCTCGATGCGCTCGCTGCCGTCCAGGCAGCTAAGAAATGGAGCCAGTGGAATTCGGTGACGATCTTGTCGCTCGCTGCCGTCCAGGCAGCTAAGAAAGAAACTCTCATGGGAAAGTGGCATCAGTTATCGCTCGCTGCCGTCCAGGCAGCTAAGAAAAGTTGCGCCCACCGTTATAGCTCCAGCCGTGTGCTCGCTGCCGTCCAGGCAGCTAAGAAATGCGCCTCTGCATCTGAAACCATAACAACCTTGCTCGCTGCCGTCCAGGCAGCTAAGAAAGCTTACCGTAAAAAATCCGGTAATGATTGAAAGCTCGCTGCCGTCCAGGCAGCTAAGAAAAAAAGGACTTATCCAGAATTGCCGGGATCAAAGCTCGCTGCCGTCCAGGCAGCTAAGAAAACCATCGATGCCGCATTAAACGGCGATATTGAGCTCGCTGCCGTCCAGGCAGCTAAGAAATCGATAGTCGCCGTTGACATCAGATTATCGTTGCTCGCTGCCGTCCAGGCAGCTAAGAAAGCTGGCGGCTCGATGACGGACGACCAGTTTGCGCTCGCTGCCGTCCAGGCAGCTAAGAAAAAAGAATGGCTCGTTGTTGATGCCGCTTAATTGCTCGCTGCCGTCCAGGCAGCTAAGAAAATCCGCAAACGCTTGTTTATGATTGCGCGTCGGCTCGCTGCCGTCCAGGCAGCTAAGAAAGCCGGCATCAACCTTTTTCTTGTTACCGCCGTGCTCGCTGCCGTCCAGGCAGCTAAGAAAACTTTAATGCCTGTTCCGTGTACTGTTTTGCTGCTCGCTGCCGTCCAGGCAGCTAAGAAATTTGCCGTTAAATAAGTTCTAAAATCAGAAAAGCTCGCTGCCGTCCAGGCAGCTAAGAAAGGTAAAACGGTCGTCAGCTTGGTCGGATGAGAGCTCGCTGCCGTCCAGGCAGCTAAGAAAACCCTTCATGTCATCAATTAACTGCGCTGGCAGCTCGCTGCCGTCCAGGCAGCTAAGAAAGACGTGGATTATGACAAATATATAACGATTACGCTCGCTGCCGTCCAGGCAGCTAAGAAATCGTACGATGTCCCCTCAAGCTCGTACTTAGTGCTCGCTGCCGTCCAGGCAGCTAAGAAAAGTCGTTAAACGTGGTCTTAGCCGGGGTACTGGCTCGCTGCCGTCCAGGCAGCTAAGAAAGGAATCTCGGGCAGCACAACATAGATACCCGAGCTCGCTGCCGTCCAGGCAGCTAAGAAAATCTCAACCGGAGTATCGTCGATCAGCTTCACACTCGCTGCCGTCCAGGCAGCTAAGAAATTATTCGCTAGTCTGGGACACCGCTTCCAGTTGCTCGCTGCCGTCCAGGCAGCTAAGAAATCTACCGATCAGATTAAAGAGTTGATTGTTTCGCTCGCTGCCGTCCAGGCAGCTAAGAAAATTGAAGTATCCAATTGATACAAAAGACGGGCGCTCGCTGCCGTCCAGGCAGCTAAGAAAGCATCGATAAACGCCGGGGCGCTAAAGTTGGTGCTCGCTGCCGTCCAGGCAGCTAAGAAATGAATCGCCGGATCAATATCGCCATTTAATGCGCTCGCTGCCGTCCAGGCAGCTAAGAAAAATTGTATGTTAATCAGGGTAGTGCGATTCTAGCTCGCTGCCGTCCAGGCAGCTAAGAAAAAAAAGGTTGGGATAGTTGTTTCGCCACGTGCGCTCGCTGCCGTCCAGGCAGCTAAGAAATTTACGGGCAGGACGCGAAATCTTCAGCGGAAGCTCGCTGCCGTCCAGGCAGCTAAGAAATGCTTAATGGTAGGGTTTGCGGCTTTCTTGGCGCTCGCTGCCGTCCAGGCAGCTAAGAAATCCCGAAGCCGGTACAGAGTCATCAACGATTAGCTCGCTGCCGTCCAGGCAGCTAAGAAAAACTCGGTCCGCACGAAAAACCACGTCTAAAAGCTCGCTGCCGTCCAGGCAGCTAAGAAAGAATCGGTCGGCTGCATGATTTCCATTGAGGAGCTCGCTGCCGTCCAGGCAGCTAAGAAAGTAAAACGCCGGGCGCAACAGCGCGGCCGTAAGCTCGCTGCCGTCCAGGCAGCTAAGAAATTAATTATGCATTATGTGTAAGATAACTTACAGCTCGCTGCCGTCCAGGCAGCTAAGAAACGAAAGCTTGGTTATCCGAGCGGGCAGGTGATCGCTCGCTGCCGTCCAGGCAGCTAAGAAACGGATTCGGCAGAAATCATTGCGGAACAATAAGCTCGCTGCCGTCCAGGCAGCTAAGAAAAGCATCGACGTTTGCTCTCCATACAAGATCAAGCTCGCTGCCGTCCAGGCAGCTAAGAAATGCGCCAGATCCAACTGATCGGCATACGCTATGCTCGCTGCCGTCCAGGCAGCTAAGAAATTCAATTTTTTTGGTCACCAGCTGAATGCCACGCTCGCTGCCGTCCAGGCAGCTAAGAAATGCAGGGTATGGATCTGCAACATCGGTCCAGTGCTCGCTGCCGTCCAGGCAGCTAAGAAATGTCAAAAATCCGACTTTTACAACGCGCCACGGCTCGCTGCCGTCCAGGCAGCTAAGAAACGCCAATTCTGACGGCCGCAAGAACACATGCGGCTCGCTGCCGTCCAGGCAGCTAAGAAAAAGCGTGGATTCCAGCGCATCGGCCACTGCGTGCTCGCTGCCGTCCAGGCAGCTAAGAAATATGCAGAATAACTACACGCACCCGAACGGCCGCTCGCTGCCGTCCAGGCAGCTAAGAAAATACGCTGCGCATAGCGGTTGACTGCACTTTTGCTCGCTGCCGTCCAGGCAGCTAAGAAACAGAGAATGGGCAAAGATCGAACGGGAATGGGGCTCGCTGCCGTCCAGGCAGCTAAGAAAATCATAAATGCGGATGGGATCCGCTGGATGAAGCTCGCTGCCGTCCAGGCAGCTAAGAAATTAAGTTGCGAATAACCAACAATTTTACATAAGCTCGCTGCCGTCCAGGCAGCTAAGAAATGTGATTAAAGAATGGGTAGATACGCTTTCTGCTCGCTGCCGTCCAGGCAGCTAAGAAATACAGCGTTATTTTGAAGCTGGTAGCGGTAACGCTCGCTGCCGTCCAGGCAGCTAAGAAAACTTTAAGCTGTGGACTGGCTCCCATGCTGTTGCTCGCTGCCGTCCAGGCAGCTAAGAAAACGCATTTTCCCAAGCAGACCGTAATGCCCGAGCTCGCTGCCGTCCAGGCAGCTAAGAAATATGCCAGTATTGCTTTTTCGGATGGTTATCTGCTCGCTGCCGTCCAGGCAGCTAAGAAATTGGTAATTTTCGGTTATTCGCGCTCGGTGAAGCTCGCTGCCGTCCAGGCAGCTAAGAAATTGCAAAAGCGGTTTGCTTGTATGCGCAGTTTGCTCGCTGCCGTCCAGGCAGCTAAGAAAAGTTAAGTTTACTTATGTTGATTGAGATGTTGGCTCGCTGCCGTCCAGGCAGCTAAGAAAACCCATTGCACCAATGCCACTTGACTCTGGCCAGCTCGCTGCCGTCCAGGCAGCTAAGAAAGATCAAAACCGTTACTCCACTAAAAATGTACGTGCTCGCTGCCGTCCAGGCAGCTAAGAAAACAATACGGACAGATACGACTCGATGCAGGGAGCTCGCTGCCGTCCAGGCAGCTAAGAAACATCATCAACATCCCCTTGGTAATTTTCAGTTGCTCGCTGCCGTCCAGGCAGCTAAGAAACGTGACAACGGAAAAAGAGTACCTCGGTACAAGCTCGCTGCCGTCCAGGCAGCTAAGAAAAAGATAACCATCCGAAAAAGCAATACTGGCATGCTCGCTGCCGTTCAGGCAGCTAAGAAAACATTTGTTCGCGTCCGAGTCCGGCGGTAATGGCTCGCTGCCGTTCAGGCAGCTAAGAAAAGTCGGTTTCAAGTTCAGCACGATATTCTGCATGCTCGCTGCCGTTCAGGCAGCTAAGAAAGTCTTCGCGGATATGCCTCTGGCGGACCGGTTCGCTCGCTGCCGTTCAGGCAGCTAAGAAAAAAGATCATCCGATTGATGAAATCCGCATTGCGCTCGCTGCCGTTCAGGCAGCTAAGAAACTCATCATCGGTTACCGCATGATGCCTGCTGTGCTCGCTGCCGTTCAGGCAGCTAAGAAAGCCAAATCCCAAATAGACTCAATGCCGGATAAGCTCGCTGCCGTTCAGGCAGCTAAGAAAAGCTAGCTCTTTTGCGCTGTAGAATTCTTTAGGCTCGCTGCCGTTCAGGCAGCTAAGAAAGGCTACGACAAAGACGCTGAAGTTGTGCTGGAGCTCGCTGCCGTTCAGGCAGCTAAGAAAGTATTGATCATTAAATGCTGCCAGCGCAGCCTGCTCGCTGCCGTTCAGGCAGCTAAGAAAATGCACCACCCCGGCGATCTCATTGATGCCGAGCTCGCTGCCGTTCAGGCAGCTAAGAAAGATGCAAAGACACGCCCCAAGAGGAATCCTAAGCTCGCTGCCGTTCAGGCAGCTAAGAAAAAGCAACCGGCCGACATGTTGACGTTGCGATCGCTCGCTGCCGTTCAGGCAGCTAAGAAAAAATTATTCAACTTGGGCACGCAACCTCATGCGCTCGCTGCCGTTCAGGCAGCTAAGAAAGTCAGAAAATAGCGTTGGTTTTAGTTGCCGTTGCTCGCTGCCGTTCAGGCAGCTAAGAAAATAACCAAACTCTTCGAGAGTAACGCACTTTTGCTCGCTGCCGTTCAGGCAGCTAAGAAAAGTACAAACTCATCCTGCAAAATACTGTCTTTGCTCGCTGCCGTTCAGGTAGCTAAGAAATGACGATGGCATCGGATATGGTATCGATCATCGCTCGCTGCCGTTCAGGCAGCTAAGAAATTGGTGGTGTTGGTTATTCTGCTTTTGCAGGCGCTCGCTGCCGTTCAGGCAGCTAAGAAAGTTGCATTGACGAGATTATTCAGCACAAGATTGCTCGCTGCCGTTCAGGCAGCTAAGAAAGATCCCATGTTGCGTAGTATGCATCCCAGCTGGCTCGCTGCCGTTCAGGCAGCTAAGAAATCAACCGGAATTTACCAAGCAACCGGCCGACAGCTCGCTGCCGTTCAGGCAGCTAAGAAAATTGTCCGTTGATCTTGCCGACTGCATGACCTGCTCGCTGCCGTTCAGGCAGCTAAGAAATGGCAAGTGCGATCTTGATGATGACGAGTTGCGCTCGCTGCCGTTCAGGCAGCTAAGAAATAGTGCGTTTGCGTTGCCCTCATACTCAACAAGCTCGCTGCCGTTCAGGCAGCTAAGAAAAGGCATCGCCGGTCCGGGTAACTTTTTCCGGTGCTCGCTGCCGTATAGGTAGTTTAAAGGTTGAGTGTCAGGGGGGATATTTACATCAAGAGAAGCGTAATTGAATCGCTGACTTCGATGATTAAGTCTTTAGTTTTATATATGGATTAAGTATTTTTTTATTAAGCGTTGCTTATGTCTGTCACAATATTAGCTTGGATTTTTCTGGGAGTCGGTGATGCGTGGCGAGTTTGCGCTTTTAAAGCAGTATTTACAGGGAGTGATTGTTGGTCAGGAGGCGTTGCTGGATAAGCTGTTGGTGGCGTTGTTAACCGGTGGACATGTGCTTTTGGAGGGGCCGCCGGGGTTGGCGAAGACGACGGCGGTGAAAGCTTTGGCAAATGGTGTGCATGCGAGTTTCCAGCGCATTCAGTTTACCCCTGATTTAATGCCGGGAGATGTGATGGGGTCGGAAGTATTGGATCCGGCGACCGGACACTTGAGTTTCGTTCAAGGGCCGATTTTCAACGAAATTGTACTGGCGGATGAGATTAACCGAGCGCCTCCGAAGGTTCAGTCTGCTTTATTGGAGGCGATGGCTGAGAAGCAGGTGACGGCCGGAGGCCAGACGCGTTCGCTTCCGGCGTTGTTTTTGGTGTTGGCGACTCAGAATCCTCTGGAGCAGAGCGGTACTTATCCTCTTCCTGAGGCGCAATTGGATCGCTTTATGTTGCATTTGTTGTTGGATTATCCGGATGAGGTTGAGGAGCTGGAAATCTTGCGCCGCGACCGTAGCCATCATTTTGGCGAGGATCGCGAGATAATGAAAGGATCTTTGTCGCCGGAAACGGTGTTGGCTGCGCGCAGACAGATTGCGGAAATGCATGTGGCCGAACCGGTGGAGCGCTATATGGTGGCGTTGGTCACGGCGACTAGAAAGTTGGAACAGTATGATCGGGAATTGGCCGGTGTGTTGGAAATCGGTGCTTCGCCGAGAGCTTCGATTGCGTTGTTGCATGCAGCCAGTGCCTGGGCCTGGTTGAAAAACCGCGATTTTGTCACTCCGGAAGATGTTGTGGCTATGGTGCCTGATGTGCTTCGTCATCGCCTGGCGGTCAGTTTTGCCGGTCGTTCTGCACAGTGGGATGCTGAGAGGGTGATTCGGCGTTTATTGGATCGGGTGCCGGTTCCGGTCGAGGGGTAGTCGGTTGTGTGGTCCGATTTGTCCAGAGTGTGGAATGCATTAAAACGACAAGCCAGCGCGCCGATTGAGGCGCAGGAAGCGGCGTTGTTGTCGGAAGAGGAGATTGCCGATTTGGCAAATTCATTGACACTTTGGCGTTCTAACGGTGCTTGGAAGGAACGTTTGAGCCAAGCGTTGCGGCAGGGACGACAGACGAGTCGATTTCGTGGTTCGGGTATGGAGTACGAAGAGAGTCGACCGTATCAGGCGGGAGATGAATTGCGGCATATGAATTGGCGCCTGATGGCCAGAACCGGGGAGGCGTTTAGTAAACGCTTTGAGGAGACGCGCCAATCCCAGTGGTGGGTTTTGCTTGATTCGCGGGAGAGTATGCGTTTCGGCACCCGCAAGCGCCTTAAGGTCACTCAGGCAGCGAGATTGGCCGGCATTTTGGCTTGGATTGCGCAAAATGAGGGGTTGCGTTTGAATTTGCTCCGCTTGGATCAGGAGCTGGCTCATTTACCTACATTGTTCGGGCGCAACCTGTTTCCACAGACTATGGCGTTTGCAAACCAGGCATGCCCGGCATCGAATCGGATTCGATGGCCGAGTCTGGAAGCGGCGTTAGATCACCTCTTGCCGAAATTAAAAGGCGGTGATCGCCTATGGATTTTGAGTGACTTTTTTGATCTTTCTGAGCAGAACCTGCAACGGTTTTCGGCTTTGTCGCAAAGTTTGAATCTGCATGCGTTATGGCTGATTGATCCGGTTGAAAAAGCTTTGCCGGAAATTCCCGGGATGCGTTTGCGTTCAAGCGAAACCATAGATTTTCAGATTCAAACGCCGGATCAGTTGGCGGCTTACCGTACATGGGCGAAAGCGTATTTTTCCGATGGTGAACGCGCGCTTTGTCAGGCCGGCGTTGAAGCGAGTTTTATTGAGACAACGGCGGAAGTGGAAGCGCTACTGCCGATATTGCTCCGGCAGTTGGAGTTGTAAATGGCTGAGATGATGGAAGCGGCAAACAGCCACTCGATTTCTTCGCAGGTGTTGCTGGATATTGAAGCACCTTCCACTCCTTTGGTAACGGAAAGCGGTTTTGAGGGCTTCGGTGTGCTGATGGTTTTGATTTTAGCGGCGGCAGTATTTTGGGGATGGAGGCGGCACAGAGACCATCGCCGTTTGCGCACGCGTCTGCGGGTTCTGCGGGCTTCCGATGTTAACGAACAAAATTTGTGGCTTGCTTACGATGTCTGGCAGCGGTTGAATCGCAGCGGTCGTTCCGACGCGCTTCGGCTGAATCCGCAATGGAGCGCTCTCGGCGAAAATCTGGCGCTGGCGGCGTCTTCTGCAACTTCGATGGTTTCACGTGAAACTTTTCTCTCCTGTCTGGATGAACTGGATCGCGCGTTGAGTTCTAAGCGTTATTCGCTCCTCTGTGTTATTCGGCGCTTTTTCGCTAAGGATTCGTTGCTGTGATGGATTTTTGGCAGGCGGTTAGTTCATCGCAAGTGCAATGGCAGACTCCGGAATATTTCTGGTTGATTCTTCTGTGGCCACTGTTGTGGTTCTGGTCGCGTTGGCGTTCAGTTTGGGATGATCGTCAGGCGTTGAAATCCAGCGGACATTTATCGGCAAGACATGTTCTGATCGGGCGAATGTTGCAGCAAAACTCTGCTGATTCTGAGGAAACGCGCAATCCGGTTGAAAAAACAGCATTTTCCATCTGGTTGCTTGAGCTGTTCCGCGGCGGGATGATTGTCTGTCTGGCGGCCGCCTTAGCGCAACCTCAGAAGCCATTGGCTCCCGAAGCGCAACCGAACCCTAAAACGGTACGTGATCTGGTGTTTGTTGTTGAAAGTTCGGCGTCTTTTTTGCTGCCGGATTATCATTTCGAAGGCCGGGATCAGACGCGAATGGAGGTTGTGAAACGGGTATTGCAAAACTTTATCGCGGCCTTGGAGGGGAATCGCTTTGCTGTCGCGACCTATGCCGAGCAGGCTTTTACTCTTATGCCACTGACGGCCGATCAGCAGGCTGCGCAAGCGAACCTTCAACGTTTGAAGCCTTATCTGGCCGGACGTACGGACGAAGCGATGGGGGAAGCTCTTGGTTTGGCTTTGCGGGAGGCGGATAAGACGCGCGCCGATATGCAAAAGGTAACTGATTTGCAGGCTTCGCAGAGAAAGCGGGTTGTCGTTCTAATCAGCGATGGCATGAATCAACCGAGCCGGGTTTCGCTGGATGAAGCGGTGAATTATGCACAAGTGCTGAAAGTTCCGGTTTATACCGTTGGCGTGGGGTCGAGTTCGTCTCGGGCAGATTTGCGCCGTTTTTCCGGTTTGCTGTATCAACCTTTGGAGGCGGATTCTTTGCAGCAGATCGCCGCGCAGACAAACGGGCGTTATTTTGAAGTCGGGAGCGGAGAAGGACTTCGTCAGGTGCTGGAATCCATTGATCGGTTGGAAGGGGTTGTTGTGCCGCAGGCGAGTGCGAAGCGCCATTGGCTGGAGTTGAGTCATTGGTTTATTTTGTTTTCTCTGATTTTGTTTGTCTGCTATGTGTTGTTGCTGTGGTTCGCCAGAGGTGATGACTTTGAGGAGGCAAAAGTTTGATTTGGGAAACTTTTCAGTGGCGGGAATCCTTATGGTTGTGGGGATTGCTTTTTCCGGTTTTAGTGGTTTTGTTTTTACGCTTGCGTCGCCGGACTTTGCGCGAGCGCTATGCGGATGAAGCGCTTTGGCCGTGGCTCGAAGCGTCTTCTTCAGCAAGGGGTTCGTTTCGCAAATGGCTTTGGCATTGGTCGCCGCTGCGTTTTTTGGCATTGGGATGGGTGGCATTGATTATCGCGCTGGCCGGGCCGAGAACGCTGGACTGGCAAGATCGCGCTGATCAGCTGGCAGGCGTGGATATTCTTGCGGCAATTGATCTATCGACTTCGATGACGGCAACGGATGAAGCGCCGGATCGTTTCGGTTTTGCGAGAACGCTTGTTGAATCCCTCTCGAATCACTTGCCACAGAAAGATCGCCTGGGGTTAATGGCGTTTGCCGGAGACGCGCACATTGTTGCGCCCCTGAGTTTTGATCGGGCTTTGTTTTCCAGTCAGTTACGGGCGTTGCAACCGGGTATGTTGCCGTTGAAGGGTACATGGTTGGAATTGGCCTGGGCGCGGGCGATGGCGTTCTTTAAAACGAGCGGTGAAGGTGCAAAAGTGCTGCTGGTGTTTTCCAATGGCGCGCCGCCATTTTGGAAACCGCCGGTTTACCCAGAAGCGGAGGCGCTTTTGCATTCTTATCGTGATGCGCGGAATGTGCGTTTGGTGGTAGTTGGAATAGGTGGTTCTCAGGCGGTTCCGATTGCAGATCCGACGCATAAAAGCGGCCAGTTGCATGTCAACGGTTTATTGGTCAAAACCCGTCTTCAGGAGGCTTCGCTACGCCAGTGGACGCAAAGTCACCAGGGGATTTATTTGCATGGCGACGGTAGTGCCGATTTTATACAACAGTTGGTGCAGGCTGTGCAGCTTACACCCGAAGAGAGGGCATCAAATCGTCAGTCGCAAGTTTGGACGCAATATGACCGGCCGTTTATTTTGGCGGCATTCTTCTGTCTGATAATGGCGTTTTATCTTTTCGGCACGTTGCGGATGAAAGAGGTTTTACCGTTTAAGACGGTGATTTACAGTCTTGGTTTGAGTTTGATGCTGGCTTCGTTTTACAGCCCGGCTTCTTTTGCGCAAGCTGGAGAACTGGCCCAGCAGGCTTTTGAGGCTTATCAGCAGAAAGAGTACGAACAGGCCGAATCGCTGTATGAAAGTGCTGGTGATTATTCCGGTTGGTTTGGTGCCGGGGCGGCGGCTTATAAAAATGATGATCTGGCGTCGGCGGTTCTGTATTTCCGTCAGGCAGCGTGGCAGGCGCCGGATGATGATGCACGAGCTAAGGCTCTGTTTAACCTTGGTAACAGCTATTACCGGGCGAATTTAGGCGCGCTTGCCGTCGAATCCTATCGTCAGGCGTTACTTTATCGCCCCGATTATGACAAGGCGATGCACAATCTGGCGGTGGCCGAAGCGATGAAACGTCAGCAAATCGCCCCGAAAGCCGGAGACGATGCTGAAGGCGAAAATGAAAAAGGGAAAGGACGCAGTCAGGAAGGGGCTTTCTATGGAGGGCAAAAGCCGAAATCCAATAGCGACGAAGCGGGTTCCGGTGCTGATGGCAATGCACCGGAAGGCGAGCGTAGTGGAAAGCGCGGGCCTCTGCCTGAAACCAGTGAAATGACCGATTATTCGGTCAGTTCAAAACCTTTGTCGTCCGGATTGAATGCCGTCGGTCCGGATACGGTGGCCCGCAAAATTGAATTGCAGGAACGGCAGTTGCAGCAAGCACAGCTATTTGCTGTGAAGATGCGCCGTCTGCAGGATGATCAGACTTACTTGCTGAAGCGTCTTTTTGAACGGGAAGCCGGTTTTCATGCCGATCAGAAAAGTGCCCATGAAATTCCCGGGGTTCAGCCATGGTAAGTCGTCTGTTGTTCTTGTGGTTGTGTGCGGCGCTGCCCTGGTCGCTTCAGGCTGCCGAAATACGCATCGAGCCAAGTCATCTGATGATGGGTGAACCAGTCAAAATGTTTTTGAAAAGCGATCATTTGCAGGCGTTGAAGCAGACATTTGATTGGCGGGAAATCGAGGAGCAGTTTGCTGTCGCAGTGGTTTCTGAATCACAAACGGTTTTGCGGTTGCATCTGTACCCTTATGCGGCGGGTACTCTGCAATTGAGTGAGCAGAAGTTTGCTAATTTTCATTTGCCGGAAACACATCTTCATGTCCGTGCAAATCCTGAAGTTCAGATTGAGTGGCAAGCACCGGGTAAGTGGATTTATGAGGGACAAAATGCTCTGTGGAGTGCAAAAGTTACGCTGCACAACCCGGCTTACCGGGCTGAGTTTTCCAATTACGAAGGAGGTTTGCAGTTTGTGAATCCTCGTGAGATTGCGCTGAATCTGCCAAAGCAGAATTTTTTGGTGGGGTCGGACACAAGCGCAACCTTTCGCTCAGGGTATCGCTGGGCGCCGGATCTGCATTCCGGGCAGCGCGAAACAGTAAGCCTTTTTTCGCCGCAGATTTCGGTATCGCACCAGACAATTCGCCCTTGGAAATTTTTTGATCGGCCCGTCAAAATTTCGGTGCGGCCGCTACCGAATTTTTTGCCGCCGTCTGTCTGGATCGGTGACTTGCAATGGCAGCAAAAGCCGTTACCCGCTGTTGCTTCAACGGGTGATCTTCTTTATTTCCAATGGCGTTTAAGCTCACGGCAGATTGATCCGGAAGCTTTACGCCAAGGGCTTCAACTGCAATTGGATGCTCAGCGCCGAACCGAATCAATAGAGTGGTTCTCGCCGTCTTATAAAATCGAACATCAAGATGGAATTGGCAGCCTATTGGTTGAGTGGCCGTTACGTTTCCGGGATTCGGGTAACGTTCGCTTACCGAAGATGCATTTGACGTACTTTGACCCGGAAGGCGGAAAATTGAAGCGTGTTGTCATCGGTGAGCAGGTTTTGTGGGTCTTGCCGTTTTGGGCGTGGGTTGTGATCGATATCGCAGCAGGCCTTTTTTTGGCAATACTGCTTGGGTTGCTGCTGCTGGGGTTGAATATTCTATGGCGAATGCAGCAGTTTCGCTATCGAATTGGCGCCGCTGATTCTTTGAATACGCTTTGGGCGGTGTTGCAAACTTGGCCGTGTCAGGTTATGAACCAAAGAGGAGGCTGTTCTAACCTGTCGCTTCTTCGGTGGGTGAGTCAGGTGCAGCAAATGGCCGGGAAGAGTGAAGCGCTGGAACAGTTGAATGCCGCGTTGAATCGTGCGTTCTATGCCTCAGACGCAGAAGCAAATGAGACGGTAAAGGTTGAGACGTTACGAAAACAGGCGCTTTTCTGGATCAGTCGGCTTTCATTCCGTTCTTTGCTGGCCAGAAGAGTTTCCGGGGCGATCCGTCAATTATTTGCGTTAAAAGGTTTGATTAAACGTCGATATTTTTGATAGGCAATCCAGGAAGCGTAACCGAGCGAGCCGAAAATAATGGTACTGCCGATGTAGGCCAAGCCGGTGGAGAAGTCGTTTTCCCTGAAAATAGCCGGAATCAGTAACAAACCACCGATAAACAGGCCGATTGTGGCGGTTTTGACGGCAACTTTAACGATGCCTTTGGTAAGTAACGCTTTATGGGCCTGTGAACCGATTTCCATCTTTTTATTCCTTTTAAAGGTTGTCCGGGTTACAGATGCGGTTGCAGCCAGCGGCTGAAATTCTGCAGGTCCATCGCCCCGGAAACGCGGGTAATTTCTTTGCCGTTTCGGAAAAGCGCCAGCGTTGGAATCGAACGAATTCCGTATTGAGCCGCCAGCATCTGCTCGTTTTCGGTGTTGATCTTAACAAATCGCGCTTTAGGTTCAAACTGCGAAGCTGCCTGAGCAAACACAGGGGCGAAACCTTTACAGGGCCCGCAATAAGGGGTTATAAAGTCCCCTTTGACTTCAGCGAGGTGTCAGATTGGGTCTGAACTAATTCAGCTTAGCCTAAATTTTACTTTGCCTGAAGTCATTTGGACTTGTTCTGCGCTTCCCTAGCCAATCGTCTAGTTCAATGTATTTGGCTTATCTAGCCACTCATTGAACTTTTCTGTAATCATTTCAACTTGTTCAGGGTTTACCGTAATCATTCCTATCGGTACCGGCATTCGACTGTCATTTACACCGTCTAAATGGAATATGCCGGCCGCAAATAAGCCTGGAATTACCACAAATTCTGTGGCCTCGTTGATAAAGCTATTTCTCGTGCTTTCTATTGTATAAAAAGCACTACGATAGCTATCCTTATACTGGTAAAACAGTTCTTGATTATTAGCCCCTGTATTGAGAAGCAAATTTAGATTGTTTAAATCACCATCGATGTAGTTCACAAACGTTTTTACTAAATCCATTATAGAGGACGTATGCCCCCATTGTTTTCCTTCAGGGTCAACCGTCCAGAACATTCTTTTTGGCCGCGATAATGAAGTTTTGCCTGCATATTCGAGCAGCGCCTTAATTTTGATTCGATTTTCTTTTGTATAAAGATTACCAATAATTAGTTGAGTATCCACGTCCTGTTTTATATTGCTTGTCGCAAAGTCTTTCATTAACTGAGTGACCGAAAAAACCCCATCTCTTAAATAATTTGCGAGCAACGTGTTCTTGGTCTCCTTTATAAATATTTGTAAGCCAGTGTTTAATCTATGTATGTTTAGCGGCTTGGGCTTTTCCCATGAGTCATTGATGATGCCTGAAATGCGCCCCTCAGTATCTAGGTCGTATACTCTTTCATCATCGAAGGTCAAAAACACATTTCTATAGCTGGGTTCGTCCAAGGAAACTTCGGTTTTAAATGTAAAGAGACTATCGGTCTTAGGCTCAACATGATTAATCTTGTAAAGTTCTCTGTCACCACCTAGTTTGATTATGTTATTGGTAAACTCATAATACTGCTGACTAAAGGCTTTTCTAGCTTTCTCTGCCATATCTATATAGTTTTCATTCGAGACTTTTAGGTCAATACTTAGCTTATTATTTTGTTCTGATTTAGGAATCGTCAGTATGTTATAACCCGATAGTTCGAAACCAATATTCCTTGTATCATCTGATACTTCAAAAAAGCGCGGCATATCCTTATCTTCTTTAGCGATAAAGTTGTTCTTTGCATAGTCGGTTAACGATACGCTGTCGTTAACCCATTTGATATAGCTCGATTCTTCCAGAGACTTTAATACATATTTTGCCTCTTTAAACGTAAATCCAAAAAATTCAGTTATGTCAGCCGGTGTGCATGCCTCACTTAAAAAAATGAAACGCAAAACAAACTCCCGGGTGACCGACATTTCTTTTTGTTTTCTTTCCGAAAATTCGATTAAAAACCTTTTAACAGGAAGTGTAAAGTTGACTTCATTTAGTACGATTTCTTTTGGGTTTTCACTCATGAGTGTCGCCTTTTAAAAATGATGTCGATGGGATGATTTGATAATCAGAGTCTTTATTGCTTTGGATATAATTTAAGACTTTTTCTATAGGAGTTTTATTGTTCTTTTTGGCCCACATATCTGTATTACCAAAAATATAGAGCCTTTCTTTTGCACGGGAAAGCGCCACATTTAAGCGCTGCTCATTAGCTAAGAAACCAGACTTTTGCCTCTTATTGCTACGAACAAGGCTTAGAATAATGATTTCGTTTTCTTTACCCTGATAGCTATCTACAGTATCGACTTTGAGCATTCCTTGTTGAATCATGTTTTTTCCCCATGAAGTTTCATAGAGTGAGCGAAGTAACACTGTTTTTTGTGCCTTGTACATGCAAATAATCCCAATCGGTACTTCTTTGTCGCTTTTTGTCTTCAGCTCTTCATAAAACTCTTCCTGAGAAGAGAGCTCCTCAACAAGCTTTAAGATTGAGTCCGATTCATATTTGTTTTGATAGGTATTGCCAACCTTCTTTTCATAGGCGTTGGAACCGGCATCCGATGTATCCACCCAGGTAACTGTGCCACCGAATTGTTTTGGCAGTTCGTTAAAATAGGACTCGCCTGATGTCTTTCCGGTTGATAAGAATCCGTCATAAAAGCAATCTGAGACCAAATTGCCTATCGGCTCAACCATCCGGTATTGAACCGATAAGGTTTGTCCGATATTTTGGCCATATCCGGATAAGAAGGCTTTCTCAAAGTCACTGCGGACTAATTGTTCTTCAGTAATCCCTCTAAGCTCAGAAAGCGCACTTTTGATATGCTCTTCTTCATACATGGGTGCCAGCTGTTTATGGTCTCCCACCAGAAGGATTCTTTTACCGACTTGCATCGCGATTGAAAGCTCGCTGGCTGTAGAGCGAGCTGCTTCATCAATAATGACCCAATCAAAAGTATTTTGCTCTAATTCATAATGATTTCGAGCAATCCCGACACATGTTCCACATACTAGAGAGCGAGAGCGTACCAAAAAGTCTTGGAATTTCGCTTTTGAATTAGACAATGTGTCTATAAACTCTTTCGTTAACAAAAAGGTTTTCTTAACCCTGTCTACAGTGTTTTCATTATGAACTTCATGTTTTTGTGCCAATAACTCATAAATCCTATCTCTTATCTTGTCTATAGGGGTGTCTTGCTGTGGAAACTTAAGCTCTTTGCCATCGCAAAATGCTTCAAATTTTTCTTCGAATAATTGCTCTGTTTTGTCGCATTTTCTCTTAATTTCGGAAGAAGAACTCTTGTTTTTTTTCAGGAAAATCAACCTTTCGAGCGTTATACCTAAGAATTTTTCAAATTCAATTATCTCTTTTAGGTAAGCTTCCTTAATCCCAAAGACTTTGGATAAAGACAAAAAACGCTGTTTAAACTCTGCTTGGAATTTGCTTCTGAATGCTTCTCTTAGCGAATCTTCTTGAACATCTCTCAATTCAGAAGAAACTTGTCGTTCATCACCTAGTCGGACAATGTCCAATTCAATATTGTTTTCCCTAAAAAGAGTTCTAACTTTATGCGCGGCATTGTCGACAGCTTCATGGGACTGGCTGACCAACAAAATATGTTTCTCACCTTTGGAAATCAAATAATGAATAAAGGAACTGATGAACGAGGTTTTACCTGTACCGGGTGGTCCTTGTAATAAACCTACCGGACCATAGCGATAGAGGTTCTTAAACGCCTTTCTTTGACTTTCATTCAGGCCTTTGATGAATTTTCCGTTTTCATCTACTTCTGAATAAATATCAAGCTCTGCATCGCTTACGACTACTCCATAATCCTCTGGCGGCAGATTAAGAGTTGGGTTGAAGTATCGCGTGAGATTTTTAATGACGCATTTTTGTTGAATGATGTTTGTGATTGCTTTATGTCTTTTGTGTATTGAAGATTGGCTCAGCGTACTCACAAGAGTAAAAGAATCTCCCGCTTTAATCGTGTTCGCAAAACTACCACGTGTTCTCAGAATAGTCATGAGATTGCCGTCATAATCAATGACTTTCGCTATTTGTGTAGACTTGCCTCCAACTTTTCTTTTAAGTTGTATTTCATCTGTTTTTAAATCAAACTCGAATGTACTGGCGCTTGTATACTTAAAGCAGAGCTCTCGAGACTCTCCTTTTTCAAAGATATTGCCTTGAACTTCTATTTTTGGATGGGCATCCTCTTCGGTGTCCATCAAGGCCTTCCAGATTTCCTTGGTTTCAATCGCAAGTTCTTTGCTGGACAATTCACCGTTATATTTAGAATTGTCTACCTCAGGGGCGATGAAGTCTTTATATTCTGGCCTCGTAAATAAAAGTTCAGGTAACGCTTCGCAAGCTAAAAAGTGATTGCTCTCTATAGATATTTTGGCTTCAAGGCTTAAATGGCAAGACCGCTTATTGGAGATAAACCTTGCTTGGTCAATTTCTTTAATTCTTGCGTGTTCAAATGCTAGTGACTTTTCATTGAAAGAGAGTTCAAGCTGCTCTAAACGGCCAGTTATCGTGATCTTTAATTGTGGATCCTTTCCCTTCCTGTTGTTTTGTATTCTAAAATGGACATAAAATACGCCATTGTCTGCTAGTAACTCATGCTCGTTTTCAAAAAACTTACTCTTTATGGTAAATATCGGGGTCTGAACCTCTTCGACCGGGTTAATGATTTTTTCTAGAGTTTCTTGAAAGTCTTCAACGTCTTTTGAGATGATTTCTGTCTTTTCTAAAAGCTGCTCGGTTTGAAGTGTTATAGCCACCTCGCCAAGCTTTTCGTAGAGCTCGTGAATAAGCTTGATTGCTGCGAATCGGTTATTGGATGCGTCACTAAGTGCTTCATGGTTTTCAGGCAGATATGCCGGAGTCTCTTCAATATGTTGCCCTGGCGACCCAAACAGGTCGATAAATACCAGCTTGTTTTCATCTTCATTGACAATGATGTTTTTTGGCTGCATATCAAGATGAGAAAAGCCGTGGTCATGTAATTCGCCGACAGATTTAAGCAGCTTTTGGGCAACAGGATGTACCAAGTCTATATCGGTAGCCACTTCCGACCAAGACTCCCAAGTTGCCCAATTTATCCATTTATATCGCAAATAAATAGAGGATGTTAACTGGCTGTAACCGAAGTCTACAATTTCAGGTGTGCAGTTAAGCTTCGACTCTTTTAGAGATTCAATATTCTCGAGAAAGTTAATGGCTCTAACTTTTGGTGTTTTGTCCGGATTATAAAGATTTGCACCCGACCAGATTTTGATGACGTGGTAACCTTCTGTATCCTTGTATGTTGATGCATTGCCATTTTGAGAAATCATTTCTCCTATCTTGAAATCTAGATAAGGGTTGATGTCAGTGATGAGATTCTCGATAAAGTTTGTCTTGACGCTTAATTTGCTTTCAAAATCACCTTTAACGACATCGACAAAGCTTTCTAGCGCATCTGTTGCATTTTTAAATCGTTTGGTCGCATCTTCGCTTAAAGCCGTCTTCATCCAGCCATATAGCTTTTGAGACAGTTTGGATTCTTCTTGAGCGTCGATGATATAGAAACCATCTGTATTCTTGGCTGGGTAACTTCCGTAAGCGATATAATGAATGACGGCACCAATTTGATAGATGTCTCGAGAAAATGGTGTGCCATTAGGATCATCGTAGACGTCTTCAGGAAGACTTGAACTGTTGTTGCTTAACAATCCCCTAAGATTATTAACGCTAATACCTTTGTTGTCAGGATACGTTGAGCTCAAGAAATTTGAAAATATGACTTCAGCTGGCAATGCCATCCAGATACTATGAATGCCTAAATCTCTGTGTGCTACGTTTAATTCATGAATCTTGGAAAGGTTTAATAAAACCTTTTCCATTAGCGGGATTTTGGTTTCAATGCTTAATGCATTGTTACGTGCCATAAAGTCATCAAGCCGCATTTTGTTTTTTGGCCAATCATAAAGCTCACAAAAATCCAGAGGGATGTCGCCGGCCGATGGAACCATTTTAATCTTAAGATGGCTTTCTTCTACATCGCGGTCACCAAATTGATCTAGGTAGCCAAGAACGTTGAATTCACGATTCGCTATTTCCTTTCTTTTTTTGGGATCAATTCCAAGGTCATTTATGTCGCTTGCAAGAAAATCCCATCTTCTCATTAACGCTCGATAAGACTTGTTCTCTACATGCACGGACTCGAACTCTTTATAGATACCATTTCTATGTTTAAACAGTGGCCTTCCGACTTGTTTGTATTGAGAAAAAGTATAGGCTCTGGGCGCAAAATCATTGCTGTCTGTTGAAAAAAACTTGTCCCAAAACGCTAAATAGGCATTTGGTCTTTCTTCTCGGTTAGCAAATTTTGTATAAACTTGACCTAAAAGTTCGTCGCGAACTTCTTGCTTGCCTATTTGTGCAAATTCATCGCAGGTAAATACCTTTGCCTGCTCTTCTTCACTGAGTTTTTCTTTTCCTGCTGTGCCGCAAAGCACAACACACCCCATGATAAAAGGAGGTTTTTTCTGTGGCAGCTTATAGGCATGTTTTTGAATCTTCTGGAGCAGTAGTTTAGCGTTGTAGTTGATTTTTCGAACTGGTGAGGGATGAGTATGGCCAGCGCTAATCCAATTGCCATTTTTTGATGTTATGGTGTTGTTCCATTCTTTAAGATCGACAAGAATGATTCTATCCGGGGCGACGATGACTAAGTCAATTTCAGGGGCTACGCCTTTCTGGACTCCCAGAATTTCAAGAGAAGCATACGCTTTCCATGAATCGGGTAGTGCTTTTCTTAGCTTGTTATGAGCTTTAACTTCAAATGGGTTAATTCCATTGGGGTCCAAGTACTGAATATCCATAAGCCTATCTGTATTTATATTTTTCCAAAGTATGGCTTTTATTGAGTGGTCAAGCAAGTTTCTCTACGAAATTTTTCTTAGATGGGCGAACACGGACATTAATGTTTATTCAAACATTGTTCTTATTTTGGGGGATTTTCTCAATTTTAGATTTAGATGTTGGGGTTGGAAATGCACAATTTTTAAGATTGGTATTAGTGAATGTCGCCTTTACCATTATTTTTATCGGTAAAGCATAAAAATTAGTTCCCATAAAATGAGCACCAAGGTGCCCAAAAGTCCACAACCAGTAGTTGATCGCTTTTATTTAAAGTGCGTTGAAACTGTTCGGCATTCATTTCTACCGGTTTACCGGTAAACAGGGATTGCTTGCACTTGCCGCAGGTGGCTTTGGCTGAGGGTTGGTTTTCGGCGACTCTGTTGAGAGCGCCGCAGTGCGGACACATTGTAATCATACCGTGGATCTCCTTGTCTCTATTGGCTGATATATAGAGTCGCTTTCGTAATTTTCAAGGAATCAGGGTTTCTCTTTTGGCAGGTTTGCTCTATTCCAGCCAGCCCGGTTTTGGGCTTTCTTCACCACCGGCGGCAAAACCGCGATTGACGAAGCCGTGCAGAGTGTCGTCGTGACAGTGAATCAACTCGATCAACTTCGGATCGTCACTTGTCAGAACAGCTTCGACACCACCATCAATCATATTGTATTGCATATTGATCTGATCTTTATATTCAAACAGCGCTGCGAACAGCGGATCCCAAGAACGAATTGCCCGTCCGCCGGCAAAGCGTTTTTCCATGCCGACGACATGTTCTTGAATGATACGAGCCAGTTCGGAGTTTTCCGACGTGGTGCAACTGCGGATACCGTTCGGAAGTTTTTCGGTTTCCCGTTTTAACTGTTGATGGTGTTCTAACAGAGTGCTGAAAAGGGCTTGATCTTGGCGGTGTTGTTCATCGCTGCCGTGGCCATGTTTATAAGGCCGGTTATTGGGATTCTCATTCGACATCGGAAAACCTTTTTGAAATTGCTGGGAAGACGGAGGCTGGCAGAAAGTAAAACAGCCGGAAATAAAAAAAGCGTAGCACTTGGTCTTACTACGCTTTTAAGCTGAGGAGCAATGTTTTCCTCTTGGGAGGAAGAAAACAAATAGACTATAAGAAAAGTCCGACTTAGATAAATCCGAAATTTCAATCTGAATTATTTAAGCACGGGTTTAGTTTACTCCTGGCCAAATAGGCGGTCAATTACGAAAACTTGAAGAAGTATGAAGAAATCTTTAATTTCTTATGCATAGATAAGTTTATTTTATAGTGATTGGAAAATCAAACCTATTCAACGGGATAGCGGCAGGTGATTTGTGAAATTTTCTTTACATGAAATCTCCGTGAATCATTGATCAGATATTGCACTGGAGAATAAATGGCAGAATTACGAGGCCTGCTTCAGAGGTTAATAATAAATAAAATAGATGAGTGTTGAAAGATTTTACTTATAGATAATTAGAAATATTTTTTGCAGAAAAAACTTTTACCATATTTAGTGTGTTTATTTTTATATATCAACAATATATTTGGTTTTTTCTGCCTGAAAAGCATGGTTGCCATACATAGACTGTACCACGGTACAGTAGTTATGCCGATTTGACTTCGGTAATATGGCATCACAAGTGGAAAAACGGTCTGATTTAGAGCCTATAAAAAACAAATATCGGCCGGGATCGGAAAACTTTAATTAAAAATCCTATCTAATTAGAAATCGGAGCAGAATCATGTTAACAAGTTTCTTGAATGTATATCCAAATACAAACCCTCATCCCGACGACGGCGTCGCCGCCGCGCTTCAATTGGTCAATGAATTGCCTTTGGTAGGGCCAAGTTTGAATTTGCTTGCCGTAGGTTCCCCTTTTATTCCGTATATTGGTGAAGATGTCGGTTTCCTGACAAGCACTCTGCACGCTGCTGTGCCTGGTGCGTCTATCATTGAACCGATCACTGCAAAAGTTGCTGCATCGCCGATCATTCAGGAGTTGCAAACCATTTCAGAGCCTTTCATGGGAACCGGAACAGCGTCGGATCTTGTTGAAGTCGGTTATAAAATTCCGGTAATCGGAGCGGGTATTGAGCCGGCTTTGACAACTTTGGGCAGTATTCCGGTTGTGAATGAAATCTTGGACTCGGCCTTGATGTTTGGTGATTTGCTTCCTTTAGGCGGTGGGTTGTTGCAAGGTGACGGCGTCGCAGGTACTTTTACGCTTTTGGAATCGATTCCGGTTGTTGGTGATGTTACCGAGTTGCTGGTCAAGCCTCTGATCGGTGAATTGCGTGCGGCGAGTCCTTTGATTACTGAATTGACGGATTATTTGCATGAAACCATTCCGGCAGGAAACTTGTTGACTGAAATTTCACACATTGTTGATGGAATTTTTGATGGTGGGGCAATTCCGATTCTTGGCAATCTTCCGGTAATCGGTGGTCTGTTTGCTGAAGACGGTCTGGTTGGTGGTCTGCTTGGTAATTTGCCGCTAGTTGGTGACTTGCTGAGTGGTGGAAGCCTTCTATCCGGTCTTCCTGTAGTAGGTGACTTCTTCGGAAGTGATAATGGCGGTTTGTTGATCGGTTTGCCGTTGGTCGGTGATCTTCTTGGTACGCTTGGAGACCTTCCGATTGTTGGCGACATTCTTGGAACTTCCGGCATCATCCACGATATCGCTGGTGTTGACGGTCTTTTGGGTGCCGAAGGTCTTGCCGGACAGCTGGTTGGCGTTGTTTTAGGTGAAGACGGCGTGTTAACTCACCTGTTGGGTGCTGAAGGATTGGGCGGTGCTTTGTTGGGTGACAGCAGCCCACTTGGTGGTTTGCCGATTGTTGGTGAATTAATCAACAATGGTGCTGAAGCGCTTGATATCCAAGATTTACTGGCTGATGACGGTTTAATTGGCGGTCTGTTGAATACGCTTCTAGGTATTGATCCTGGTGCTGCGGAAGGTTCTGCATCTGCAGATGCATCAGCCGGTAGCAGCAACGCGTCAGCCTCTGCGTCAACCAGCGGTGACGCCGGCCTTCTGGGTATTCTGGCTCCGGTTACCGGTTTGCTTGACGGCCTGTTGGGTTAATCGACTTCGCTGAAAGCTGACGTCAGTCGGTCAAGCCAGTATGTTGATATAGAAAAAAGGACACCTTCGAGTGTCCTTTTGTTTTTTCGGTGAAGTATTCACTAAAGCGGATGTTGCCCGATACATTTTTTTAGAAAAAAGTGTCAATACTGTCCATTGGTACACTAGCAGGCTGGGGCTGGCTTCGATAAACTTTAGTTAACTTAAGAAAGATTCGATTTACAGCCTAACAATATATTTGGAGGACAATATGTCTACTATAGTTGGAGAAGTAACAAGCCTTGAAGGCGTTGTACAGGCTATAAACCCTACAACCGGTGAAGTTAGAGTTTTGGGTGTAGGTAGTCAGGTATTCAGTGGCGAAATGTTACAAACTCTTGATGGTAAAGTCAGCGTCAGCATGATGAACGGCGATGAGCTTAACCTTGGAAGCAACACTAAAATGCGTTTGGACGGTGATGTGACTTCGGTTGCAAAACTAATGGATCCGACGGATGCGGCTGCAGGTGCGGAAAGTATCGGCGAAGCGCTGGGTACTTCCGATATTAATGAATTGGAAGCTACAGCAGCCGGTGATGCTGGTGCGCCAAGCAGTGCTGCAGGTTACGGGTATGTTGTTGACCGTACTGGTGCGGAAGGTAGTGTTACTTCTGGATTCGGTCTCGCTGAGAACGGTGGTATCGGTGGCCCTGTCATCGTCGGCCGTACGTCCATGGGCGGTGAAAGCGAAACGAACGGAATTGTGACGCCTCCTTCAACCACTCCGACCGATGGCGATAGAACCCTTCTCGGACCATATGGTTATGCGGATGAGTTGATCGACGATGTAACCTCTCTGGTGGATGATTTACTGGGTACGAATCTTGGCGCGCTTGATGATCCGACAGATCAGTTGACAACCGACCTTGAAGACCTGTTGACAGGTAAAGAAGACTTGGCTGGCACCGTTGATAACCTTCTGGGTGAAAATGGTTCCGTGGATCAGGTTGTTGGCGGTGCAACGGATACGGTAGATGACCTTCTTGGCACCAATACCGGTGCTTTGGATCAACCGATTGATGAAGTGACAACCGATGTTCAGGAACTGGTAGACGAGTTGCTTGCCGGTAATTTGGATTTGGATGGTTTCCTGGAAGGCCTTCTTGGTCCGGTCGGTTCTGCCGATCAGTTGGTTGACGGCGTCACCACAACCGTTGATGACTTGCTGGGAACCAACCTTGGAGAACTGGATCAGCCGGTTGATGAAGTGACTACGGATGTTCAAGAGCTGGTGGATAAACTCCTTTCCGGAAATTTGGATCTGCCAAACTTCTTGACCAGTCTGTTGGGGCCTGTTGGTTCTGCCGATCAGCTGGTTGGCGGTTTGACAAATACGGTTGATGACCTGCTTGGTACTAATGTAAGCGCATTGGATCAGCCAGTTGATAACCTGACAACTGACCTTGAAGAACTTCTGACCGGTCAGGATGGTTTGGGCGAAACGGTTGATGACCTGCTTGGTGATGCCGGTTCGGTTGATCAGGTTGTTGATGGTTTGACGGACACTCTTGGCGATCTGCTAGGTGGTGCTGACTTGAGCCCGCTTGATGATCTAGTTGATGATATTACCGATGGTGTTTCCGGACTACTAACCGGTCTAACCGGTGGTAGCAGCGGTAACAGCGGTCTTCTGGGTGGTCTACTTGGTGGAATCCCGGTTGTAGGCGATCTGCTTGGTGGTATTCCGGTTCTTGGTGATCTGTTGGTTGGTGATTCAAACAGCGGAGCTGCGCCAGCAGCGGATGATACCGGTACTGGATTGACCGATTCGGTTGATGAACTGGTTGACGATGTGACTGACGGTGTGGATTATCTGGCCGGTGGATTGGGCATTGATACTTCTGGTATTACTCAGGGTGTCGACGATCTTGTCGCTCAATTGACTCAAGGTGTCGACGATCTGGTCACTGGCCCGAACGGCGCTGGTGGCGGCTTGACTGATACGGTTGACGGTATTGTTGATCAAGTTGTTGGTGGTTTGGGTGATGCACTGGGACTGAATCAGCTTACCGATCCGCTAACCGATTTGGTTGATGGTGTAACCGATGGTGTCGATAGCTTGTTGATCGGTTACGGAGAAGGTGTTGCAAATCAATTGGATCCGTTTATTGATGATGTGACTGATGCGGTTGATCAATTTGCCGGTGACGCACTTGGTTTGGATACAACTCAATTGACCGGTGTGGTGGATAACCTGGTTGATGGTGTGACTGATGAGTTGGAAGCACTTACCGACGTCAGCTCTTTGACTGACACCGTTGATAATGTGGTTTACGAAGTGACTGATGTTCTGGACAGCATTCTTGGTGCCAACGATGTGACTCAGGCGGTTGATCTGCTTGCTGACCAGGTGACTGACGCAGTTGATAATGTTGTTGACGGTGTGGATTCAACAGCTAATCCTCCTGAAAGCAGTGGTGGAGAAGGTTTGTTGAGCGGTTTGGATATTCTGAACTTGAACCTGTTAGGTAATAATGACAACTCGTAATTAAATATTCATCCATGATGTTTGATAGCCCCTTTATGGGGCTATTTTTTTGTCTATAACTTCTTATTTTCTCTCGTTTTTTCTCTGTTCGACAATTGTTGTTTTTTTCTCTTAAGGCTCCCGGTCATCGGCCGTTAACTTTAAATAAGGCAAACCTGTGGGCATGGGTTTGGGTCGCAATCTTAAAGTTAATGAAGTGTGTTGGAGGACATAATGAACCACAAGTCGGTGAAATTACATCAATAGAAGGGGTGGTCCAAGCCCTTAATCCCGTGACAGGCGAGCTGCGTACTCTTGATATGGGTGATCAGGTTTTCAGTGGAGATATTCTGCAAACTCAGTCAGGCAGCCTGGTTTTGGGTCTGGTCAACGGAGAGAACGTTCCTGTCGGACCGTTTTCTGAATTAAATTTAGACAGTTTTCTCTCTTCTAAAGAAGGAGCTGTCGGGGCATCAAAGGCAGCTTTGGATAACTTGACGCCGCAGGGTGCTTTGAGTGTCGAAGATATCAATGACCTGGATACGCCGGCAGCCGGCGAAGAAGACGTCATTGGCAGTGGTTCCGCTACTGGGTTGGTAGTGGATCGTCTGGCATATGATGGGGCTGTCGATTCAGGCTATGGACTGCCGACGGGGGTAGGTGGGATTGGTAATGAAATGCTGGTGGGACGAGGTTCTTTGGCCCAGAAAGCTTCTTCGCTACTTGATGATCTGGGAGGAGATAACGGTACAGACCAAACTTTGTTGGGGCCAGATGGCGTTGTCGATGAAATTGTTGATGGGGTCACCGATGTGGTTGACGATCTGCTGGGAACCGATCTGGGAGCGATTGACAAGCCACTGGACAATGTCACTACCGATGTTGAAGACCTGTTGACCGGCGAAGCGGATTTGGGTGAGACGGTCGAAAGCCTGCTGGGCGATGAAGGCTCGGTAGATCAGGTGGTCGATGGGGTTACCGATGTGGTTGACGATCTGCTGGGAACCGATCTGGGAGCCATTGACAAGCCACTGGACAATGTCACTACTGATGTTGAAGACCTGTTGACCGGCGAAGCGGATTTGGGCGAGACGGTCGAAAGTCTGCTGGGCGATGAAGGCTCGGTAGATCAGGTGGTCGATGGGGTCACCGATGTGGTTGACGATCTGTTGGGAACCGATCTGGGAGCGATTGACAAGCCACTGGACAATGTCACTACTGATGTTGAAGACCTGTTGACCGGCGAAGCGGATTTGGGCGAGACGGTCGAAAGTCTGCTGGGCGATGAAGGCTCGGTAGATCAGGTGGTCGATGGGGTCACCGATGTGGTTGACGATCTGTTGGGAACCGATCTGGGAGCGATTGACAAGCCACTGGACAATGTCACTACTGATGTTGAAGACCTGTTGACCGGCGAAGCGGATTTGGGCGAGACGGTCGAAAGTCTGCTGGGCGATGAAGGCTCGGTAGATCAGGTGGTCGATGGGGTCACCGATGTGGTTGACGATCTGTTGGGAACCGATCTGGGAGCGATTGACAAGCCACTGGACAATGTCACTACTGATGTTGAAGACCTGTTGACCGGCGAAGCGGATTTGGGCGAGACGGTCGAAAGTCTGCTGGGCGATGAAGGCTCGGTAGATCAGGTGGTCGATGGGGTCACCGATGTGGTTGACGATCTGTTGGGAACCGATCTGGGAGCGATTGACAAGCCACTGGACAATGTCACTACTGATGTTGAAGACCTGTTGACCGGCGAAGCGGATTTGGGTGAGACGGTCGAAAGCCTGCTGGGCGATGAAGGCTCGGTAGATCAGGTGGTCGATGGGGTCACCGATCTAGTCGACAATTTGCTGGGAACGAATTTAAGCGCTCTAGATGAACCACTGGATAGTGTGACGACAGCGGTTTCTGATCTGTTGGAAGGATTGACTGGTGTATTGGGTTCTTCGAGCGGAAGCTTGCTTGGCGAACAAGGTTCGGCGGATCAGGTCGTTGATGGAGTTACGGACGTTGTCGATGATGCCCTGGGGACTAATTTGGGCGCGATTGATCAGCCAGAAGATCAGGTGACAACCGATGTGCAAAACCTGCTTAATGGTGAAAACTCGCTTGTAGAATCGATCGATAATTTTGTTGGCGATTCGGGATCGGTGGATCAGTTGGTTGCCGGAGTGAGCGATGTGCTTGAGGATGCTGCTGGTATTGATTTGAGCGGACTTGATCAAACGGTCGATGAGGTAACCAGCAGCGTCGGTCAGCTGCTAACCGGTGATGTGGCTGGTGTACTGTCGTCGGGTTCCTCCGACAGCCTTGTTCAGCCGCAAAATCTGATTTCTACCGTTTCTGCGACAATCGAATCGATTTTGAATACATCGTCGTTGGCGGAGATTACGGATATTGGCGGAATTGTCGATCAGGTTTCCAGCGAGTTGAGCGATGCTTTGGGAAGTGACCCGACGGATATTGCTGAACTGCTTGATAATGGAGAACTGATTGATACGGTACAAAGCACTTTGGACGGTATTTTGAGCCAGAATGGCTTTGAAGACTCGGTGGATGGGCCGGAACTGTTGAGCCAGATTGGTGAAGAACTGACATCAGTTCTTGGCGTGGATTCGTTATCTGGAGGACTTGGCAGTGATCTTCTGGAGACAGGGAATCTGGCAGATGCCGTAATTGGAGGCTTGGAAGGTCTTTTAGGAGACACCAGTCTTGCCGATAGCGGAGAGCTGAACGGGGTGGTTGAGCAGGTCGTCGGTCAGCTTGGCGAGACCTTAAATGGAGATATCTCTGAACTTACCGACCTAGATGGTCTGGTCAGCTCGGTGACCGATACGCTTGAGTCGGTGTTACCGGAAACTTCTCTGGCGGATGCTTCGGAAATTACCGGGGTTCTTGATCAAGTCGGTGGAGTGCTGGACGGTGTTTTAAACACGGCAGGAAGCGAAGGGGAAGCCAATCCTTTGGATGCCGGTGATTTGATCGGTGATCTGGTTTCCACCGTTGATGAGACGCTGGACGGTTTGCTTGGATCGGCACTTGGTGGGGATCAAGAGGGGGATCAAGAGGTTGCTGAGGCGGAAACCAGTATTACTTCTGGTGGCAGTTCGACATCCGCTGATGTCGGTGGTGGTTTGTTGAGTATTCTGCTGAACACTCATTCAAACAATGATCCTTCACAGAGTTAAAGAGCCCGGTTAAACCGAATCGGCACGAAAAGTCGTCGATTGTGTTTATGCCGCCGGTATCCGATTTGGGTACCGGCGGTTTTTTGTTTTGGCTGGTGCTTTTTTAAAGAAGCCTTCCGACATGCCGGAAGAGATGTTTCCGCTGGTTGTCAGCTAGACAAGTCGGCCGATCAGAAATTCGGCGATAGGCTCCTGTTTAAAGTGCGTAAGCCAAGGTGCCGTTTAAAGTAAGACTGCCGCTGGCTTGATAAGTGGTGCCGTTGAACGTCACTTTTTTGGGTACCAACACCGCATTTTCAAATTTGACTGTTTTGGCGTTTTTATCCAGTGTGACACCTGGCAAGTCTGACAGGTTTCCGCTTCCTTCCAGTTTCCAGCGATAATAGCCAATGTGTAAGGTGACATCAGCAAAATTGATGTAATAGCGATCGTAGATCGTCAGGGAGCTTTCGGTGCCGGTGTATTGTACGGCGAGAGTGTCACTGTCGTTGGCTGTAATGCTTGGTGTTTCTGTCGGACAGAAACTGGTAAATCCTTTGGTTTCCGTTTCGGTCAACTGGGCTTCGGGAGTGATATTCACAGTACCGTAACCTGTCACACATTGAGCCGGATTAGCCGACGAGTCTTTGTACTGACCGTAGAACTTGAAATTTGCGGTGTCGTCATAATAGGTGTTGTTGCTGATATTGATTTCTCTCAGGGTTTCTCCATCGATAATCGACGAGGCGGCATATTTCAATTGCGCGGACGTATCGGTCCAGATTGCTTCGTATGGATTGTTTTTATACAGAACGGGGTTTGTTAAGGTTTTTGTGCCGTCGATGACCAGAGTGCCGTCATTACCGATATTGAAAACCGTCACAGTACCGTCGGCAATACCCGAGCCGGTTTGAGATTCTGTAAAAGTAAAGGTATATTGCCCGCTGATGCTGGCTGGAATGGTCGCACTGCTTTCGTTGGTGTTACCGGTTCCTGAAGTCGTTTGATTGTTTGTTGAAGTCTCCTCGTTACATCCGAAGAGGAAAATCGATAAAAAGACGATAAGAAGCGAGTTTTGGATTTTCATGTTCTTTTCCTTATTTTTCGTGGCGTTCTGCACTTTGCCATTTTTCTCCGCGGTTTCATTAACCGCACGGCAGAGAAGGCGCCCGGAGAAAATACCATGGGTTCTGATATGGTATGAAATCTGCAACAGACTGCCCATCCCGAGAACAGGGGAGTGCATTTGAAGTTTGCTTTGGTTTCGCTGTGATGATCGGGAGGCATCGGTCGGTTTGATTCGTTGTCGGCATTCGCTTGAGCGGCAGACGGTTTTTTGTTTTTTCATTCTCGCGAATTGATTAAAATAACAGGGTTTTTCAAAATGGATTGCAGCTATGGCGACACACCCTCTTGCACAATATTTGGACCAGGTGCCGGATTTTCCGAAACCCGGTATCCTTTTCAGTGACATTTCCCCGCTTCTCAAGTCGCATTTTAATGAGACGATTGATGCCTTAAGTGCGCTCTTTTCCGAAGAGGAGTGGGCTTCGATTGACTGCTTGGCCGGTATCGAATCGCGAGGATTTATTTTTGCCGCCGGTCTGGCGTATAAACACAATAAAGGGTTTATTAAAGTCCGCAAACCTGGAAAATTACCGAATGTTTGTGCCTCTATCGCTTACGGTTTGGAATACGGTAGCGATGCTTTGGAAATGCAAAAAGGGGATGGAAGTCGAGTGGTTTTATTGGATGATTTGATTGCCACTGGTGGTTCCATGGGTGCGGCGGCTGAATTGTGTGAGAAGGTTGGTTATGAAGTCGCAGGCATGGCGTGTGTGGTGGATCTAGTTGCCTTGAATCAGTTCCGCTATAAGGAGATGTCGGTGCGTTCGGTGATTCAACTGGAAGACTGATGGATCCATTACCGGCATAAAAAACGGCAGACAAATTCAATTTGCCTGCCGTTTTTCTTTTTTGGGGTAAACGAATTTTACAGGCTTTGCAGATAGGCTTTGGCGCGGATCACCGCGGCACGAACCTGATCCGGTGCGGTTCCGCCCAGATGATTACGTGCCGCCACCGAACCTTCCAGTGTCAGCACTTCAAAAACGTCATCGGTAATTTTATCGCTGAAACCTTGCAAGGTTTCCAATGACATTTCCGATAGATCCTGCCCGGTCTTAACACCGTGGGCAACGGCCAATCCGACAACTTCGTGGGAGTCGCGGAAAGCCAAGCCTTTTCCAACCAGATAGTCGGCTAGGTCGGTTGCGGTTGAGAAGCCGCGTTTCGCCGCCTCATAAGTCATTTCGCGTTTAACGATAATTGCCGGAACCATATCGGCAAAAGCTCTCAAGCTGCCTTTGACGGTATCAACGGTGTCGAATAACGGTTCTTTGTCTTCCTGATTATCTTTGTTATAAGCCAGCGGCTGAGATTTCATCAGGGTCAGCAGGCTCATCAAATGACCGTAAACCCGTCCGTTTTTCCGCGCACCAGTTCCGGCACGTCAGGGTTTTTCTTCTGCGGCATAATCGAAGAACCGGTACAGAAACGATCCGGCAGATCGATAAACTGGAATTGTGCCGAAGACCATAAAACCAATTCTTCTGAGAAGCGTGACAAGTGCATCATCAGGGTGGCCGCGAAATGGGTGAATTCGATGGCAAAATCGCGATCGGAAACACCGTCCAATGAGTTTTCACTGATGCGATCGAATTGCAGTAGTTCGGCCGTGATGGCGCGGTCGATCGGATAGGTCGTTCCGGCCAGAGCTGCGGAACCAAGCGGCAGGGTGTTCACGCGCTTGCGGCAATCCTGCAAACGTTCCAGATCACGTTTGATCATTTCAAACCACGCCATCATGTGATGGCCAAAGGTGACCGGCTGGGCGGTTTGCAGATGGGTAAAGCCCGGCATAATGCTGTCGGCTTCCTGCTCGGCTAATTCGACCAGGCCTTGTTGCAGGCGGATCATTTCCGGAATAATGGCGTCGATTTCGTCACGCATGTACAAACGAATGTCGGTGGCGACCTGATCGTTACGTGAACGTCCGGTGTGCAGTTTCTTGCCGGTAATGCCGATCAGTTGCGTCAGGCGCGCTTCAATATTCATATGAATATCTTCTTGCTTGATCGACCAGCCGAATTCACCGTTTTCGATTTCGCTTTGTACCTGATTCAGACCCTTGACGATATCATTTTTTTCTTCTTCGGTGAGAATGCCGACTTTGCTCAACATGGTCGCATGGGCGATAGAGCCTTGAATGTCCTGTTTGTACATGCGTTGATCAAACTCGATAGAGGCGGTAAATGCTTCGACGAAAGCGTCGGTCGCTTCGCTGAAACGGGCGCTGGATAATTTTTCTTGGTTGTGTTGGTTATTACTCATTCGCTTCTCAATTTCATTCTAGTTTGCTCTGTTTTTCTAACAGTTCGGCTGTCGGCGGAATCTGCTTGTCGAGCCCCATATTTCGGTAGGCAATATTCAAACTGCGATGAATCACATTGGTAAACAGTGTGATTTCGGCAATGCCGACAATTCTCGGTGCTACTTCCTGTCCCCGGCTGTTGAAAAACAGGATTGTTGGCGTCAGATCAGCATCCAACTGATAGGCCCAGTCGGCCTTTTTCACGGAATGTCCCGACCATTCGAGCAAAGGGGCTCTTTCATCAACACCGACATGGCGCATCAGCACAACTTTACCTTCGTAAAGACCGCCGGCAACCATCGGATCTAGAACCTCTTGGCGTAACTGCTCGCAGTATTCGCACCATTCGGCACCGAACATCAGCATGATCGGTAATTGTTGCTGTTGCGACTGGACTGCCAGCGCTTGGAGGTTCTCCAATTCCTCAATGCCGGTGAAAGGCCGGGCGCTTGCCGGATTGGATATTACCGTCAGCGCTGACAGCCAGAGACCGAAGGTCAATATCCGTCGCTTAATTGCGCTTTGGTGCAGAAGCGGCCAATCGAAACTCTGCAGCATTTTCCTTGCTCGTCGCGATGCGGAAAGTCTGTTATCAATCCTTCCCTAAACCCTTTCTATTTTAACTAAAACTTTGCGGGTATTTTAGTAAAATGGGGGGTGTTTTATTCGCGTTAATTTAATTTTGCTGCCGTTTTCTAAAGCCTGACTTACGCGCAGTCTTCGCCGGATCTATTTGGAGTTTCAATGAAAAAGACATTACGTATCGCAACTCGTAAAAGCCCGCTTGCCATGTGGCAGGCCGAATTTGTTAAATCGGAACTGGAGAAAGCCCACCCCGGTTTGCAGGTCGAGTTGCTGCCTATGTCGACCAAGGGCGATAAAATTCTTGATGTGCCTCTGGCGAAAATCGGTGGAAAAGGTCTGTTTACCAAAGAGTTGGAAGACCGCATGATGGCCGGTGAAGCGGATATTGCCGTGCATTCAATGAAAGACGTGCCGATGGAACTACCGGAAGGGTTTGCTTTGGGAGCGATTCTGGAACGTCATGCACCGACTGATGCCTTCGTTTCCAATCAATATGCCGCGTTTGAAGAACTGCCGCAGGGTGCGGTGCTGGGCACATCCAGTCTTCGCCGGAAAGCACAGCTGATGTCTTTGCGTCCCGACTTGATTGTAAAAGATTTGCGGGGTAATGTCGGAACCCGTCTCGGGAAACTTGATGCCGGTGAATATGATGCGATTGTTCTGGCGACGTCCGGTTTGCAGCGTTTGGGCCTTAATGACCGCATTCGCCATGAATTGCCGCCGGAAACCTGTCTGCCTGCTGTGACTCAAGGTACTTTGGGAATCGAATATTTTTCTAAAGACGAAGACGTTTTCCAGCTGATTCAGGTGTTGAATCATCCGGAAACCGAAATCCGCACAACGGCTGAGCGTGCGATGAATCATCGTCTGGAAGGCGGATGCCAGGTGCCGATTGGCGTTTATGCTGAACTGCAAGACGCTGAAATTTATGTTCGCGGTCTGGTTGGTACGCTGGACGGCAGTCGGATTCTGCGTTCGGAAATCCGTGGTGCGATTCAGGATGCTCAATCTCTAGGAGTTCAGCTGGCGGACGCTCTGCTGGCGCAAGGTGCTAAACAGATTCTGGATGAAGTTTACGCCGACGATCTGCATAAAGGTTAAGCGGTTGGTTAATCGATTGAACACTACCGGGGAGTCCTTCGCATTTTTAAACACCCGGCCGCTTGCGCAAGCTGGCGGTTTGCAACAGAAAATGGCGGCTCTCGGCGTGAAAAGTGTTTTGCTGCCGACCTTGCGGATCCGTTGGTGCCACTTTTCCTGTCGTGATTTGAACGCAGTGTTTGATCAGGTTGTTGTCACCAGCGTCAATGCCTTGCAGAGCTGGCAAGAAGGTTTGCAGAGCATGAGCTGCGAGGAAAAAGCGGAGTGCCTGAATGCTGTCAGCACAGCCCGCTGGTTGGCGATCGGTGCGAAAACTCAGGAGGTCGGTCGGGGGCAGGGATTACCGTTGCATTGTTTCAGTCGGGAAAAATTTGATAGCGAAGCGCTGTTGGCCGATGCATCGATGCAAAGCCTAGACGGTCAGAAAATTCTGATGTTGAAAGGCCACGGCGGACGCCGCAAACTGGTGGAGACTTTTGCCGAACGCGGCGCGCAGGTTTTTGAGCTGAATCTTTACAAGCGTTGTCGGGAAGAGTTTGACTCCGAAGGCTGGAGGACGTTCAAGCGAGCGGCGAGGCCGGTGATTCTGTTTAGCAGCTTGGACAGCTATCTGGCTTTGAAAGCGATGCTGAATACTGAATCCCATCCGTGGCGCTCAGTTTATGCCGCGATCGTATTCAGTGCCAGAATCGGTGAATATCTTCGCAAAGACGGCTGGTCGGCGGAAATTGAAGTCGTTGAAACGCAAAGCGACGAGGGTGTGGTTGAGGCCATGCGCCGAGTAATCAATTCATAAGGCCAATTCATAAGGCTCATTTGGGAAAGCAGCTATGTCAGAAAAACAAAATTCTTCTAATGACGGTTCGGTTTACGAAGGGGAAGTCATGGCCGAAAATCTCTATCAGAAAGCGTCGAAAACCGGCGATGAATCTACTGAACAGAGCGATGCGGAGGGCAAAAACTCGGCTCGAAAACAGTCTGAACGGCCGCCTTCCGGCCCGTCTTTTCTTCGACGAAACCTAAAACAGTTTTTATGGGGCGGTCTGCTGATTGGCGTTGCCGCGGCTTTGGTGTATAGCCGGCCGAACAACGACTGGGAAGTCGATCATATCAACCGCTTGCAGGCTCAGGTTGCTGCTTTGAACGAGCAACAGGCGCAACTGAAAACGCAGTTGCAGCTGCAAGAAACGGCACTGGAAGAAAAGCTGAAGAAAGAGGTTGCCAAAGCGGCGCAGAATCCGGATAACCAACCGCTGGTCAGTCAGGGGGATCTGCAAGCGATCCGGCAGACGACCCAGGAACAGTTGGATAAATTGCAGTCAAAATTGGCTCAACTGAGTTCTCAGTTCGCCGATGCGCTGGATCAAGCCGGTGATGCGATGAAACCGGATGGCGAGGCATTGCAGGGATTTAAAGCTCTGGAAAATCAGTGGCAACAGAAACTCAACGATATGGGGCAGGAAATTGCCAAGCTGTGGGAGAAAAAGCCGCAAGAAGTCTCTAAGGAAAAAGAGCAGATTCTGACCGGCATGCAACTCCAGGAATGGATTTTGGCGATCAATACGCAATGGTTGTTGAAAGCTGAACCGGAGACAACCCAACAGCAATTGCTGGCATTAGAGCAAGCCATCGTTTTCAGTAACCCGCAAAATTCGCAACACTTGTCTCGCCTGATCGGTGAAGACATGGCTTATTTGAAGCACTTCGGCCAACAGGAGACAGCGCAGATACCGCAATTTCAGGCATTGCGAGATGCGGTAAAAAGTTTGCATTTTGCACCACCAGTTCAAGAGTCGACGGTTACCCGGGAAAATCGCCCCGACGCCTCGTTGGAAACCGTTGATCAGGAAAGTGCATGGCAGACCTTGTTACAGCGTTTTTCCCAGCTGGTGACCATTAAAAAACGCGAAGGCGAAGACGATATGAGCAAAGTCGAGAGCCTGCTGATGCAGCAGGTATTGAAGCAGCGCCTTCTTCTTCTGGTCGATCGTTTGCAATGGGCGGCGGAAACCGGCGACGGTACGCGTTACCACGAAGCTGTCAGCGCGATTGACTCTTATATAAAACAGCATTTTCCGCAGGCGGAAGAGTCGATTCGACAAACAATGCAGCCATTGCGTGAAGTGGCGTTCAAACAGCCGCAGCCACTGGCCATCTTACAAAGCGGTGGTTTAAATTCCGCGGAAGAGCCGGTTTCCGGGGAGGGTGTAAACTGATATGAAACAAATCGTCATTTGGGCATTGGTTCTGGCTGCCGGAACCTTGCTGACAAGCTTGATGCTCTACGATAACGGCCAGGTTTCGATGGCTTGGAATGACTGGGTGATTGAAACCAGTTTGAGTTTTATGATTGCGGCGGCGGCGGCGCTTTTTATTGGCGGTTATGCTGTGATTCGTCTGCTGTGGAATTTGTGGCGTTTCCCTAAATTTTGGCGGAATCGCCGTAGAATCCGTCGTTACAGTAAAGCGGAAAGTGCGATGGCGGAGGGAATGATCGCACTGGAATACGGCGACTGGCAAAAAGCCGAGAAGTATTTAATCAAGAGTGCCCGGCAGAGTGAAGCGGGTTTGGTGCATTATCTCAGCGCCGCCAAAATGGCGCATAATCAGGGGGCTGACATTCGTCGCGACAGCTATCTGCAGCAGGCACGGGATCAGTATCCGGAAGACTATGTGACCATCGGTTTGGTCGAGTCACGTCTGTTGAGCGAAAAATCGCCGCAATTGGCTTTGGGGGTTCTTGAAGGTCTCTATTCGGAAAACCCGAATCATCCGACGGTTCTGGCAGAGCTGGTTGCGGTTTTAAAGCAGCTTGCGCAATGGACGAGAATTCGCGATTTAATGCCGTATTTGAAAAAATACAAGGCGTTTGATAAAGAGCATCTGATCGCGCTGGAGAAAGAGCTTTGGGCCGGGCAGTTGGCCATTGCGGCCGATGAAGAGACGTTGGATCGCTTATGGCAATCCCTGTCACCCAAACAGAAGCTGATTCCGGAAGTGTTGGCCGAGTATGTCGAGCGCTGTCTCGGATGGGGGCAGGAAGTCGGTCTGGCCCAATGGTTGGAAAATGCTCTGAAGAAGCAGTGGGATGATCGCCTGGCTTATCAGTATGGTCGTTTGACGCTCGGACCGGCATTTGATCGTTTGAAGACTTCTGAAAAATGGCTCAAAGGGCGCGAGTCGAATCCGGTGTTATTACTGACTCTGGGGCGTCTGGCTTGTCAAAGTCAGTTATGGGGGCTTGGACAAAGTTATTTGAAGCAGAGTCTGCGATTGCAACCACAGGTGGAAACCTTTCACGCTTTGGCGCAATGTTATGAATCGGAAGGGCAGGAAACTCAGGCCGCTCTGACCTATAAGGAAGCGATTCTACAACTGGAAAAGAAATCCTGAAGCTTTGAAAGAAGGTTTTGACATTGAAAGCGCCGCGATTTCCGCGGCGTTTTGCGTTCTGTTCTTTGTAATTAGAATCAGTGAATACAGTGTTTTTCTTCGAGTCCGGCTGCAAAGAATGCGCTTTTTGCCGTTTCGATCATCGGCCACGGGCCGCACAGATAGACGCTATGGTGATGCAGGTTGGGGAAGTTTGCCAATACTTGTTCATGTACCAGCCCCGTTAAACCGTTCCAGTCGTGAAAATCATCGGAAACGACCGGGATATAATCCAGATTGGCGTGTTGCTGGCTGAGTTCGATCATCTCTTCATGCAGATAAAGTTCCTCGCGACGACGTGCGCCCCAGAAGAAATGAATCGGGACTTCTGCCTTATTACGCAACAGTTCGTCCAGCATGGCTTTCATTGGCGAAAATCCGGTACCACCGGCAACAAAGATAACCGGTTGATGAGGCGGTTGCAATTGCATCTGGTCTTTAGGGCCTTGCATGACCAGGTGATCTCCGGTTCGGACGGCAATCAGACGTTTCATCCAGTCACTGTGGTCATGGTCGCGGATATGAAATTCCAACAGGCCGTCTTCGCGAGGGGCTGAGGCGATCGAGAAAGGTTTCAGGGTTTCGGTGTCGAAGCCGAGCATGACATACTGCCCGACCGAGTAAGAAATCGGATGTTCCGCTTTTAGAAACAGGCGGATAATATTCGGTGCCAGGGTTTCAACCTGAACCGCAATCATAAGGTGTGTGGCTTCGGCCATGAGAATGCTCTTGAATCTGGTTTGTGGTTCGTATGAATCTTAAGCCTGAAACTCGGTCCAGACAGGTGCGTGATCGGATGGTTTCTCCATTCCGCGAATGTCATAGCCGACTTCACTGGAAATCGCTTTGCTATTCAGGGGAGCGGTTGCCAGAACCGTATCGATGCGCAGGCCGCGGCGTGGTTCGCGTTCGAAGCCTTTTGAGCGGTAGTCGAACCAGCTGAAAACGTCGTCGGTTTGCGGGTGAAGCGTACGGAAAGTATCGAAAAGTCCCCAGTCAATCAAGCGAGCCCACATTTCGCGTTCTTCAGGCAGGAAGCTGGTCTTTCCATCGCGTAACCAGCGTTTGCGGTTGGCTTCACCGATGCCGATGTCGAGATCGGTCGGCGAGATGTTGAAGTCGCCGATGACGACAAGATTTTGTTGCGGGTCGCAGTCCGTGTGCAGATAGTCCATCAGATCGGCGTAGAATTTCTGTTTGGAGGGGAATTTGATCGGGTGTTCACGGTTTTCGCCTTGAGGAAAATAGCCGTTAATCACGCGAACTTCGCGTCCGTCTTCCAGTTTAAAGTCACCGATAATCATGCGCTTCTGCGCGCTTTCGTCATCGTGTTTCCAGCCTTTTTGCAGGCTGATCAATTCGATCCCCTTACGGTACAGCAGTGCAACGCCATAATGCGTTTTCTGCCCCATAAAAGCGACATCGTAGCCCATGTCGTTCAAATCCTGAACTGGGAATTCATGGTCTTGAACCTTGGTTTCTTGTAATCCGATAATGTCCGGGGCCTGCTGATCGGTCAGAGCCTGAAGCTGGTGAAGTCTTAGGCGGACGCTATTGGTATTAAAAGAGACGATTTTCATGCTCTGCTCCTGAAGGTTTGGCTGGAACCGTTCGGTCGATCCTGATTTAAAGGAGCAGGGATTATAGCGGAAAATGCTGAAAATTAATACGCTTAGGATGCAGTCGGAACGGTTTTTACCGCGGTAATTTTAAGGTTATTGACGGGGTTGTTTTTTGATTGTGGGTGCCGGGGGGGAGAAGTGTGGGAATAAAGTGAATTTATTCGGATGGATCAAATTAGTCTGTAATTTTTCTTAGGGCGCGCTAAAATCTTTTTTTGTATGTACGTTGCATGTAAATTTCATTGCACCGGTTTTTAGCCATCAAATGGAGAAGATATTATGAGTAAGACGTTAATGGAATACATTCTGGCTGCCAAAGAGCGCATTAAGGAAGTTGATCTGGATGAAGCGCAGCAATTGATGGCGGACGGTTATCGTATTCTGGATGTACGTGAACCGGGTGAATACCTGGCGGCAGCGATTCCAGGCGCCATCAATATTCCTCGTGGCGTTCTGGAACCGGCGGCCGATCTGGAATATGCCGGTGCAAATCCGGCGTTGCGCGATCATCGCGAAGATCCGTGGGTTGTGGTCTGTAAATCCGGTGGTCGTGCAGCTTTGGCAACCGACACCTTACAGCAGATGGGGTTCGGTAATGTGATCAATATGCTTGGTGGTATGGATGCCTGGCAGGCAGCTGGAAAAGAGACGGAAATTCCGTCTACTGAAAATTCGACCGTTGTATTGAAAGAGCCTTGCGTGGTATAACTGGCCCCTTCAGTCGAATTTTGCTGCCCGTTGTAAGACGAGACAAGTGCTGGCCGGCAGAATGTTGCGGCCATTGTTGTATTTAAAGAGAAAGATAAAATTATGAGTCACGTTTATCGTTTAGTGATTTCCTGCCCGGATCAGGTCGGTATTGTCGCCACCGTTGCCCAATACATTGCCGAGCAGGGTGGAACCATTGTTGAAGCCAATCATCATACCGATCAAGCGAACGGTTGGTTTTTTATGCGTCACGAAATTTTGGCGGACTCTTTAAACGGCGGTCTGGAAGCTTTTTCCGCAGGATTTGAATCGATTGCCAAAGCGTTTGAGATGCAGTGGTATGTTTCGGATTCCGCCAAGCCGAAAAAAATTGCGCTGTTTGCTTCCAAAGAATCGCACTGTCTGGCGGATCTATTGCATCGCTGGCATGAAGATGAACTTCCGGGAGAAGTGGTGTGCGTCATTGCCAATCACGATGATTTGCGTTCAATGGTTGAGTGGTATCAGATTCCGTTTCATCATGTGCCGGTTACTCCGGAGAGTAAACCGCAGGCATTTGCCGAAACCGAACAGCTGGTCGAAAAATACAACGCCGATGTTATTGTTCTGGCGCGGTATATGCAGATTCTTCCGCCGCAGATGTGTTCCGATTATTCCGGTCAGGTGATTAATATTCATCATAGTTTCCTGCCATCGTTTGTCGGAGCGCGACCTTATCATCAAGCGAACGAACGCGGGGTCAAGCTGATCGGAGCGACTTGTCATTATGTCACCGAAGTGCTGGATGCAGGGCCGATTATCGAACAGGATGTGATTCGCATCACGCATTCGCATACCATCGATGATATGAAACGCCTTGGCCGAGATGTTGAGAAAACCGTTCTAGCGCGCGGTTTGCGTTATCATCTGGAAGACCGCGTTTTGATTCACGGCAATAAAACGGTTGTTTTCGCCGACTGATTCTTGTCGATGTCATGCCATAAAAAGCCGGATTTTTATCCGGTTTTTTTATGGCCGTGTTCTGAATGAATTTCCGGCAACGGCCGCAAATGCGACAAGTTTATAAAACGGCTTGCAGCAGAGCCTTTAAAACATCTTCCACGCCGCGACGCCCGGCGAGCTTGTGATCTTGAGCAACAGTTTGCCAAGCGTGTTTCTTCAGTACCTTGTCGATCAAGACACCAAGGGCTTCTTTTGATGCCCTGTTTTGCAGACGCGGCGCTTGCTCCAGACTCCACCGCCACAGAATACCGCTGATCGCTTCATAGGGCCTATGTCCTGCAAGGTAGGCTTGCAGCGCGGATTGTTCGCTATTCGATCCAGACGCTTCCTGCAGGCTGGCAAGAATGGACCACAGCAGTTCATTGTCGGACTGGCGGAAAACGTTTTCCATTAACAGGTGTGGCAATTGGGCCTTAAAGGCGTCGGTAATGCTCTGCAGCTGCCAGTCGGCTTGGCGACTTAGCGGACGTGCCACCGCCAGAGCATGTGTTGCACTGGCTTTATCGCGTTTCACGCCAAGATGTATGGCTTTGAATTCCTGATGAAACCAGAAGGGCAAAAGATCCGGAGTGACGCCGAAACTGCTGCTCAGGTAGTCGACGCAAGCCTGCTCGGCCTTTTGGACAAGTTGCTCTATCAGAGAGGTCCCGATTGCCTGTCTTTGCTGTTGCGGGTGAACGGCAATGCGCATGATCCGCCAGGTTTTCAGTTGCAAAAACTCCTTGTCGGCGTAGTTTTTGACCAGTAGACGGGGAATCAAGTGGCCGTGCAGATTTTCCATATCAGGCTTCAGGCCGCCTTCTTCAATGGCTAGACAGACACCGATAACCTGTGATGCCGCATCAAGCGAGCAGAGAATCTGCAGATTCGGTGAATCCAGCAGTTGTTGCAGGTCATTCGGTGATGTCTGGTAGTGCGCTCCGCTCAAAAGTGCAAACAGCGATTCCAGCATGGCCGGGCGCTCAATCAGCTGTTTCGCATCCAGGTCAACAATTTTGGGGGGCTTGGAGCCAGAAGTTTCCGAAAGGGGATCCGACAGCGCGGTTTTCAGCAGCAATAGGCGATTGATGACCTCTTCAAGTGGATCATGTTCGTTCCAGCGCAAGGGGTGGTGAAGCTGTATTCGCTTCCAGTTTGGTGTCAGCCGATCGAGAATTGCGGCAAAACGCAGTTCAAAGCCGCGTCCGCTGCCCTCATATCCGTGAAGAGTCGTAGCGAACAGCATCCGATGATGAGTGCGTAGAAGTTGTTCAAGCAGCGGCGTCGGCAGGTGAGCCGCTTCATCGACCATAAGCAAATCGGCATGGCTGGGCTCCTCGAGTAATTCGTCCGGAGCGACAAAGTGCAAGGTTTTGCGGCGGCCTTGATGAACAAAGGCCAGCTCCAGACGGCTTTTTTCCAGAACAAAACCGGATTGAACAAGGTGCTTTTCGGCGGTTTGAAAAGCGGTGGCTGCCTGGTCGAAACGAGCCGCAGTTATTGCGATATGTTCTTTTCCCTGTAAAAGGCAATCGACGGCGGCCAGCCCGAGTAATGCGCTTTTGCCTCGTCCTCGATCGGCGTGAACCAGTAACGGACGTTTGCGGTGCCCGAAAGCGACGCTGCGAATGGCTTGTATCGCTTCTGCCTGTTCCGGTGAGGGACGGAGCATCGTCGCATCGAGTAAGCTCGGCTGTGGCATCTCCCCCGATTTCGTGCCGCCACCGAGTGTTATGTTGTTTAAGGATGGCGGGTTTTCCTGCTGCAGCCAATGTATCAGCCCGCTTTCAGCCATGGGTTTCAGGCGATTGATCAGATAAGGGAAGAAGTACCCGGGGGTTTGATCGGCTTTGAAGGGAGTATTAAGGAAACGCCGGTTCTCAAGGTTGGGTAGCTGTCGCCAGTATTTTTTCGGTGGCGTCAGTACGACCAGCAGTCCGCCTGCACGAATCATTCCGGCTGTGATACCAAGCGCATTGGCGCTGAATCCCTGACGGGCATCCAGCACAATACCGTCGGTTTCCTGCCCGAGATAATGGATAAGTTGCCGACCGTCGACAAGGTGTGCCGAGGCCTTAAGCTGTTCGGTGCGGGCAGCTGTTTCACCAAGGAGCAGAACCTGTTCGGAAGCATGCCATAAAGAGGCAATCTGTTCCTGTTGCCAGTCGCGGCTACCGCTGAGAATCAGCAGGCCGCGGTGTCCGGCGGAATGCAATTTGCGGCGGAGAGGATGCATTTGAGTCGATCAGGCTCCGGCAGGAACAAACTTCAGAGAAACCGAGTTGATGCAGTAGCGCAGGCCGGTTGGTTCCGGGCCGTCGGTGAAAACATGACCAAGGTGCGATGAACAGTGGGAGCAAATCACTTCGGTGCGGATCATGCCGTGCGAACGATCAAGTTTCTCCTTGACCGCTGTGCGTTCGATCGGTTGCCAGAAACTTGGCCAGCCTGAGCCGGAATCGTATTTGTGTTCGGATGAGAACAGGGCATTTTCACAGCAGGCACAATGATAGATCCCTGCGGCTTTGACATCCCAGTATTTCCCGCTGAACGGGGCTTCGGTGCCACCGCATCGACAGACGGCAAATTGTTCATCGGTCAGTTGCGCTTTCCAATCGGCTTCGGAAAGACTCTTAGAATTCTCGACGGTTTTCGGCATATAATTTCTCCCCGAAGACTTGAACCGGCCCGATGAGGCCGGTCAGCTTGAATCATATCGATGTTTGCGGTTTGCCCATGCTGGTAAAACCTCGGACGTGAAACGAACGACGATACCATTATGACCAGCCGCTCAGACAAGGCGTTGCATTCGGCCAAGATCGATTGGGTGGATGCTAAAACGCCGCGTTCCGTACAATTCGACGATATCTACTTCTCCAAAGACGATGCCCTTGAAGAGATTCGTTACAATTTTATCGATCATAACGATCTGCCGCAACGATTTAAAAACCTGCCTGCGCAATCCGTTTTCCGGATCGCTGAAACCGGTTTCGGTTCCGGGTTGAATTTTTTGATGGCGGTCAAGCTTTGGCTGGAAGTCTCGAGTGACGATCGGCAACTGCATTTTCTTTCCTTTGAGAAGTTTCCTATGGAGCCGGAAGATCTGGCGAAGGTTCATGCCAGTTATGCCGATTTGCACGATTATGCTCAGGTTTTGAGAGAGGCCTATCCGCTAAGATTACCGGGATGGCACGAGCTTTTGCTCTTTGACGGTCGGGTTCGCTTGACTTTGTGGTTTGGCGATGTTGCCGATGGTCTGCCGCAGTGCGAGGCTTCGGAGAGCAGTCGAGTGGATGCTTGGTTTCTGGACGGTTTCGCGCCGGCGAAAAACCCGCAGATGTGGCAACCGGAACTCTATAAGCAGATGGCGCGCCTGACACGGACAGGCGGTAGCTTTGCAACCTTTACCGCGGCTGGTGAGGTTCGCCGCGGGTTGCAAGCGGTCGGTTTTCAGGTTGAAAAAGATAAGGGATACGGTAAAAAACGTGAAATGTGTTTCGGGTCTTTGCCGCAAAGACGCCCTTATAGTTCAAAAGCACCGTGGTTTGCACGTTCGCAAAAAATCAGCGGTCGGCAGGCGGTGGTGGTTGGCGCCGGTCTTGCCGGCGCCAGTGTTGCTTTTCGGCTGGCGCAGAACGGTTGGCGAGTCACGGTTTTGGAAGCGCAGCCGGAACCCGCCGGCTTGGCATCCGGTAATCTTGCCGGCACTCTGCATCCGTTAATCACCGCCGATTGGAATTTGCGCAGTCAATGGTATCTGCGCGGTTATGAATCGGCGCAAAGTTGGCTCGGAGACTGGTTGAATAAAGGAGAAGTCTGCGGAGATTTGGGGGATTGTTGCAGTTGCTGACAGATGAAAAGAGCGTTAAGGTCATGCAGAATGCGTTTAATCGTTTTGCATTCCATGAGATTTTCGCACGGCAATGCAGCCCGGAACAGGCTTCCGATTTACTGGGAATGCAAAGTCACTATCCAGGAGTTTTTTATCCTGACAGCGGTTGGATTCACCCTCGTTCAGTCGTCGAGACGTGTTTAGGCCATGAAGGGGTAGAGAGCGTTTTTGGATGTCGACTCGTCGACCTGCGACGTGAGAAAGATGTCTGGGTGCTTCACACTTCACAGGGTTCTCGATCTGCCGATTGCGTCATTTTGGCCAGCGGTAGCCTGGATGAAACGCTGAATCGGCGTTTCGGTTTGCCGATCCGGCCGGTAAAAGGACAGGTAACGCATTTGGATGAAGCGTCGGTTGCCGAACCGTTGCGAATGGCCGTGACCCATGCGGGTTACTCTTCCCCTGCCGCCGGGGGACGCTGGGTGAGTGGAGCTACGTTCGAAGCTCCGGATATGGGGATTCAACTCTCGATTCAAGGGCATGCTGCCAATTTGCAGCATGCTCGTCAGGCCTTACCGAACTGGTTATCGTCAAAGGCCGAAGAATATTTCGAAGAGCATCCTGAGTCGGGGCGCATTGCTTTTCGCCCCACGACTCCGGATCACCTGCCGATTATCGGGCCGGTTGCAGACACTGATTTCATGCATGAGGCTTATTTCAGTCAGTCGCATACCCATGCGGTGTACCGTTACCCCGAGCAGCGTTATCTGCCTGGACTTTATGTTTCTAACGGACATGGTGCGCGCGGATTGATGTCGGTGTTTCTGGCAGCGGAAATTCTGGCAGCGGAAATTGACGGAGAGGCTTTGCCCTTGCCTCTGTCTCTTTATCAGGCGACTCATCCTGCCCGATTTCAAATTCGCCACTGGCGCAGCGGGCAAATGCAGGACTGATTTCTCTGGCGCGAGTGTCAAATAAAGGAGGTGGCTTTCTGCACGGAAATCTGCCTATAATGAGAAAAATTTTTAAACGGACGGAATCATAATGAGAATTTTCGGTGCCATCAGCTTGCTGATTTGGATAACGGTCGCAATCGCGGTTGCAGTCATGTTCGACTGGCTGGGAAGCCGCGATCTGGTTCGGGCAGGCTTGGAAAACGCTTTGGTCGCGGTCGAGCAATTAGAGAAAACCGGGGATCAGCTGCAAGGTTTAATCTCTGATATGCAAGACGATGGCAGTGAAGTCGTGAAAGAGGTCAAGGACGGAGAAAATTCCGGCACCTAACGGCGCTCGAAGAAATGGTGCAGTCCGCCGCGACGATTTTTTTGCACAGGCCCTTGCCGGTAGTGAGGCTGGAAGTGATCGGCCTCGCTTAGGGCGCGGTTGAGATACGTCTTGGCTTCGGAGACGGCTTCTACCAGTTTTTTGCCTTTCGCCAGAGAAAGAGCGATGGCTGAAGAGAGGGTACAGCCGGTACCGTGATCGTGTTGAACTTTTAATCTGGGACTCTGAAACGGTGTCACTCTCAAACGCTGATCACCCGGATTCTGAATCAGATAGTCGATGGCAAAATCCCCCTGAGCATGTCCGCCTTTGATCAATGCATTTTTTACCTGCAGGCGTTTTAAGTGCCGTCCGATTTCTTCCATCTCTTCAAGCTGGCCGAGGTAGCTGGTTCCCAGAAAATAATTCAGCTCCGGCAAATTGGGTGTGATTAAGGTGACATGCGGGAACAGAGTTTCAACCAGTTCCCGAATGGCGTTTTCGTCAATCAGCGGCAATCCGCTGCTGCTGATCAGAACCGGATCCAAAACGCTTGGAACCTGACTGTGTTGCAGAAGTTCGCGATGACAGGTTTGCACCCAGCCGAGATTGGGCAGCATGCCAATTTTGACGGCATCGAACTGGTAGTCTTTGTGCAAATGCTGGAGCACTTGGGTTCCTTGCAAGAGGTCGGTATCATAAACGGCGGCAACGCCCTGGCTGTTTTGCACGGTAAAAGCGGAGGCGACGCTTAATGCATAACCGCCGAGTGCATGTACCGTTTTAATGTCGGCCTGCAGTCCGGCGCCTCCGGATGGATCAAAGCCGGCCAGAGTGAGAACGGTGGGCAGGGAAGTGGTTGTCATTCGGCTATCATACCCCGATTGCCGATCAGGTAAAAGTTTGTTGAATTGCCCGGTCGAGAGGCTTTTCTGAGAAAGAGGATTATGCAATATGCCGGAAATCGGTTTGATTATCATCGGTGATGAAATTTTGTCTTCCAAACGACAGGATAAACATCTGGCGCAGGCCAATGCCTTGCTGAAGCCCCGTGGATTGGCGGTCAGCTGGGTGTGGATGTTAAGCGATGATGAAACGCTTTTGGTTCGCATGCTGACGCGCAGTTTCGCAGAAAACGAATGTGTTTTTTGCTTCGGTGGCATCGGTGCGACACCGGATGACCGCACCCGCCAAGCGGCGGCATCGGCATTGCAATTACCGATTGAGGCGCATCCCGAAGCGGTTGCTGAGATCGAAGCCCAATTCGGCGCGGAGGCTTATCCGCAACGCATTCGCATGGCGGAGTATCCGGCCGGCTCCTCGATTATTCCGAATTTTTATAATCGCGTTCCGGGGTTTTCGATTCGCGGGCACCATTTTATGCCCGGCTTTCCGATGATGGCCGGGCCGATGATGGAGTGGGTGCTGGATCATTACTATACCGATTGGGTGCAGGAGCAGACAATCGAATTAGGAATCCGTATTTTCGATGGGCAGGAATCGGAATGGGTCGAGTTTATGGAAGCATTCGAAGCCCGTTTCCCGCAACTTCGGTTATTCAGTCTGCCGACGATTGATGCCGAGAATCGTCGTCGGATTGACCTCGGCGTCGAAGGGATTCCTGAAGAGGCGCGCAAGGGGTGGGAAGCGCTGAAAGAAGAAGCTCTGCGCCGCGAAGCGAATTGGCAGGAGTTGTGAAATAACTTTATGAACCCGGAGATATGCTCTGCCGAGCCGGTACAGGATGAGGCTTTTTGGGATGTGGTGATTGTGGGGGCGGGAGCAGCAGGCTTGATGTGTTCTGCGACCGCCGGTTACCGCAGCAGGCGGGTTCTGGTCGTGGACCATGCTCCTAAGGCGGCGGCGAAAATCCGTATTTCCGGGGGTGGAAAGTGTAATTTCACCAACGTCGGTGCCGCGCCGGAAAATTACATTTGCAGCAATCCGCATTTCGTCAAAAGCGCTTTGTCGCGCTACCCGAGCCGCGAGTTTATCGATCTGGTCGATCGTCATGGTTTGGAGTATGAAGAGCGCGAACTCGGCAAACTGTTCTGTTCTAACCGGGCTTCGGATCTGATTCAGATTTTAAGAACCGAGTGTGATTGGGCGCAGGTTGAATTCTCACTGAAAACCGAGATAGAGACAGTGACGAAGCTGAAGAGTGGCGGATTTCAATTGCACACGGTTCAGGGGCTTTTGAACACGCGGAAGCTGGTTATTGCAACCGGCGCCTTGTCGTTTCCAAAGCTCAAAGCTTCGGACTTCGGCTATCGGATCGCTCGTCAGTTCGGATTGAAGCTGGTGGATACCCGACCAGGACTGGTGCCGTTGAACTTTTCCGGTAAATGGCAGCAGCGATTTTCCGATCTGGCCGGTTTGTCTCTGGAGGTGAAAGCCTCTTGCGGTGAGCGCGGCTTTCAGGAAGCAATGCTGTTTACGCATCAAGGATTAAGCGGCCCGGCCATTTTACAGATCTCCAACTACTGGCGACACGGTGACTCGATAGAAATTGATCTTTTGCCGCATTTGGATGTTTTGTCTGAATTGAAAGCGATCCGTCAGCAAAACCGCAATTTTCACCACTGGTTAAATACTTTCTGGCCGAAGCGTTTTACTCAGATGTGGTTGACTTTGTATCCGGCTCCGGCGCGTTTAAGTAACGCCGGTGACGAAGCGTTGGGGACATTGGCAGAGCAATTGCAGCATTGGAACCTGTATCCGAGTGAAGACGGCGGTTATGACAAGGCTGAAGTCACATTGGGAGGTGTGGATACCGACGAGATTTCCTCGAAAACCTTCGAGAGCAAGCGCTGCCCGAATCTGTATTTTATCGGCGAAGTCCTGGACGTTACCGGGCAACTTGGCGGTTATAATTTTCAATGGGCCTGGGCATCGGCGGTCGCCTGCGGAAATGCTTTGTGAGTGGACAGGTTGTTTGCAAAGCGATGGTAGAGATAAATTTAACAAGAATAGACCAAAAGAGAAAAATATGAATTTGTTGAATCTTGATGAAAAAAATCGCGATTCTTTTTCCAGTATCGTTAAAACACTGGTACAGAAACATAAGACTGATCCGAAGGAGATGTTTATTCACGCTTTGGAAAGCGAGGCCGAGCCGGAAATGAATTATTGGATGACCATGGTTCTGGTTCAGGAATATTTTGTTTCTCCACAGCTGGAAGTTGGAAAAGATGCCGCTGGAGAGCCGGTCAAAGCGCTGCAGGCGGCGTGCCTGTTGAAAAATGTTGGCGTTGTGGCTGCATTACTGGAGCTGGGAGGTTTCGGTGGCAGCGTGACGGGAAAAGACTTTCAATTGGCGGCGCGTATCGCTTCGCAGCATGAAGATCAGGCTGTGCTGGGGCTGTTGATGAAATACGCGCAGGAGAGAGAGCTTTTAGAGCCGTTTATGCGTGCTTTGCAAGGGGCGACGCTTCAGTAAAATGCGTGCCCGTTTTATTTATTAGTATTTTCTATTATATGAATAATGTATGATAGATAAAATTAATTAATGAGGTTAAAATATTCAATTTTACTCAACGGCATGCTTTCTATAAACTAGATTCCAAGTCAGAGATGACACTCACTTTTTTGCCAAAATTTATACCAATAACTTTTAGGAGACTCAACATATGGCATTACCAAATCGCGAAGGTCAGAAAGTACCTAACGTCACATTCCGTGTTCGTGAAAATAATGAATGGGTCAATGTGACCACTGACGATGTTTTTAAAGGAAAAACGGTCGTTGTTTTCTCTCTTCCAGGTGCGTTTACTCCAACCTGTTCTTCAACTCACCTTCCTCGTTTTAACGAGTTGGCGCCGGTTTTCTTTGAAAACGGTGTCGATGAAATCGTTTGTCTGTCAGTCAACGACACTTTCGTTATGAACGAATGGGCAAAAGATCAGGAATCGGATAACGTTCGTTTGCTACCTGACGGTAACGGTGAATTCTCCGACGGTATGGGGATGTTGGTGAACAAAGAAGACCTGGGCTTCGGGATGCGTTCATGGCGTTATTCGATGCTGGTGAAAGATGGCGTAATCGATAAGATGTTCATTGAGCCGGAAGTCCCGGGTGACCCGTTTGAAGTTTCCGATGCGGATACCATGTTGAATTACATCAACTCAAACGCTCAACCTCCGCGTGTTGCGACTATTTTCACTAAGGTTGGTTGTCCTTTCTGCGCCAAAGCGAAGTCAATGCTGGAAGACAACAACATCCACTACGAAGAGATTATGATCTCTAACAGTGGTGTAACTTCCCGTACTCTGCGTGCGGTTGCAAATGCCGGTACCGTTCCGCAAATCTTTATCGAAGGTCAATATATCGGCGGTTCCGATGATCTTGAAGCCTATCTGGCTAAATAATCATTAAGGCTTGTCAGCCCCTGACAAGCGGGCTGCAAATCTTAACAGGGGGGCTTCGGCCCCTTTTTTAATCTCTCAATTTTCGATAAAGAAAAGGAAAAAACATGGCTTATGATTACGATGTGATTGCGATCGGTGCCGGAAGTGGCGGTTTATCGGTGGTCGAGCGCGCTGCGGAATACGGCAAAAAATGTGCCGTGGTGGAAGCCAAAAAAATCGGCGGAACCTGTGTGAATGTTGGGTGTGTTCCGAAGAAAGTAATGTGGTTTGGGGCGCATATCGCCGAAGCGGTGCGTGATGCGCCGGATTTTGGGTTTCACGTGGAGCAGAAGGGTTTCGACTGGACGACCCTGGTTGAAAAGCGTGAACAATACATCAGCAACATCAACACCTGGTACGGCGGTTATATGGAAGAGAAAGGGGTTGATGTTCTGCAGGGTTGGGGAAGCTTTGTGGATGCCCATACAATCGATGTCGACGGTAAAACCTACACGGCGGAAACCATTGTTATTGCTCCAGGTGGTGTGCCGGCAATTCCCCAGGAAACGGAAAATGCCGATTTGGGGATCACTTCGGACGGTTTTTTTGCGTTGAAAGAGCAACCGAAAAAAGTGGCGGTGATCGGGAGCGGTTATATTGCCGTTGAATTGGCCGGGGTTCTTCAGGCGCTGGGAACCGATACCAGTTTGTTAAGTCGTAAAGACCTGGTATTGCGCGGTTTTGACGATATGATCCGCGAAACCTTGACCGATGCGATGATCACTTCCGGCATCCATAAAGAATATCATTTCAAAGTCAGAAAACTGATCAAGGCGGCTAACGGTACGATTACAGTTGAAAGTGAAGACGGTCAGCATCTGGAAGGTTTTGATCAGGTAATTTGGGCTGTGGGCCGGAATACTCTGACTGAACCCTTAAAACTGGAAAATGCCGGCTTGAGCGCGAATGGGTGCGGTTTCATCGAGGTAGACGACTATCATAAAACTTCGGTTGATAATATCTATGCGATTGGCGATGTTACCGGGCAGGCGCCTTTGACACCAGTTGCCATTCGCGCCGGTCGTTATCTGGCAGAGCGTTTGTATAATAACCAGCCGAATATCAAAATGGATTTGTCCAAAGTACCGACTGTGGTTTTCTCGCATCCCCCGGTGGGAACCATCGGCCTGGCCGAACACGATGCGCGCAGTCAGTATGGTCACGATAACGTTCAAGTTTACTCTTCGGTATTTACGCCGATGCGTTATGCCTTTACGGAGCATCAGATTAAGACTGCTTTGAAACTGGTGTGCGTTAGTGAAGAGCAGAAGGTTGTCGGAATTCATGTTGTTGGCGACGGTGCCGATGAGATGATGCAAGGTTTCGCGGTTGCTGTTCAAATGGGAGCGACCAAGGCGGATCTGGATGCAACCATTGCGATTCATCCTTCTTCTTCGGAAGAGTTGGTGACTATGAGACCGATGATTCTTAAATAAGCGAATCGAAGCCTCTTCTGAAAGCCGGTGTCGAGTGTTCTCTGCACCGGCTTTTTTGTTGCCTGCAGACTGGACGATGGCAGACAACTTGTCCACAATAGGCAAGATTAAAAATTAAAAGGAATCAAATAATGGCTATTCGGAGTTATAAAGAATTTGAACCACAAATCGAGGCGTCCGCCTGGGTGGATGACAGTGCCGTCGTGATCGGCAAGTGCGAGTTGGGAAAAGATGCCAGCATCTGGCCGAATGCCACTTTGCGCGGAGATGTCAATAAGATCGTAATCGGCGAGCGCTCGAATGTTCAGGACGGTTGTGTTCTGCACAGTACGCATGCAAGCGATATGACGAATAACTCCGAGTGTATTGTCGGAAAGGATGTTACGGTTGGGCATAATGCGGTTCTGCACGGTTGCATTATCGAAGATGAATGTTTGATCGGTATGGGGGCAATCGTTCTGGATAATGCTGTGGTCAAAAAACATGTTCTGATCGGTGCCAATAGTCTGGTGCCACCCGGCAAAGTGTTGGAGAGTGGTTATCTGTATCTCGGCTCACCGGTTAAGCAGGCCCGCCCGCTCACCGAAAAAGAGATCGAGTTCTTTAAATACTCCGCTGCACACTATGTGAAGCTGAAAAATGACTATCAGAGGGAAGAGTAACGTCTTACTTCTTTTCTGTTAAGAGATCGAATAGGTTGACGACCTTCGCCGTAATATACATCGTCAGCAGTATGGCGGCGGCAAAGGCGTAGAGGCCGGATTGGATCTCTACGCTGGCAATGGCGTCGAGTTTGACGGCTACGACCAGAACGGCGACCACAAAGACATCGAGCATCGACCATTTACCGTACAGATGCATCCAGTGCAGGTATTTCCGTAAGTGGCGCGGGTCGGTCTGTTTGCCGAGCAGTTTGAAGAGCATCAGTATTTTTAGAAATGGCAGGATAACGCTAAAGCTGCCGATCAGGACAAAAAGCAGAAATTGCCCTTCGCTTAAGAGTTGAACCACGCCGCCGAGTACCGAAAAGGTATTCTCGATCAAAACGAATTTTTTAAGAGTGATAATGGGGGTGGTCAGGCCGACGATCAGCAAAATGGTGGTGATCACGACAAGTGTTTTCAGCCATTTGGCTTCGCGAGGAAAATTGGCGGCAAGGTTGAGATTGTTATCCTGCATGGATTTGGACTCTCCTGATTTACCGCTTGAAGGTTCGGGGTGAATTCGCCGGGCGTTATTGATTCATCCGTTGGCGAACTTCGTCGATGACGTTTTGTGTTTGTGGGCGGATTCCGCGCCAGATATAAAATGATTCCGCCGCCTGACCGACCAGCATACCTAAACCGTCCATAATCGTGCAATCCGGTTGATGTTCTTTGGCCCATTGCAAAAAAACGGTCGGCTTCTGCGAGTACATCATGTCGTATACCAGGCTGTCTGTTTTAAGGCATTGCGGTGAGACTGGCGGTAGCTTGCCGTCCAGGCTGGCAGAGGTGCCATTGATAATAATATCGTAACCTGTGTCTAAAGGAATCTCGTCCCAGCCGCTGCCGCTGATTGGAATTTCAGTCGTGAATCGCTGTCCCAGCACTTCGGCGCGTTTAGCGGTACGGTTGGCGATATGCACACTTTTGGGGTTTTGTTCCAACAAAGGTTCCATTATGCCCTGAACGGCGCCGCCTGCACCGAGTATCAAAACGCTTTTGCCTTTAAACGGGTGCTGCCCGTTGATCTGGATGTCGTTGACCAGGCCGATGCCGTCGGTATTGTCGCCAAAAATGCTGCCGTCGGCCTGGAAGACCAAGGTATTTACGGCATGCGCACTTTGTGCGCGGCTGGAGAGGGTGTCTGCCATTTCGAAAGCGTCCAGCTTAAACGGAACGGTAACGTTCAGTCCTCTGTAACCGCGTTGCCGCAGGTCGGAAATTGCCCATTGGAAGGTCACTTCTTCGTTGTCGATCAAAATGGCTTCATAGCTGATGTCCTGCTGTGTCTGTTCGGCAAACAAGCGGTGAATCAGCGGTGATTTCGAATGGGCTATCGGATTGCCTACAACGGCGTATTTATCGGTCATATTTTCTGTTCAATCTAAGACGATGAGCAAGTTTCCGAAATGCGCCCGCCAAAAGACGAGATGGAAAAATCGCTCATGGCGGCGGACGAATTTTACGCCCGTGAGGGCGTCGCATCACTTTAATTTTCTTCGCTTAACCAGATAGCGGCCAGTTTGGCGTAATAGGTCAGGATGCCGTCGGCACCGGCACGTTTACAGCTCAACAGGGTTTCTAGAACGACCGGCTTTTCGTCAATCCAACCGTTGATCGCTGCGGCTTTCAGCATCGCATATTCACCGCTGACATGGTAAACGTAAGTCGGTGCTTTGAATTCGTCTTTGATGTCACGCACGATATCCAGATACGGAATACCCGGTTTAACCATCACCATATCGGCACCTTCGTTCAAGTCCAGTGCGGTTTCATGCAAGGCTTCGTTACGGTTTGCAGGGTCCATCTGATAGGTGAATTTATTGCCTTTGCCCAGATTGCCTGCTGAACCGACTGCGTCACGGAATGGGCCGTAGTAAGCCGAAGCGTATTTGGCTGAATAGGCCATAATGCGGGTGTTGATATGTCCGTGGTCTTCCAGCAGTTCGCGAATTTCGATCAGTCGGCCGTCCATCATATCCGAAGGGCCGATGACGTCGGCGCCGGCATCCGCGTGCGAAAGGGCCTGTTGCATCAGGACGTCGATGGTATCATCGTTCAGAACATAGCCGTTGCTGTCGATAATGCCATCCTGTCCGTGGGTGGTGAAAGGATCAAGTGCAACATCGGTCATCACGCCCAGTTGCGGGCAAGCTTCTTTAACGGCGCGTACGGCTCTTTGTGCCAGACCATCCGGGTTATAGGCTTCTTCTGCGGTGAGCGACTTTACTTCTGTGGGGGTGACCGGAAACAGAGCGATCATGGGAATGCCAAGGGCTTGAATCTCTTTGGCCTCTTCAACCAGAAGGTCGATACTCAGGCGTTCGACACCCGGCATGGATTTTACCGGTTCGCGTTTGTTGTGTCCTTCAATAACAAACATCGGCAGAATGAGGTCGTTTGTCGTCAGGGTGTGTTCGCGCATGAGGCGGCGGGAGAAGTCATCTTTTCGCATACGGCGCATGCGAGTGATCGGGAACTGGCGGTTCAGCATGGTTGCCCTCTGTGTTAGTGAAGCCTTAAAAAGTCTGCCAAAGATAATACTAGACTCATTTTTAAATTTAAAGCACCAATCGGCATCGCAAGAATAAATCCATTATTTGTGATGGCAAAATCGTCTTATAATCTTAACCTTTATGAAATGCCTTAATCTTGGTCGAAAGGAGTGAAGCCAAATGGAAGAGATGCAGTTTACCTTTTTTAGTCAGGTGCTTGCACAGAAGTACATGGATTTTTGTCGTGAGCTTGAGGTAGCGGCCGAGCTAGAAGAAGAAGTCTCTCCGGCGGATGACGGACAGGTTTTCAATATTACCGTCACGACAGCGGATGAGAGCCTGATTGAAAAGCTGGAAGAGCAGTATGATGAATTGTTTTTCGGGGATCAGGCTTCCGAAATCGAAGGCAATGATGGTTCTGGTGCGTTGGCGGATGCGTGCGGCGTTCAGGTTCAGCTTAAGTCCGGAATCTATACCACTGTTGCAATTCATCCGGAAACCATGAATAAAATTCTATCGGTTTTGAGCGTCGATGAACTGCAGCAATTTCTGGCACAGGTTGCCGAAGACATTGAAGAGCCAAAAAGCGGGCCAATCTGTTCTCGTCGCGATCTACCTACTATATGATGTGGTTTTTAAACGATTTTTCAATAGGATAGAAAGCGCTGTTACCACCCATAAAAAAATTATATAAGCAAATCCTAATTTTTCTAGTGATAGCGCTTGAAGTCACCTGTCATTAAATTTATCATTAGCCGCTAGCAATAACTGTGTGGGCTGTATTGATGCCAAAACAGTACAGGCTACAAAAAATAAATTTAACTCTTGAATCTGGGGTATTACTGTCCGACAGTAAAACCGTCAAGGAGCAATAAATGACAGATAAAAACGTAGAAAAGGTTGCGTTGCAAACGGAAGAGAGCCGCAACCAAGGACGTCGTGCCTTTCTAAAAGGTAGCGCTGCCGTAGCTGGTGGTGTGATGTTCACTAAAGCAGCTAACGCAGCAGAAGGTGCAGGATTCGATCCTAAAAAAGCCGTAGCACCTTACGCTGGTAAAGAAGAGATTACCAAGGTACTGGAAGACGGTGCTGCGCGTAAATCTCTTGGTTTCGGTGTTCGTAAATACCCATACGGTATGCCTTCACCTTACGAGAAAGAAGTACAGCGTCGTACATTGGAATGGTTGACTCCAGATTCAATGGCGTCGATCACCATGACTCCGCTGCAAAGCTTGAATGGTATCATCACGCCTAACGGTCTACACTTTGAACGTTTCCATGGTGGTGTTCCGACCATCAACCCTGAAGAACACCGTCTGGTTATTCACGGTTTGGTTGAGCGTCCATTGATCTTCACTGTTGACGATCTGAAACGTTTCCCATCAATCTCACGTATTCACTTCATCGAATGTCCAGCTAACGGTGCGATGGAATGGAAAGGGGTTCAGTTGAACTCTGTACAGTGGACTCACGGTATGATGTCTTGTGTCGAGTACACTGGTGTTCGTCTATCTGATCTATTGAAAGAAGCCGGTATCAAGCCTGAAGGTAAGTGGATTATTCCTGAAGGTGCGGATGCTTCCGGTTTGACTCGTTCTATCCCGATTGATCTGGCGATGGATGACTGTTTCGTTGCTTACGCGCAAAACGGTGAGGCACTACGTCGTGAGCAAGGTTACCCGATCCGTTTGGTTGTTCCTGGTTGTGAAGCGAACATGTGGATCAAATACCTGCGTCGTATTCAGGTTCACGATGTACCTGCACAGCACCGTGAAGAAACCTCTAAGTACACCGAGCTTATGCCGGACGGTACAGCACAGCGTTTCTCTTGGTACATGGAGCCTAACTCTGTAATCACTTACCCATCTCCAGACTTCAAAATGCAAGGTCCTGGACGTTACATGGTTCGTGGTCTAGCTTGGTCCGGACGCGGTAAAGTTGCCCACGTGGATATCTCTACAGATGGCGGTAAGAACTGGACTGAAGCGCAATTCACTTCTGTGGTTCTGGATAAGGCCTGGACGCGTTTCGAACTGGAATGGGATTGGGATGGTTCCGAAGCCTTCCTGATGAGCCGTGTTACTGATGAAACCGGTTACGTTCAACCTCCTATGCCGCAAATGCGTGCCCTGGAAGGAACTAACAACGTTTATCACCGTACTGCTATGGTTACATGGCGCGTACACGCTTGGGATGACGGCAAAAACGGAGGCATGATTGAAAATGTTCAGTACTAAGAAAACTTTGGTTGCAGCAACGGTTGCAACGCTATTTGCCGGTTCTGCGATGGCAATGTCTGGTTCATCAGACAGCAACTCTGCTTCCGGTGAAAAAATCGACGGTAAATACGCCGCTAACTATAAAGAAATCATCGAAAAAGCGGACGGTAAATACCTGGACGCTAAAGTCATCGAAGCGATTTTGGGTAAAGATGCTGCTTACGGCCGTGACGGTCTTGAAGGTAAGCTGGATCCTGCTAACCCATACTCTTTCGAAGTTGATGACAGCATCGACGGTGGTAACCACGGTAACGCTCAGTGTAAAGTTCCTGCGGCGTTTACTGAAGTTCACGACAGTGCGGCTAAAAACTACTACAACGATTCAGATTTCGTTGCTTACGGTTTCGGTAAGCCAATCGCTGAAGCGGCGGTAGCTAAGTGGAATATCACTGTTGACGGTGACGGTAACGGTCTTCCTGATCCATCAGTCGGTATGACTGTTGAAGAAGGTGGTAAGGTTTACGTTCAGTTCTGTGGTATGTGTCACGGTGAGTTCGGTGAAGGTGCAAAAGGTTACCTTCCTCTAGCGGTTGATGAGTCACTTGTGGCTTCTGACTTCTTCGAGCCTGCTCCGATGAAAACAGTCGGTAACTACTGGCCATATGCGACAACGATCTTTGATTATGTTCGTCGTACCATGCCTTTCTGGACACCAAATGCTCCGTTCATCGGCGATAAAGGTTACCTTGGTATCACTGGTTACATCCTTCAGTCGAACTATGTTCCTATGGATGACGAAGGTACCGAGCTTGAAGATGATACTTTCTTCAACTCTGAAATCTTGATGAAAATGAACAAGTACATGAAGAACCAGGGTAACTTCTTCTGTGATCACCGTCCTGTTATTCACAACGAGCGTTGCATGACAAACTGTCCTGATGCGCAAGTTGGTGATGGTAAAGGCGATATTCATAACTATCGTCAAGCACGTCGTCTACCAGACGGAACTCCTCAGTATAACGTTCCACAACGTATGCATGAAGATCCGCCAGGTGTCGGTCACGCAGGTATGTAATTTTTGCGGATGAAAATCTGCGCTATGCACAGCTTATCCTGCATTGTCATTCTGAGCTTACACTAAGTAAGCGACAGAATGACAGCTTTGACTAAGCCGCACCCAGTGCAGTTTTCAAAACGCAAAACATGCTAGAAACCCCGTCAATTTTTAATTGACGGGGTTTTGTCATTTATAGAGTTTGAAAGGAGTCACATTACTTAATGTAAGCTCTCTTATCCGGCCTTGATCTAGCGAGCCTAGAGACCCAATAGCCTGTTAAAAAACGTACTAAAAAAGCCCGATACTGTTTTCAGTGTCGGGCTTTTTGCGTTCATGGTAATTATCTCCTGCTTGTAAATCTTCAGGAAATCGAAAGGGCATCTTGTACTTCAGTTCATTATTGGGGTGAGCTTGACAGCATCAGTTTGTTTACTGGAAAGCTAATAGTCTTTGTTTATGGGTTCAATAGGGATATTTAGTCTTTAAATAATTGATTTCTAATATGAAACCAGTGTAAAATTCGCTATTCCCAAGTGACTATAACGTCGCTGAGAAAATAAAAGGTGGGCTATGAGTAAATCACTGATTGATCCGTTTGAGCGCCGGATCGAATATGTGCGGGTATCGGTAACCGATCTGTGCAACTATCGCTGCGGTTACTGTATGCCGGAGCAGGGAGTGCATCCCGATGGTCACCATGCGGAGTATTTATCGTATGAAGAACTGGCAAGAATCATTAAGGCCTTTGTTGAATTGGGTGTTTCCAAAATCCGTTTGACCGGTGGTGAGCCATTGGTGCGTAAACGTTTGTATGAACTGGTGGAAATGATCCAACCTTTCGACGGCTTGGAAGATATTGCGTTATCGACCAATGCCCATCATTTAGAGCGTGAAGCGGAAAAATTGCATCAGGCGGGAGTGAACCGCTGCAATATCTCGATCGATTCTCTGCGTCCTCAGCGTTTTAACAAAATCACTCGCGGCGGGGATTTAGAGAAGGTTTTGAAAGGTGTCGATAAGGCCTTGGAAATCGGCATGAAGCCGGTCAAATTCAACATGGTGGTTATGAAAGGCACCAATGATGACGAAATCGAAGCGATGGTCGATTACGGCATCGAAAAAGGTGTGGAAGTACGTTTTATCGAAACCATGCCAATCGGACCTGCCGGTGTCAGCATGATGGATCAGCACTATGCCGCCGACAAAATTCTCAAGCGCGTCAAGGCTCATGTGGGGTCGGATTTGATTCCATCGACTGACCGTTCGGATGCCGGACCGGCACGGAATTTCCGCATTGCGGGGACTTCGGCGCGAATTGGTGTCATTTCTGCTGTTTCGCAGCATTTCTGCGAAACCTGCAACCGTGTGCGTTTAACCGCGCGTGGGGTACTGGCCTTGTGTTTGGGGCAGGAAGATTCCGTTGATTTGCGCACGCCCCTACGGGAAGGTATCAGCGATGCGGAGTTACAGCAGTTGATTATTCAGGCGATTGCCAAAAAGCCGGAACGGCATTTCTTCAATGAAAACGTTCACAATATCGAATTCAGACAAATGGTTCAACTGGGCGGTTAAGTCCGACCGGATCTAGAGGATTAAGTAAAATGTTAAATGTTCTGTATTTTGCCAGCTTTCGCGAAATCCTGGGTAAGGGAAATGAAGAGTTACCGGCGCGTTTTCATACCGTCGATTGTTTGTTGAACGCTTTGGCGGAGCGTGGTGAGTCTTGGCAGCAGGCTTTGCTGGAAAACCAGAATCTGCAGATTGCCGTAAATCACGATGTTGCCACTCGGCAAACAGAAATCAAAGCCGGTGATGAAATTGCTTTCTTTCCGCCGGTAACCGGGGGCTGATGGAACGTGACAGCCTTTCCTCATATCCAGATTCAGGAAGAAGACTTCGATTTGACTGCGGAAACGGCCCGTTTACGTGAAGGTCACAAGGATATCGGTGCGGTAGTGACCTTTGTCGGTACGGTACGCGATATTAACGAAGGTGACGAAGTCAGTATCCTGGAATTGGAGCATTATCCCGGCATGACCGAGAAGGCGCTTGAAAAAATTCGCCTTGAGGCACACGATCGCTGGCATCTGGAATCCAGTCGCATTATTCACCGTATCGGTAAAATGTATCCATGCGATCAAATTGTCATGGTGGCGGTTGCGAGCCGTCACCGTGAAAATGCGTTCTATGCAGCGCATTTTATTATGGATTATTTGAAGACCAACGCACCTTTCTGGAAAAAAGAAACCCTGCCTGATGGGAGCGAACGCTGGGTGGATGCCCGAATCAGCGACAAAGAAGCCGAGCGGCGTTGGGCATCCTGAATTCCCGTCATCTTGAAATTTATCTACACTATCTGTCTTCCCCACGCATGCGTGGGGTTTTTTTGAGTAAGAGTAATGAAAACATTCGAAGAAGCCTTATATGCCCTGCTATCCGATGTGCAGGTCACTACGAAAACCGAAACCATTCAGGTCTCTGAGGGCCTGCAGAGAATTCTTGCCGAGGATATCGTCTCTTCGGTCAATGTGCCCCCGCATGACAACAGTCAGATGGATGGGTACGCCTTGCACAGTTTTGATTTGGAACATGCTCATGTTTTTCCTGTCAGTCAGAGGATTGCCGCCGGAGAAGTTGGCGAGGAGCTTGAAAACGGAACCGTAGCGCGCATTTTTACCGGTGCGCCGATCCCTCCCGGAGCCAACCAGGTGGTTATGCAGGAAGATACCGAAGAAGTTGACGGGCAAATCCAGATCAAGGTCGCGGCAAGACCCGGAGAAAATATTCGTCGCAAAGGCGAAGACATCAAAGCGGGAGAAGTAATTCTCAAGGCGGGAACCCGTCTTCGTCCACAGGAACTCGGTCTGATCAGTTCAATCGGCATCGGTGAAATTCAAGTCTATCAACCGTTGAAAATCGCCACTTTTTCTACGGGCGATGAATTGCTTGAACCGGGCGATCAGCCGCAGGAAGGCAAAATCTATAATGCCAACCGCTACACCTTGAGTGGTTTGATTCCGCAACTTGGTTTTGAACGGATTGATATGGGACGAGTCGAAGATACGCTGGAGGCGACAATCGACGCAATGAAAAAGGCTGCAGCGGTTGCGGATGTGGTTATGACGACTGGCGGTGTTTCGGTCGGTGAAGAAGATCACATCAAACCGGCATTGGATACGCTGGGTGAATTGCATATGTGGAAAGTCAAAATGAAGCCGGGTAAACCGATCGCATATGGCAAAATCGCTGGAGAATATGGCTCGATTCCGTTTATCGGTCTGCCGGGGAATCCAGTTTCCGCCTTTGCGACCTTTAAACTGTTTGCGCGTCCGTATCTGATGAAAATGCAGGGTGCGACCGAGTTGAGCAGCCGCCCGATCTGGTTGAAAGCCGATTTTGATTGGCCGAGAGCGAACTTCCGCCGTGATTTTGTACGTGCGCGTATTGTCAACAAGCGTCAGGAATCGGTTGTCGAAATTTTCCCGCACCAAGGGTCGGGTGTCCTGATGTCAGCCTCTTGGGCGGAAGGGTTTGCGGTTATTCCGGAAGATACTACAATCGCGAAAGGTGACAAGGTGGCTTTTTATCCATTTAGCACTTTTGTCTGATTTTTAGGAGAGAGAATGACAAACGAATTAACGCATTTGGACGAAAAGGGCCAGGCCCGTATGGTTGATGTCGGTGATAAGGCGCATACTCAGCGTGAAGCAACGGCAAGAGCAACCATCTTTATGCAGCTGGAAACTCTGCAGATGATCGTTGAAGGCAAGCATAAAAAAGGCGATGTGATGGCCACGGCACGCATTGCCGGGATTATGGCGGCCAAACGTACTCCTGATTTGATTCCAATGTGTCATCCGTTGATGATTACCTCGGTGAAGGTCGAATTGACTCCGGATCTGGAACGCAGTTGTGTCGAGATCTCTGCAACCTGTAAAACTGTTGGTCAGACTGGGATCGAGATTGAAGCTTTGACATCTGCTTCGGTTGCCGCTTTGACTCTATATGATATGTGCAAAGCGGTCGACCGCGGAATGGTGATTGACCAGGTCAAGCTGCTGGAGAAAAAAGGCGGCAAATCCGGTCATTGGCAACGTCAGGATGAACAGTCCTGATCCCTCTTTCGAAGGCGGCTGGCAGGTTTATCTGCTACGCTGTGCCGACCAGTCTCTGTACTGCGGAATCAGCAATCAGCTGGAAAAACGCTTGCGTCAGCATAATGGCGAAATCAAAGGGGGTGCGCGTTACACTCAATCGCGTCGCCCTTGCCAGCTGGTTTACCGGGAGACAGTCGAGTCCCGTCGAGCGGCTTTAAAGCGCGAGCTTGAGATAAAGAAGCTTTCGAAATCCTTAAAGGAAACGCTGATTCGTTCCACTGAGTGAGCCGACATGCCTGGCCGTTCAATATCTTTTTATCTTCTTTATCTCATTGATTTTCCATTGTTATCTCCGTGTTGCCCGTGGTAGGCTATAGCCAGTCTCAGGCGGGCAGAGGCCATGTTCTAAGAATGTTCTGGACCCGTTTCCAAATCTCAGGAGGGCTGCTCTATGAATCTCTCGTTCTTCACTCATTCAGATGGTCGTTGCAGTTTGCTGTTGGCGATGTTCGTTTGTATTTTTTTGTTGAGTACCGAGGTCGAGCCCTCTGACGATCTAAAACATTATCAAATTCAGGTTGATGGTCTTGATCGTTCTTATCATCTGCACTACCCACCGAATTTTCAAAACAGAGCGAAGGGCTCAACGGCGCTATTTTTATTTCTGCATGGCGGAGGGAAATCTTCGGGAGAAGATGTCTCCAAACGCATTGGACTAAATGCGCTTGCGGATAAAAACGGCTTTATTGCGGTTTATCCTGACGGTGTCGGTTCGCAGTGGAACGATGGTCGCAACGGGCACTTGCGCAAAGGCGAAGACATCAGCCGAGTTGATGATGTTCACTTCTTTTCAGTCTTGCTCGATCATCTGCAAAAAATACCGCAGGTGAATGCGGATCAAACCTTTGTATCCGGGGCTTCTAACGGCGGCATGATGACGTTAAGGTTAGGCTGTGAGTTAAGCGAGCGTTTTACGGCGATTTCCGCGATCATTGCCAATCTTCCAAAAAATATTCTGCCCGAGTGTCGTCCGCGAGCGGCTTTGCCGGTTTTGATTATGAATGGCACCGAAGATCCGCTGGTCCCGTGGAAGGGGGGGATGATGAAATTTCTTGGCAACGAGGGCGGAGAAGTGACCTCTACGGCGGAAAACGTCGCGTTCTGGGTTGCAAGCAATCGTTGTGCTTTAACGCCAAAACACCGCAAGCTGGACAATAAAAGTGTTCGTGATCGGTCAACCGTCGAAACGTTCGATTATGACCAGTGTGCAGGTAAAAGCCGAGTTTTGCTTTATCAGATCAATCATGGTGGGCATCATATTCCGGGGATCGATTCGCCGGAACTGCGCTTTCTGGTCGGCAATAAAAACCGGGATATTCAGGCAATGGAAGAGATCTGGAAATTCTTTAAAGAATATTTATAGAAGGCGGCGCTTTCAGTGAACGGACACGATAAAGAGAGATTCAAAAGAAGCAGAGAAAAGAGCGACAGGAGGAAAAAATGCATTCCGGGCAGTTTGGCTCGCCCGCCCGGAAGCCGCAGAAGAATTATTTTTCCAGATACGCTTTTTTGGTATCGATTTTGTAAGTCCAGGTTGAAGCCGGGTTATTAACCTTCCAACCGGCTTTCAAGCGCCAGCCTTGCTTGTCACCGTCCTTCATCTTACCGCCTTCGAAACCGTCGGTCATAATGTAAACGTTTTTGTAGCCGTACTGGTCAAGCATTTTGGCAGCTGGTTGCGCACGGGTTGCTCCGGAGCGGCACATAACAACGAATGGGGTATTTTTGTCCGCATCCAGATCAAATAGTTTTTCTTCGAATTCAGAGATGAATTTTTCGTTCAGAACGGATCTGTAGCGAGGTTTCTTATCGTCAACGCCATCGTACTTGAAGAAAACCGATGGAATCATAATCTGCGCCATCGGCGTATAGCCGACGAATTGCCACTCGGCAGGCGTTCGTACATCAACGAGAATGACGCTGTCGTCTTCTTTCATCCATTTGTAAGTGTTTTCGGCAGTAATATACAGGCCTTGAGGTGTTTGGCGCTCTTGCTTCGGCGCTGCTGTGGCCCATTTGCTTGGCTCAACAGCAAATGAAGCGGATGAAAAGGCAAACGTCGCAGCCAGTGTGCTGGCCAACAGAACAGTTTTTTTCATTGGTGGTCTCCCTGGGGGTTAAGTTTTTATTGGTTTTTATTTTTCTAAGGACCTAATTTTACAAACAATTCTTATGAAAATAAGAAGATTCCATATAAAAGTTTTATGGAAATGCATAAGGAAAAGCTTGGTTCAACGCCGTGTGCTGAAATTGTGGTCAATGGAAACCGGCAAGCGATGCAGGGATGAAGCGGTTCGAGTGAAGAGGATCAGATGGTTCTAAAGATTATCTGTGAGGAAGGTGGAAGTGAATTTTTGCGCGTCTGTTCGGCAGTGATCGGCACTCCGCCTGAGCGAGCGGAGCGCAGGATAAATCGGTATTAAAAAGGTTTTCCTTCTTCAATTGGCAGTTCCGAGATGCGCGACCATTCATTCCAGGAGCCGAAGTAGAGCTTGACGTCCTCGATTCCAGCCGATTTTAAGGCGACCAGAGTGTTTGAAGCGCGGGCACCTTTGAAACAGTAAAGGTAAACTTTGCTCTCTTTGGTGATTCCTGCGGTTTTACATTCGGCCAGAATTTCGTCTTCGGTTTTGAATAATGGAATCAAGCCGGGTTTCATCATTCGATACCATTCGATCCAGACCGCGCCGGGAAGACGTCCTTTGCGGGGACAGAAATCCTTGCCGTACGGCGAAGAGCTGTCGGCGATCCATTCGTCGACATCGCGAACATCAAGCAAAATGGTGTCGGTGTCGAGGGCGGCCAGCACTTCGTCCTTATCGATCATCAGGCTGCTGCCTGTGTCCTTAATCGGGAAGGTTTTGCTTTGCGGCGCAGCGGGCTCAAGACTGATCTCGTAGCCTTCGGCATGCCAGGCCTGATAACCGCCGTGCAGAATGGCGACCTTGTCGTATCCAAGGTAGCTGAGAAGAAAGTAACCGCGACAGGATTGCCCAAAGCCGGTGTTCATGGCATCTTCGTACAGGATGGCCGTCTCTTCGCCGGACAGGCCGGCCTCACCGAAAGCCGAGGCAAAGCTTTCTTTTAATTCTTCCAGCCCTTCCGGGGTGGAGGTTGCCAGATAAGTAAAAATGGTGTGAATGTTGACGGCTCCGGGAAGATGGCCTTGTTCATAGGCTTCCGGAGAGCGGGTATCGATCACGACGGTTGGGGTGCCGCTCTGGATGATATCGTTGAGTTTGGCTGCGTTGATTAATAATGGGGTTGGCATGTTTCAGGCTCCTTGAACAAGGTGTTCGTTGCTGGCGATTGAGAATCATCGCCACAGTTGGATAAACGGCTGGAATGAAAACAGATTGCCTGAATCGGAATGCACAAAGCAGGCCGGAATGACAAATGTATGGAAATTCAATTTCTTAATGGAAAATTATTTGTTTTTTTAAAGCGTAAGTGTTTGTTTTTGTTAATCAAAAACAGATAAAGTCGAACAATGGGTGGCAAAGTTCAGGCGAGGGGAAAGGAAAAATTCCGGTTTTTGAGTGAAAAAGCCCGGCGGAAAAGGCCGGGCTTTTGATCGAATTTCCGATAAAAACGGATTATTTAGTTGTGCGACGCGGTTTTGAACGACCGGCGGTTTTTGCGGTGGTTTTCCCGCGGCTTAAGCGTTTTCGAGGGGCGTCGCCGGTAATGACTTTCGTCAGCTGCAGTTGCTGACCACATACCCAGGCTTTTTTCAGATCGTTGAAAACGTCCTTCGGCATGCCTTCAGGAAGGTCGACCATACTGTAAGAATCTTCAATGGTCAACTGGCGGATGAATTCGCTGTCCAGTCCGGCCTCGTTGGCGATGCAACCTACAATGTTGCCCGGTTTTACCCCGTGAACACGACCGACTTCGATACGGTAGCGGCCCATACCTTCATCCGGTGTTTCACTGCGTGTTCTGCGTGTGCGTGGATTTTCACGGTCACGGTTGCGTTCACGTCCCGGGCGATCTTGACGCGGTTTCTCGGCAATCGGTTTTTCTTCGATGAAGAAAGGCACATCACCTTGCAACAAACGCGCCAGAGCAGCAGCCACTTCAACTGCTGGTACATTCTGTTCGTTTTCGACCTGTTCGATCAGATCTTGATAGAAGTCCAGTTCATCCATTTTCAGTGCTTCTGTGATGCGGGCTTTGAAACGTTCGACACGACTGCTGTTGATGCTTTCAGCGGTTGGCAGGTGCATTTCGGCCACTTTCTGTTTGGTGGTTCTCTCGATAGAGGCCAGCAGGCGGCGTTCTCTTGGCGTTACGAACAGAATAGCGGTTCCTGAGCGACCGGCACGACCGGTTCGGCCGATGCGGTGTACGTAGGATTCATTGTCCTGAGGAATGTCGTAGTTGACGACGTGGCTGATGCGCGGAACATCCAGGCCGCGTGCAACGACATCGGTCGCCACCAGAATATCCAGTTTGCCTTCTTTCAGCTGGTCGACGATGCGCTCACGCTGATTTTGCGCGATATCGCCGTTCAAGGCCGCCGCCGCATAGCCGCGAGCTTCCAGTTTTTCAGCAAGATCGACGGTTGCGTTTTTGGTGCGGACGAAGATAATCAAGCCGTCAATCTCGGCTTCCGCTTCCAGAATACGCGTCAAAGCGTCCAGTTTGTGGTTTCCGCTGACCATCAGGTATTTCTGCTCGATGGTTGTCGCAGTTGCGGTTTTCTGCTTGATGATGACTTCCGTCGGGCTGTTCAGATAGTTGGTCGCAATACGGTGAATTTCTTTCGGCATGGTGGCCGAAAAAAGCGCAATCTGGCGGTTATCCGGAGTGTGTTCCAGAACCCACTCGACGTCGTCGATAAAGCCCATGCGTAGCATTTCATCCGCTTCATCAAGCACCAGCAGTTTCAGGTTATCCAGTTTCAAGGTGCCTTTGCGCATGTGGTCCATTACGCGGCCAGGTGTGCCGACAACAACGTGGACGCCACGTTTCAGCGCACGAATCTGGCTACCGTAGTCGGATCCGCCGTAAATCGGTAAAACATGGAATCCCTTCATATGATGCGCGAAACTTTGAAAAGCTTCCGAGACTTGGATGGCCAGCTCACGCGTAGGAGCCAGAACCAGAATTTGCGGGTCTTTTTGGCGAATGTCGGCATTGCTGAGAGCCGGTAGCGCAAAGGCTGCGGTTTTCCCGGTACCGGTTTGGGCCATCCCCAGAATATCACCGCCTTGTAATAGTGCCGGTATGGCTTGAGCTTGAATCGGCGAAGGGGTTTCGTAGCCGATTTCGCTGATGGCAGCGAGAACTTCCTGGCGTAAGCCAAGATCTTTAAAACTAATATCAGTCATCGAGGGTCCTTTTCTCGTATCGAGAATGGATTTGCCCGTGAATAGAGTGCAAGGTTCGTTTCACGTGAAACGCAACTGGAAACAAGCTCAACGTTCAGCTGACTAAGCGGTGATTGAGGCGGTATTCTGGGGCAAAATAAGATTCGTTATAGAGCCTTTTTGCGTCAGAAATACTGGCTGCAGTCGGTGCAACCGCCTTTTTGAAGGGAAAATCGCGTGGCAAATGGCTCGGTTAAGGCAAGGAGGGTGGCCGGTTTTGTCGTCGGCTGATTGCAACCCAATCAATGCGAAGCGCGGATTTTACTAAGTTTCGGGACAAAATGCAAATTTAAGATGGCCGGAATCCTGCAGACATCCGGCCATCAGAGGGCGTTAATCGCCGTAAACGACGCCCGGCAACCAGGTAACGATCTCGGGCCAGATCGCCAGCACAACGAGAACGCCAACTTGAATGACTATGAAGGGAATGACGCCCTTGTAAATATCGGAGGTTTTCAGCTCCGGTGGCGCGACGCCGCGCAGATAGAATAGGGCGAAACCGAATGGCGGCGTCAAAAAGGCGGTTTGCAGGTTGATGGCGATCATTATGCCGAGCCAGATCGGATCAAGCCCCATCATCAGCAGAATCGGTGCGACGACCGGCACGACGACATAGGTGATTTCGATAAAGTCGAGGAAAAACCCGAGGATAAACATCAGAAGCATGACGATGAGCATGGCGGTAAAGACACCACCCGGCAGGTCGGTCAGGAGTTCCTGCATCAGGTCGTCGCCGCCAAGGCCGCGGAAAACCAGCGAAAAGAATGCGGCACCGATAAAGATCATAAAAATCATCCCGGTGACTTGCAGGCTGTTGCGCATGACATTTTGTAAAATTTCAAGCGACAAACGACGGTTCACAGCGGCCAGAAGCAGAGCGCCTAAAGCACCAAGAGATGCGGCTTCGGTCGGAGTTGCAAAGCCCATCAGAATGGAACCGAGAACCAGAAGAATCAACAGCAACGGCGGGAGAAGGCCTTTGAGAACCCGCATGCCCAGACCGGGAGCAACCGGTTTTCCGGTATGATTCGGCACCGTATCCGGTTGTAGCACGGCTTTGCTAAAGACGTAGAGCATGTAGAGTACGACCAGTAGCATGCCGGGCAATAAAGCTCCAACGAACAGATCTCCGACCGAAAGGGGTTCCGGAGAAAAAATTCCTTGATTCAATTGTGCCTGTTGATAGGACGACGACAGAACGTCACCGAGCAGAATCAGGATGATTGACGGCGGAATGATTTGCCCGAGTGTGCCTGAGGCGCAGATGGTTCCGCTGGCGAGTTTCGGGCAGTAACCCTGTTTCAGCATGGTCGGCAAGGCCAGCAACCCCATGGTCACGACGGTGGCGCCGACGATTCCGGTACTGGCTGCCAGCAGCATTCCGACCAGAATGACGGCAATGCCTAAACCGCCTTTGATCCCGCGCATGACCTCGTCCATCGTCTGTAGCAGATTTTCGGCGATTTTAGATTGTTCCAGCATGATCCCCATAAAAACAAACAAGGGGACGGCGATTAGGGTTTCGTTACCCATAATGCCGAATACCCGGTTGGGGATGCTCTGCAGAAATGCCATGTCAAAGGCTCCGAAGAGATTGGCAATCAGGGCAAAAAGCAGCGAGACGCCGGCAAGTGTGAAGGCGACCGGAAATCCGATCAGCAGAGCGATGAAGATGACCGCGAAGAGTAACAGTGAGAGCCATTCCATTACAGTTTGCCCTCCGTGTTTTTCGGCTGATTCAGTTCAATTCCCTGCAGTTTCAGCCAAGATTCGGCAGCAATGGACAAAGCCTGTAATCCCAAGAGAGCGACCAGAACCAGAATCAGCGTTTTCAGCAGGAAGACATAGCCCAAACCTCCGGCTTCAGGGGAGCCTTCATGTATTTCCCAGCTGGCAACGATGTAATCCCAGCTGGCGTAAGCGAGGTAGATTATTACCGGCAGGGTGAACAGGACGGTTCCGCTTAAATTGATCAGAGCTTTCCTGCTTTCAGAGAAGCGACCGTAAAAAATATCGACCCGTACATGCTGATCCTGCTGATAGCTGTAGGCGATTCCGAGCATGAAAATCAAGGCATGGTTATACATGATGCTCTCCTGCATTGCGATGGAACCGGAATCGAATCCGTAGCGCAGAACAACAACCAGGGCGGTGATTAGAACCAGAGTAAGAGTCCCCCAGGCGACGAGATTGCCAAGGTGATTCTGAAAGCGGGTTTGTGCGAGAACAAAGTGCCGTAAAAAGGAGTTTGTAGCCATAGTTTTGCGGAAATACTAGAAAATATAGGCTATTTTAACGGCTTTTGCTCAGGTCGGTGAGTAAAAAAGCTTCTCCGCCATAGTGAAATGTAATGAGCGCGACAGAGAAGCCAGGGAGAAGAAGATCAGTAGCTGGCGATGCGAATCACATCGTAGATGATGCGCGTTGCCAGATGCATCAGAAGGATGTCGCCGTCGACGCTGACCCGCACATATCCTCTTGGCGGCTGTGGCAAGCCGTATTCAAGACGAACCGGTAAAGGGCGATAGTGAATGTAGGCCGGAAGGGGTTCGTAAAGGCGATAACGATAGTGGTGCGGACTGTGAGATTTACGGTGGCCGTAAGCCGAGCCTTTTTTAGGGTAATAGTAGCTCTCGATTCTTCGCCGATCGTGCTGACTGAACTGGTAGCTTTGGGACGGTTTTACGTTCCGGTTGTATTGGGGGCGATGACCGTTTTTCGTGTAATGACGCTTGTCGTTCTGGGTGTTTTTGTAATGGCGCTGGCTTTGATCTTTGCCGTTGCGGTGGTGTGGCTGATTGATCGGCCCGTTGACGTAAATTTTATATTGCCGGCTGTCTTCTCTCGCTTCAGCCGGCAGGCTGAAACCGATACCTACCATCAAACCGCTTAACAGCAATGAAGATACTTGATTGTTTAACAGGTTCATCGTTCTGGCTCCTTTGCTTGCCATTGACAGTTTTAGTCTATCAGCGGTTTCCTGCCAGAATGTGGAAACACCTTGCCTTAAATATGGAACAATAATGCAAGCCCGCGTGGGAACCCTGAAGGGCGTAACTGACCCTGCCGCAAGGCATGGAAAATGTAGAACTTAAAAATAAGGTGGAAAGATTTCTTGTCCGCAAAACAGATTGCCAAAGTTGCTGTTCCCGGCCCGTTCTTATCGCCATTGGATTATCTTTTCCCTGAGGACTGGCCTCTGCGTCCCGGCTGTCGTATCGAAGTCAGCTTGCGTAACAGGAAGATCGTCGGTCTGGTGATGGGGATTGAACGGCAGGCGGAATGCGATCGGCAGAAATTAAAAGAAGCCGAACGTCTGATCGACATGCAGCCGATTTTTTCATCCGGTGATCTGCAATGGCTGCGATGGGCGGCGGATTATTACCATGAACCGATTGGAGAAGTGATTTTTACGGCACTTCCGAAACGCCTGCGCAGTGGCGAAGATGCCGAGATGAAAGGACAAACTGTCTGGCGTCTGAATGCAGAAGGACGGCAGGTTTCCGAAGCGGCATTCCCCAGTAACGCCAAGGTGCAAAAAGCGGTTTTTGCGTTGTTGCAAGAATGGCCGTCGGGTTGCAATGCGCATCAGTTGGCGCAGGTCGGTTCGAGTTGGCGCTCGGTGATTAAGAAATTTGATACGAATGCCTGGCTGGAGACTCGGCAGGTTCCTTGCATGCAGGATTCGCCGATGGAGCGCCTTCCTCGCCACGAATTGAATGATCAGCAAGCGCAGGCCGTTCGGAAAATCGTGGAAGCTCTGGAGGGGTTTCATGCCTTTTTGCTGCAGGGAGTGACCGGCAGCGGTAAGACCGAAGTGTATCTGGGGGCGATTGAAGCCGCTTTGCAGCAAGGCAAACAAGTGTTGGTGCTGTTGCCGGAAATCGGTTTGACTCCGCAGATGATCAAACGGTTTGAAGCTTATCTGGGGCAGAAGGTAGCGGTGATGCACTCGGCCTTGAACGACAGTGAACGTCATTGCGCCTGGGACGCAATTCGTCGAGGTGCGGTTTCGGTTTTGATCGGTACGCGTTCCGCGCTGTTTACGCCTTTCAAGAACCTGGGCTTGTGCATTATCGATGAGGAACACGATCTCTCCTTCAAACAGCAGGAAGGTGTGCGTTATTCGGCACGAGACCTTCTTATCCGCCGCGCTTATCAGCAGAAAATCCCAGTGGTTCTCGGTTCGGCAACGCCTTCGCTGGAAACGCTGTACAACGTGCGCTCGGAGCGGTATGAGCGCCTGCTGTTGAGTGCCCGAGCCGGACGCGCTTCGGTGCCGACTATCCGTTTGCTGGATGTCCGTGGAGAGAAAATTCAGGAAGGGGTGTCCGCTGCTTTGAAATCCGAAATGCAGCGGCATCTGCAGGAAGGCAATCAAGTTCTGCTGTTTTTGAACCGTCGCGGGTTTGCGCCGGTATTGATGTGCCATGACTGCGGTTGGCAGGCAAATTGCCCGAGTTGCGATGCGCACATGACTTATCATCATGTCGATTCGCTCCGAGGCGGATTTTTGCAATGCCATCATTGCGGCGAGCAAATGCCGGAACCGAGTTGCTGCCCGCAGTGTCAATCGCAGGAACTGATCAAGGTCGGTCAGGGAACTGAACGTTTGCAGCAGGCGATCGAAGAGTGGTTTCCGGATAAGAGCGTTTTGCGGATCGACCGGGATACTACGCGCCTAAAAGGCAGTTTGCAGGAATTTACTCGCCAGGCGGAAAGTGGGGAAGCCGATATTCTTATCGGGACTCAGATGTTGGCGAAAGGACATCATTTTCCTCAAGTGACGCTGGTCGGCGTGCTGGATATTGACCAAGGTCTGTTCAGCTGTGATTTCCGGGCTTCCGAACGAATGGCACAACTGTTATTGCAGGTCGCCGGGCGGGCAGGGCGTGCCCAGTCGCCGGGGCAGGTATGGATTCAGACTCATCATCCGACGCACCCTTTGCTGACGACGCTGATCCGCGAGGGATACGAAGCCTTTGCGCAACAAGCGTTGCAGGAACGTGAAATGGCCAAGTTGCCGCCTTATCAATACCAGATCATGGTACGTGCCGAAGCGCACGACGAACAGGATGTGCTGAATTTCCTGCATTCGCTCAAAGCGGGCTTGGAAGCGACTCAGGAAGCTTGGTCTCAAGAGGCACAATGGACAAGCCGTGTCGCTTTCTGGGGACCGGTAGCGGCGCCGATGCTGCGTCGTCAGGGACGTTTTCGTTATCAGCTGTTGCTTCAGGCGCGGCACAGAGGACCGTTACACGCCTTGACCGGCGAACTGTTGCCGCATATTTATCGCAGTCCGTTTGCCAGAAAAGTTCGTTGGAGTCTGGATGTCGACCCGGCGGAAATGTATTAAAGAGAGCAGCAAGAGGAAACTGTCTGGCGATTTGGCCTGGTGTTCTCTAAAAAACTCTTAAGGTGTTTTTATTTGTTACGGGTTTGTCTGGCGAATTCATCGAGAGAAATCTCGATCAGCCCGCTGCGATTTCGATCCGGTCCTTTGATGATTTCTTGGGCTGCCCAAGCATGGCCGTGAATCACTTCATAGGTTGCGGGAACCTTATCTTCCCTGCGGAACTGTTCGTAAGCCTGCAACATTTTTGTAAAACGCTGTTTCCCCATCAGGCCTTTGGCTCGATCCTGATTGGCTTGAGTTGCCCCGATCGCTTTCAGGTCTTTTAACACCCCGATCGGCTTCTCGTATGTCAGAGTAAAGTGTTCGACATCCATAACCGGTTGTCCGAAACCGGAGCGGATCAAGGCATCACCGAGGTCGTGCATGTCGATAAAACGGTTAACGTGTTCATTTTGCGGATCGGCCTGTAACCAGGCTTGCCGAAGTTCGGAGAGGGTATCCGGGCCAAAGGTGGTAAACATCAGCATGCCTTCGGGGCGCAGAACGCGACGAAACTCTTTAAAGACCGCATCCGGGTCGTCGCACCACTGCAACATCAAATTGCTGACAATCAAGTCAACGCTGCCGTTGGCAAAAGGGAGCCGGTAAGCGTCGGCATTAATCAACGCGCTCCGGTTGATGTTTGCCCAGCGCCGGGTCAGACGACAGGTGCCGACAAGGGATTGCAACACCTTGCACGATTTGAAACGGGGTTGTGCAAGGCGCTTCCCGGCTTGTTGGAGCATTTCCAATGAGAGATCAACCGCAAAGCAGTGTGCTTGCGGATAGCGCTGTTGAACTTTCTCGGTCAACAGACCGGTTCCTGCTCCGATGTCGAGTACCGTTTTGACTTCAACGGTGGTTAGTTCCAGGCGCTCGTCCACACGTTCGGCAACGGTTTTTTGCAGAATGGCCGCCTCATCGTAACTTGGTGCGGCATGACTGAAGTGCTGTTTGATGTGTTGCCGGTTCATCGGCTGCAGGGCGTGTTCGCTGCTGTTCGGCATGATTTTTCCGTTGCGTATCGAGTTAAAAACTTTCCGGCCGGGGGCTGTTAATCGTGAGCGGCCGCGGATTCGAAACTGGTCGGTTCTGCGGGCGGCAAGATAAACGCTTTGATGGCATCGGCGGTTTGTTGCGGATGCGACAGGAACGGCATATGTGCTGCGCCCTGAATAATATGCGTTTCGGCAAAAGGCTGTATTTTACTGAATTCTGTAATAAATTCCTTAGGAATCAGCGGATCCTTTTCTCCCAATAGCCATAAAATTGGGCATTGAATGTCACGGGCTTGCGGTCGGCAATCGATTTCTTTTAAAAGTTTCAAGCCTTGCACGAGTCCTTTCATTGCGGGCATTTTGTGGTCTTGCATGCGCTGCGAAAATTGCTTGATCAGCTGTCTTGCTCCGTCCGAGCCTTGGATTTGCAATTTCCAGAAATGCTTCAGGGTTGCCATGGTATCGGCTTGAATAGCATGCATAAAATCGCCCATAAGACTTGGAGAAACCGCCCAGCGCCATTGATCGGTCTGCGTAAAGCGCGGGGTGGATGCCAGACAAATCAGGCTTTGGATTCGGTCGGGTGCGCGCAGGGCAAGACGTTGAGCAAGCAGGCCGCCAAGCGACCAGCCGAGTAAATGGGTATGCGAAGGCATAACTTCCAGAATGGCTTCTACCCAATCCTGCTCGATCTGTTCGGAGTCTTCAAGCGTCGGGCTCTGGCCGAAACCGGGCAGTTCGATCAGGGTAAGGCGAAAATGTTCTCCGAGGCAGTCGCGTGCCCAAGGTAGCCAGACAGCATTCTGGGCGCCCCATCCGTGGAGCAGGGTCAGATCGGGCCCGTCGCCGAATTGATCGATGTGCAGCATATCCTTGCTCGCCATGTTGAATTGGTAAACGCCTATTTTAACTGAAAATCCGTCGGCGCTGAAATGTCCCGAGTGGCGTGAATCAGATTTCCAGTCGAATGCGCGGAGTTTTTGACTGCTTGTCGAATTCGGGCTGACAGAGAATGAGCTGATTGCCGTTTGTTCCGAGGTCAATGAGCGCGCGTTTGACGGCGGTTTGCCGTTCGAGAGCCAGTTGTTGCAGTTCTCGATCCGAAACGCGGATGGCGGCGAGAATGGCCTGGTTGTCGCGCGGCCTCTTTTCTTTGGATTGCAATTGCTGTTTCTTCACCTCTTCGAGCGCGTCTCGGTCTTGCGCATTGGCACCGCCGCAGAGCTTGATCCGGACTTTCGAACGTTGTTGCAAAAGCTGGTGAATTTTTTCCAGATAGGTATGCATTTCGGGGCGGAGTTCGCTGTTGCCGGGGGTGAAGGTGATCGATTGCAACTCAATTGCGTTCAGGCGGTCAAGCGCCATTTCTCCGACCAGCGCGATGGCTCCGAAGGGTTGCAGCGCTAAGAGCAGATAGGTTTTAGAGGCCTTCAGCAAGGTGCTGTTGAGTGCTTTGCCGATCACATCGCCGATCTGAAAATCGGGATTGGCGAGATCGCCTTTGACCGGCAGGTTGAGATCGATCTGTTTGTTTTTATCCTCAAGTAGGGACAAGCCGGTTTGCAACGGAATGCTGAACCCGCCTTCAAATTCTTCGGTTCGATTCTTATCGACTGACTTCAGAATAAACTGGCGTAACTGGATACGGTTGCTGCTGTCGATTTTACCTTGCAGAATTCGGGTGTCGAGCTGTGCGGAAAGTTGCCCGCTTTCGATACGGTAGCCCAGTGCTTTTTCCAGAAGCGACGAATATTCGAGAAGGGACAGGTCGTTCAGGCGGGTTTCGGCCTGAAGTTGAATCGGTTGTGCCAGAGGTGCGATTGTTCCCGATGTCGAAAGCTCGGAAAAAGGGAGCAGCTTGAGTTTGAAATGATAGTCGCTGAGTGTCCGGGGTTGTGAAGAGTCAAGCGTTCCAAGATGCAGATTTTCTAGTTCGACAATTTGCTGTAGCGGCGGTGAGGTTTGTTCACTGCGGATTTGAATGGTATTTTTTCCATCGATATTGATTCCCTGCAATGTCCAGACCAGGGGAGTCGTTTGTGATGTAGCGCGATTTTCAGCTTCTTTGGGATGATGGTTTTCGGTCGAGTCTGTCGGCTTGAAGCCGCTTGCCGAAAGCCAACGATCCAGTGCGGGAAGCCGGTTGTTCTGATCGAGATAAATTTGCCATTCGCTGTCACGCAGAGCGAGCGTGCCGATTTCAATCGTTTGTTGCGAATGCCAGTCGGCCCGGTTGAGATTCAAATGCTGCAGACGAATCAGGTTTGTGCCGTCGTTCGGGTCGATTAACGTCAGGTTTTCCAATTGTAGATCTCGCGCTTCCAGCGTGTCTGTGACCTGTTTGTCAAACAGGAATTGTTTTAAATCCAGCGCGGAAAGCTCCGCAAGCAGAGTATTATCCTGTCCTTTGATTTGCAGGCTTTTTGTCTGTAGCCGTCCGGTCGCGTGAAATCGGTCGCCGCTTTGATGCACGGTTCCCTGCCATTGAATATTCTCAAGGCTGCTTTGCAGGGGGGCTTGCTGTATGTGTGCCTTGCTTATTGTGAGCGATCCCTGGTAGTCCAGCCCGTCATTCAGCCGGTTCAGGTTGATTTGAAAATCGCTGTGCAGACGATCGCCGCTTACTCTGCTGTCGGATGAAGCCAGTTGCCATTTTTGAATATTCAGTGTTGCTTGCGTGGATAATTGCGGCACCGTTTTCTGTTCGTCAAAGTGTGCTTTGAGGTTTCCTTTCCAGTTGGTTTCCTCAACCTGGCTACTCCAGTTCTGTTCTGTCAGAGCCAGTTGCGACAATCGCAAAGCGCCATCGAGCTGCAACGGATATTGAGCCTGGTCGCGATAAATCAGGTTACCGCTCCAGTCGAAGGCTTTCAGGCGGGTTTGCAGCGCTTTCTGCTGAAATTCCAAATTGCTTAATTTGATCGGACCTTTCAACTCGAATTGGCGTTTCTCTCCGAGGTCAGCATTTAGTTCGACAGTCGTCTGGAGTCGGGTTTTCAGTTGTTGGTCATTTTGCTGAAAGGTGAGACTGCCGCTGTCCAGCTTGCCTTGTATACTGAAAAGCGATTGAAAAAGATCGGCAGATTGCAGACTGCCTTGCCAGTCAAATTTCGGCAGTTCAAGTTGTCGACCGTCGTAACGGGCTTTTAGCTGGGAAATTTGTAAATGTCCCTGCTGATGCAGAGCCAGAGTGTTTTCTTTTTGTTCAAGTGTAAACGTTGATTCCAGATCAAGAAGCCCCTGATCGAGAGCGATTTTTGATAACTCGGGACTGAGCGATTGTGCCAGCGGTAGCAAAGTAGCCAGATCCAAACGGTGAAGACGCAAGGTTGCGCTGAGTTTGAGAGCTTCCTCGATAGGGCGAAATTTCAGATCGATATTCAGCGGTTGCTGATCTAGCTGGCTTAGTAAAGACAGACGTGCCAGTCGCGTGCCGTCGCTATAGAGATCCTGTAGTTGCAAGCGGCGCATTTGCCAGACTTGCGTTTGTTCCTGCAGGTGAAGGTTCAGGCGGATGTCATTCAGCTTGAGTTGTTGGATGCCGAACTGCCAGTCTGAAGTTGTGTCGGCAGATTCCTCCGTTCCGGGTTCAATTTTGATTCCGGCGATGACCGGGGGCTGATCGGGGTGCCAGATCAGGTCGAATCCGCCTTCTTCAAGAAGCACTTCTTCCAGAATAAACCGTTTGTCGAATAGCGATGCGTAATTGACGGTGGCTTTCAACTTTCCGAGAAAAACGGCTTTCTGTTGTGCATCGGTAAAATTCAGGCGATCGAGATCAATCTGAGCGGTGAAGGGATTAAACGATAGTTCGGCGATGGAGACGTTTTGAAATCCCTGATGTTCCAGTTGCTGTTTCAGCAATGGCTTCAGCCCCCACTGAAAGAAGCTCAGAGAACCCAGGACGAGCAGTAACGTCAGTTGTCCGAATGTTTTCAGGGAGAAAAGGCGGCCGGATGGAAATCCTTTCATTTCAGACGCTCCTGTATGGCGAGGCTTCAGAATTGTTTCTGAACTTTGTGCAAAGCTTTCAGCAGGATATCCACATCCTGCAGAGTATGTTTGGCACTAAGGGTTATTCGCAGGCGGGCACTGCCTCGAGGAACCGTCGGAGGCCGGATTGCGGCGACCCAGAAGCCCTGCTCCTGCAACGCATGGCTCCATTTTAATGCATTTTCACTATCGCCGATCAAGATCGGTTGAATCGGGCTGATGGAGGGCATCAGTTCGAACCCGAGGCGTTCGGCGCCTTGACGAAAGCGCTCGATCAGCTGTTTGAGGTGGTCTCTGGCTTTATCGGCGTTGCGTAATTGTTTCAAGGCGGCGCGGGTGGCAACGGCGTTGATCTGCGGAGAAGCGGTTGTATAGATGTAGGGACGGGCAAATTGGATCAGCGATTCGATCAGAAGTTCACTGCCGGCGACAAAAGCCCCGGAAGTGCCAAATGCCTTACCGAGTGTGCCGACCAGAATGGTCTGTTCATCCGGCTGGCGTCGGAAATGCTTGAAGCAACCCAGACCCTGTTCACCGATCGGGCCGAAGCCGTGAGCATCGTCAATCATTAACCAGGCCCGGTAGCGCCGGGCCAGATCCTGCAAGCGGTCGATCGGCGCCATATCACCGTCCATGCTGAAAACCCCGTCGCTGATAATCAGAACCTGACGCTGTTCTTTTTCGGCCTGCTGCAGGCGTCTTTCCAAAGATTGCATATCGTTGTGCGGATAGCGTTTGAGTTCTGCTGCAGATTGCAGGGCACCGTCGATCAGTGAGGCATGGCACAGTTTATCGGCAAGAATCAGATCGCCTTTCTGCATCAGGGCTTGAGGTACTGCAAGATTGGCCATGTAGCCGGTGGAAAAGAGCAGGCAGCGCGGACAGCCGAGCCAGTCGGCGAGTTCGTCTTCCAGCAAATGATGCTCGATATGATGTCCCGTTACCAGATGGGCGGCGCCGGAACCATAGCCGACGTGCCCTGATTGCAGCGCATCGATAACCGCTTGCTTGATCTGCAAATCGTCAGCGAGGCCAAGATAGTCGTTGGAACAGAAGTTCACGGTTTCTCGACCGTTCAGATTCATTTTGGGCTGCTGCGGCCCGAAGCTTAAAGGCCGCCGTCGGTATAGATGCGCTTCCTGGCGCTCGTGCAAGCGGTTTTGAAGGCGCTGTTCAAGCGTTTTGCTAGGCATGATTCAACTGGGCAATCAGGCTGCCGAGTCGTCACTGCTGTCTTCCGAGCGACGCTTTTCCATGTTGATGCCCAGTTTGGCAAACAAGAGACTGTCGTGGTCGGATTCCGGGTTTTCGGTTGTCAGCAGTTTATCACCGTAGAAGATGGAGTTGGCTCCGGCCATGAAACACAGAGCTTGAGCTTCGTCACCCAGTTCCATTCTTCCGGCCGAAAGGCGGACATAGGATTTGGGCATCAGAATGCGCGCGGTTGCGATGACGCGAATGAATTCGAAAGAGTCGGTTTTGCCGCGCATATGTGCCAGAGGTGTGCCTTCGATCGGAACCAGCAGGTTAATTGGTACGCTGCTTGGGTGGTGGTGCATATTGGCGAAGGTTTTTAACAGTTCGGCTCGATCCTGGTGGGCTTCTCCCATGCCGATAATGCCGCCGGAACAGACATGAATACCGGCTTTCTGTACTTTGTCGATGGTGTCGAGACGATCTTGAAAGGAGCGGGTGGTGATGACTTTCGGATAATAGGCTTCGGAGGTGTCCAGATTATGATTGTAGTAATCCAGACCGGCTTCTTTCAGCATGGCGACCTGTTCGTCGTCGAGCATTCCCAGAGTGACACAGGTTTCCATGCCAAGCCCTTTGACCATTTTCACCATATCCAGCACCACCGGGAAATCTTTTTTATTCGGGTTGCGCCATGCGGCACCCATGCATAAGCGGGTTGCGCCTTTTTCCTTGGCGGCCAGAGCCATGTCGACCACTTCCTGAACGGCCATCATTTTTTCCTTTTCCAGGCCGGTGTCGTAACGCGAACTTTGAGAACAGTAAGAGCAGTCTTCGGCACAACCGCCGGTTTTGATATTGACCAGGGTACTGGTTTGGACTTCGTTCGGATCGAAGTTCTGGCGGTGTACGCTTTGAGCTTGAAACATCAGGTCGTTGAATGGCTGATCCATAATGGCGCGGATCTCTTCAAGAGTCCAGTCGTGTCTGATTTGACCTAAGGTTTCCATGTTCATAGAGAGGATTTCCGTGTTTACTGTTCAAAGAAAACCTATATTATAGCGTAAGAGGCAAAGGAACGATTTTTAAAAATCGTCTCTCGGAAGTGCTTCCCGATTCCGCGAGAGAGGTGTTTGGTTTGAAAATGAACTGGCCGGAATTCCGTCGAACCTTCGAGAACTGGTGGATTCCTCCGCGTTGTGTTGTGAGCGGAGGCGCGGCGGAATCAGTGGACTTGAGTGCCGAAGTTCTCGGTCGTTTTCGCCGGGCGGATCATCTTTGTCCGCAATGCGGGCAGTCGAGCCAGGAAAATCGTTTATGCGGTCGCTGCCTTCAAGTTTCAAATAATCTTAACCGAACCCAGGTAGGATGGTTCTTTTCGGGGCCGGTCATGGAATTGATTCACGGTTTGAAGTACGGCGATCAATACGCTTATGGTCGGCTCATTGCCGAGCTATGGGCCCCGTTGCTGGAGGTCGAAGGCGTCGAGTTGCTGTTGCCGGTTCCGATACACCCTGCACGCCGTCGTGATCGAGGGTATAACCAGGCGGCTGTTCTGGCGCGCAATCTTGGAAAGCATCTTGGAATTGCGGTTTGCGAACAGGCGGTGCAGCGGACACGAAATACGCCGAGTCAAACGAATTTGAGCCGTCGCCAGAGGCAGACGAACCTTAAACGGGCGTTTTCGGTAAAGGGCGAGTATTTAGCCGGAGTTCGGAAAGTGGCCTTGATTGACGACGTTATTACGACCGGCGCCACCATGCAGAATCTGGCGGCAGCTGTGCGGGCGGCATCGCAGATTGAAGTGATCCAGGCCTGGGCTCCGGCAAAAACCGAATAAACCGTTTTAACCCCGACTTTCAAAGTAAGGAGAGCTTTATGAGTCACGGAGTTCAAATTCTTTCACACCATCATAACCATCTTGGGTGTTCGCATAAGCATTCGCAGCGAAAGGTGATGATTGCAGCCATTATTACCGCGACCTATATGCTGGTTGAGATCATCGGCGGTTTATGGGTCAATTCGATTGCTTTGGTGGCAGATGGTGTCCATATGCTGACGGATGCAATGGCGCTTGCCGTCGCCTGGTGGGGGTTTCAGATCAGTCGGCGCCCTGCCAATTCGAAGATGACTTTCGGTTTTCAGCGTTTCCAGATATTAACGGCGTTTGTGAACGGTTTTACTCTGCTGCTGATTGTCGTCGGTATCTATGCTATGGCGATCGAGCGTTTTCTTCATCCACAGGAAGTCATGGGGAAGGAAATGTTCATTATTGCGATCATCGGGTTGCTCAATAATCTGGTGGTTTTCTGGATTTTGCATTCCGGTGATCAGAATAATATGAACATGCGCGGCGCCACCTTGCATTTTCTTGGCGATACTCTGGGTTCCGTGGCGGTCATTGTCGGTGCGATTATGATCTACTATACGGGCTGGACGCCGATTGACCCGATTTTGTCGATTATGATGGCAACCATTATCGGCATCGGAGCCTATCGACTGATGCGCGAATCAGCGCATATTTTGCTGGAAGGGGTTCCGGCAGGGTATGAGATTTCGGTGATTAAGGAGGACTTGGAAGCGCGCTTCGGTTATCTGACCAAAATACACCATATTCATCTGTGGGCGATTGCCGAGGATCAGGTGATGATGACTCTGCATGCCAAGACCGATCTGAAATACATTAATGATACAACTCTTGCTGAGATTAAGGATTATCTTCTGGAAGCTCATCATGTGCATCATGTGACTCTGCAGCTGGAAACCGATAATCTGGATGCCGACAGCGTCGAAACGGCAGGGATGTAAAAGAAAAAGCCCTTCGGTCAGAAGGGCTTGAGACTGTCGAAATTCGGCAGGTGTGTTAGAAATGGTAACCCATTCCCAGATTGATTGCGGTGGCGTCTGTCAGAATATCGCTGTCGTTATCGCGAGCAGCGTATTCGTTCATGATCTGGAAGTCCGCTTTGAATACGATTTGCGGGTAAGGCCAATAATTGACACCGAAGTCAGTCTGGTTAGCTTCCTCGCCGGCTTTTTTGCTCCAGATACTGTGACGGGCAAACAGGCCGAGTTTTTCCATTGGTTTATAGCTAAGTTCTACGTAACCGCCATCCTGCAGATTTTGTTTTGCCGCTTTGGCCGCATCTCCGGCCAGATCCCAGCGGGCATATAATGCTGTTGCTTTCCAGTCTCCCAATTGATAGATTGCATGGCCGCCAATCAGAGTTGCCGAGTCGGCATAGGAGGTTTTGGCACTTTGGTCAAGATCCGGCTGGTATTGCGCGTAAGCGGAAAGTTCCAAACCGGCAATACCGGTGTATTTGATTCGCGCAGTTGTTGCGATATCGAAAATATCTGCTTTACCACCCTGGCCTGCAGTGGAAGTGGTTTTCTGTTTACCGCCTTTCAGATTGAAAGGATCGGTTTCTTTGGTTTTAAGTCCTTCCGAGACGAAAAAGTCGTAACTGATTCCATTGTTGAATCTTTGACTGAACATGGCTCCGCCGCCCCACCAGGTTGATGGCAGAATTGTGGTTTCGACGATCGGGCGTTCAACGCCGTAAAAAGTTGCCGGTTCGTGAGTTTCGTTAATAATGCCGACCGGGGTCAGAAGAATCCCGGTTCTTAACTGCATGCTCTTGTCTTGGGCCAGATCAAATTCAAGATAGGCCTGCTCGACTTCCACCTCACCGGCTTTGGAAGCGCTGGACACGGCGTGTTCCACTTCAAGCTCCGAAACAAAGCGGGCGCTTGGCGAGAAGTCGTACCCCATAAACAACACCAGTCTGTGGAAATCAAGACCGCGTTTTTCTTCGTCGTCCCCGTTAATGAAGTTTGCATGCATTTCTCCGTAGCCGCCAAAGTGAACGCCATAACCGCTTGCCGCATGTGAACTGGAATGCACAGGTGCCGGAGTTGATGTTTCGGAAGCAGTGAGGTGATGCTCAGGCTGGCTCGTGGCGGCTGGCATTGCCGGCTGGGAAATTACTTGCCCGCTCTGCTGCTGTTCGATCACCTGCATCAGAGCTTCGACTTTTTGTTCCAGCAGCTCGATGCGTTCTTTATCGGTCAAGGCGAATGCCGCGCTCGACGAGGCCATTAAAACCGCTGCCGCAGAAGCTTTCAGCGTTGTATTTACAAAGGGAGTTATCCGTTTCATAGTCCTTCCTAATTATTCTAAACTGTTATTTGAGACGCTCGACTTCAGTCGCCATCTGTGATGCTTCCAAGGCCGACGCTGACTTCGAGCGAATCGGGGATTTCGCGTTTGAAGTTGCCGTCGAGTAATCCGGCAGCGGCCTCAAAGCTGACTTGATCTTGAGCAGCGATGGCCGTTTTGGCGCTGGCGATATTCTGACGAACTGTTTCGACTTCCTGTGTAAAGCCGGCCGTTTCCATAATTTCAAACAGACTGATGCCGGAACCCGGTGCGCCTTCAAGGACTTTCTCGATGGATTCGATGGCCGCCAGAGCGTTTGGATAGCCGGTGTCACTGAGGTACGAAGTGCGCGATAAGACCTGTCGGCGTTTCATATAGTCCAGATGAGATTGAATGGCCTTGAATAACTCTTCGGTGGAATCCGAGTCGTCGTTCCAGGTTCCGCTCATATAGATGTCTTTGAAGGCTTGGCCTTCGCTCAGATATTCGGTATTCCAGCCATAATCGATGTAATCGGCTTGACTGCGCATGTATTCGGCATATTTTTGCAGAATGGAACATTTGCGGGCAGAGGTATTGTATTCGTTGATAATGGCTGCGGAATCAGTAGAAGGGCTTGCCTCCAGCGATTCAAAAGCGAGCGTTTCCAGTGCCAGCAGGCCGTAGTTGTAGTATTCCCGTTGTTGGAAGGTCACCTCGTCACTGGAGGCGAGCTTGGCTTGCAGGTCGCCGAGTACGCTACCGTGATAGTCGACTCCTTTTTCGCGGAACGGATTGACGACAATCGATTTCGGAAAAAGTATGTTGTCGTAGAGGGGGCCAAAATTAAAGATTTCCAGCGCATTCCAAGACAGAATCAGTTGTTTCCAGGCGTCTTGTAAAGCGCTCAGGCGAGCTTCGTCAACAGGCGTGTTGCAGAATTCCGAACTTAATTGTTCAAATGTCTGCGCATCGTTTTTGAAGTCGTCGACCAGAGGCAATATCTGGTTTTCGGTGATCGCAGTTTGTGCTTCTAAAATCTGCTCGTTGGCAACGGCTATCGGATCGTTGGTGCGTTCACCGCCGCAAGCGGCTAAAAAAGTGCTGACAAACGCAACGCCAACCCATTTCAAACTTTGTTGTTTCATTCGATTTAAACCTGTCATTAAACCTTAACTGTTAACATGTGGTTGTCCCACGCATTGTTGCGATTGACCCATCTTCTGGATGTGTTTTCCTGCAAAGTGAGGGCGTCCAGCTCGCGGACCTGACCGAGAGAATTGCTGATCAGGAAATGAGACTGATCTTGCGAAGTGGCGATTCCGCAGACATTTTTCAATTTGTGGTAGCCCTTGAATTCCTGTGTGTCCAGATGCCAGAAGCCGACCAGATTACCTCTCGGGCTGGTGAAGCCTGCAATTCGATGTGTATTATTAATGGCAACACTTCCCATGTAGTCATTCATGCCGGCAACAAATTGTTCAGGATGATCCAGGAGTTTAATGTTTTCGCCCGGCTTGTGGATCGCTCCCAGCGGCACAACCCGGTTATGACCGGTTGCCTCACGCTGAACCTGCATGGCGATCGCAACGGTGCCATCGTCGGCAACGTCCAAATGGCGAATACTGGCTTTGGATTCCGGTACACGGAATTCGTCGATTTTCTGTCCGGTTTCAAGGTCCATGTAAATCAGGCTGGATGTCATCGTCGGCAAATTCAGTTTATCCCGTCCCTTTTGCGGCAGAGTTAAAATGCCACCGTTGGCCAGAACCAGAGTTTTGCCGTCGGGGAGCAGTTTAACGTCATGCGGTCCGACGCCAAAGGTATCGAATTCTCCGAGCTGTTGATAAGTCCGGCTGTCGCGGATTCCGATCCGCCCCTGTCCGGTGCTTGAATCGCCTTCCGTGGTAAAGAGTGTTTTCCCATCCGGGCTAAAGCAGCCGTGACCGTAGAAAAAGCGGTTTTCTGCAACATGGAAGCGGGTTACGGGTTCGTTTTTGAGGACGTCGACAACGATGCCAAAATTGCCCGGACGTCTGGCAAACATCAAAACCTGGCCTGGGTTCAACGGGTGTTGCGATAAACCGTGGCCGCGAAATCCGCTGAGAACCTTGGCAAATTTCTGCTGTTCCGGATCAGCGGCAATAAAGCCGTAACCCTGTTGTTTGCTGCCCAGTGCCGAGACCAGGCGTTCATGCTCCGAGTGAATGTTCTGGCTGTTAAACAGCTCGTAGCCTGCCCAGCCACTCATGGGAACCCCCAGAGCCACCAGCGTTTTTAATAAATCACGTCTTTTCATTTTTCCAACCGTTCCTATAAGGAGTTGACAAATTTTATCAGCGAGCTTCTTTCCTCTCGGGAAAGTCGGCTGAATGCCTGCATGGCGGCTTCTGCCTCACCGCCGTGCCATAAAATTGCTTCTTCAACGGTTCGTGCCCGACCATCGTGCAGAAAGTTTTGTGCCCCGTTTACTTTTTTGCTCAGGCCGATGCCCCATAAGGGTGGCGTCCGCCATTCCGAGCCGTTTGCCAGATAGTCGGGGCGACCATCTGCCAGTTTTGGTCCCATATCATGCAGCAGCAGATCGGAGTAGGGCCAAATGGTTTGTTCCGATAAGTGCGGAAATTCGGTGCTTTTCTTTGTACGGTAGCTCGGGTGATGGCAGTTCGCACAGCCGATTTGATGAAAAAACCGCCGTCCGGCCAGAACGGTTTCATCTGTTGCTTCCCGGCGCTTTGGCACTGCCAGTGATTTGGTAAAATTCACGACCGTCAGAAGTTGGTCTTTGCTTAATTCGGTGCCTTCTTTATCCCGGCCGTCCGGTTGCTGCAAACAGGCGGCCTGACGTTTTGTGCAAGGCTGATCGGGAAAAATTTCATTGGAAATCCCAACATCGGAATGGAACGCCGCTGCGGTCTGCAGGCGAACGCTGCCTTTATTCGCTTTCAATCCGAAGCGCCCCATGACCGTTTTTTCGGTTTCGTAATCCCATACCCGGTTTGGACGGCCGGAAATGCCGTCTCCGTTTTGATCATCCTCGTCCGCAAGCGCCTCAATTGCGTCTTGAGGTATCTCTGCTCCAGAAGTCCGACGCCCAGCAGCGGCGGCGCGTTTCGCAGGCTTGTCAGCGTCTCCGGATGCAACGGGCCGTAACCGAAATTTTCCAGTTTAATCTCCGGACTGCGCAGGCGTATTTCAGAGCCGTCCGGGTAAGCAAAGTTCTGATATCGCCATTGGATATACAAATAGGCTTCCGGCGGAACGCTGTGTTTCAGCTCGGGGTTATTCAAATGTCGCATCTGATGTTTTAACGAAATCGATTGGGTTTGCAGCTGGTCGCCATACACCGGTTCCGGGATCACACCGTGGATTGAATTTTTTCCCGGCAGGCTCAAGCGTAACAGAGCGGTATTCAAACCTTGTTTCTCATTCGAAGGCATCAAGCCACGACCGCCGTTGATATGGCACATCAAGCAAGTCCGGGCATTATAGACCGGCCCTAAACCATCGCGTGAAAACGTGATGGTGGGAGCCTTTACCCAAGGTTGATGGGCCAACGCTTTTCCGGCGGCAAAATCGGATCGGAAGTTTTCCGGCAAGTTTGCCATGGGTTCCATGAAGGAGGCAACCGGTGAAAAGCTCACCGAGCCTTCACCGCCGGGGAGATTTTCCGAAGCTTTGATCGCCGGAATGCCGCTGTCGGAGCGCTTTATAAAAGAACTGTCAAAAAATAAATAGAGAAGGACACTTAAAGCGAGGAAAAGAAGGCTGATAAACGGAATTTTTTTCATCAAAATCAAATGTGCTTATCTATTTTTTAAAACCGGAAGTTTGATGCCTGTTTAGCCATTGATGAAACCGGAAGCAGGAGTCTTCTTTGCGTAAAAGACAGAAGACGGGCCGGTTCGGTTGATCGCTTGCATTGGCATAACGTTTTCCGGAATTTATTCAAAACGAACTTCATTGGTATGAAATTCTTAAAACCCAAAAAGCCAAGCAAGTGCTTGGCTTTTGAGAAATCAGTAACAATTTCAGGGGTTACTCAAAATTACAATTCCCCTGATCATCACAGGTTGCGCCGTCCTGAGAATTGATGTCGGCGTCGATGTCCATCGCCTCGGTCAGTTCATCTTGGATAAACAGGCCTTGGTCAATCAAGGCCATCGCAGTTGTGAAGACCTTGTTATTCTGATCAATGCTTTCTCCGATCTGCATGTCAAAGGCCTTGCCTTCGCGGGCGCTGGCGTCAATGGCAGTATAGCCGGTTGCCGTTGCATCCAGAAGGGTTTCAAACTCTTGAGCCACATCCGCTTTGTCGACCAGAGCGAGAAGTTCATCGAATCCTGCGCCGGTTGTCGCATTAGCGACCCCTGTGCCATCGCTTGCGTCAATCACGCCGTCGAGGTTACGGTCGTAGCCTTTATAATCTCCGAAGTAAGCGATTTCGACACCCTGAGCATTCAAGGCGACATCGCGGTGCGTGTTATCCGAGAAGCAGGAATGTTCGTCTTCCTGACTGTCTTGACGTAGAGCGACCAGCATTCGTTCTGAAGCCAGTTCACCAAAGGACAGTTTCCCCATCCCGGTCATAATTTCGATCAGTTTCTGGTTGGCGGTATTCTGATCTGCTGCCGTGGTAAATGCCTGGAAATAGGCGCCGTTGTCCTGCCATTCCGTCAATACGCCTGCAAGGTCTGCAACCAGTTTATCGGCGGCAACCTGTAGATATTTCAGGCGACGATCGGCATTGGCATCGGTGGTGAAATCGCTCAGAGCACGTTGGCCACCGGCGGTGGTATAGTCGATTTTTACAGCGTCATTACGTAATTTGTTGGTGTTTGCGCCAACGGTTTCCCCTAAGTCCTGCCCCCAAAGCAAGAACTCAATGGCGTGGTAACCGGCAATAACATCATGTTCGTCTTCCGCTGTTGCGGTATTAGAAATCAAATCTTCGGTGATTTGCGCAGCGGTAAAGGTTGAGATGATATTGTCGTCACCGGATAGTACTGAACCGTCACTGTTTAAGCCGACGCCGTTGGCTGTGACACCCAGCTCGCCATCGGCGGCGCCGTCAAAATCGTTTCCGGTAACGGTGTAATCAATCAGGGCTTCTCCAAGCGGCCAGGCATTAATGTCGCCTTCCGGGCCTTCTTCATTTGCATTGTCGATTCCGGCAGTTGCATAGTCTGTTGAATCAATCGGACTGGCGCGGAAACGGTATACTTCCGTCGGACCGTAAGCTTCACGCGCAATCAACCAGGCTTTTTTGGCAGCATTAAGATTGTCTTGCGTCGGAGAGGCTGCAAAAGTGGCAATCGCAGTCTGCAGTTCAACCGCAGTCGCATGGGCATCCGAGTAGGCTGCACGGGCAACCATGGCGTTTTGCAGGATGACTTCCTGAGACTTGCTTAGAATTTCTGACGCAGAAGGGCCGGTTTCACTGCTTCCGCCACCGCCGCCGCAGCCTGTCATCAAAGCACCAGCCATTACGGCTACAGAGATGGCCGAAACAATTTTTCTTAATTTCATGTTATGAGTTCCTCAACTGATCCAATTTTTTACGGTGAATAATCTTATCATTTATGATAAAGGTAGTCCAAATGAATTTCACTACTAATTGGTAATCGTTTTTATTTATATGCAGAGATAGAAACTGTTTGTATTATCAGTTGGTTATTGCACTCATTTTTATTGCCGTGAACGTTATAATAGGCCGATATTTGTGCTTCGGGATTGATTAATGAATACGTTAAATAAAGCTTCAATTTGGGGTCTGTTGGCCTTGTTATTAAGCGCTTGTGGGGGCGGGGGATCGGAAGCTCCCGCATCATCCGGTATTGCGTTTGCAACCGAGGAAGCCTTGGGGGAGGCTCTGTTTCACGATACGAATTTATCGATGAACCGCACTCAAGCCTGCGCGACTTGCCATGATCCGGAACATGCTTTTATTGAAACCCGTCAAGACCCTTTGACTTTAACGGGGAGTGGACAACAACTCGGCGTCTCTCTTGGTGACGATGCCTCATCTATTGGAACACGTAATACGCCCACGGCGGCTTATGCCCGTTTTGTTCCCGACTTTTCAGATTTGCCTTTTACCGATGACACCGAAAATTCCGATATTAACGGTTTTGTTGGTGGGCAGTTTCTCGACGGACGAGAGGTGGACTTGAAAGGCCAGGCCGGCGGCCCGCCATTGAATCCGGTTGAAATGAATATGCCGGATAAGGCGTCAGTGATTGAGCGTCTCAAGGAAAATGCGTTCTATGTTGAAGCCTTTGAGCATTACTATGGCGAAAATATTTTGGATGATGTTGATCAGGCTTATTTGAAAATGACTACGGCGATCGGCAAATTTGAAAAAACCGATGTATTTGCCCCCTTTGATTCCAAATGGGATAAGTTTTTGAACGGCGAATATACGATGACCCTTGCGGAAACCAGCGGTATGGCGATCTTTATGAGCCCGGCAAACAGCAGTTGTGTCAGTTGTCATTTGAATGATGAAAATCAGACGGCCTCCAAAAAAGAGACGTTCACCAACTTCAGGTATTTTAATCTTGGGGTGCCTGTGAATTCCGAATTGCGCAACCGCCATTCTGTCGCCGGTACCGAAGCCGATTTTGTTGCCAATGGCGATCCGGGACTTTTTGGTAACGACGCGGTCACGGATGACAACCTGAATGGTCGAAATAAAGATGATTTGAAGGGCAAGTTTAAGACGCCGACCTTGCGTAATGTCGCGGTAACCGGCCCTTATATGCATAACGGTGCTTTTAAGGAGTTGAGTACCGTTCTGAAATTCTACGACTTTCGAGGTTCGCCTACAGGCAACAATAACCTCATTAATCCCGAGACAGGCGAAGCCTGGGATGTTACGGATTATCCGGCAACCATCGACCACGATCTGTTAGGACAGCAGGCGATGGGTGAAGATCAGATCAAAGATCTGGAGTGTTTCCTTCGCTTGCTCACCGACGAGCGTTATGAACATCTGTTGCCGGAAAACAGTTGGTGCAAAATTTAGTTGAGTTTTAGTCTTATGAAGCCGATCTTCGCCTCCGTGGCTTTTTTGTGTCTGCTGTTTTCGCATGCAATTTTCGCCGATAACGATGCGCGGAATTTTGTGCAACGGAATTTTGTGGATGGGGAAAGCGTTGTCGAAAAGAAAATCTGGTTGATCGGCGATCAGAAAAAAGCGACCACGGAAATTTTGGGACATCCGTACCATCAACTCAGAGTGACTTATTGGACAAGTCCGGAAAATACCGCAAAGAGCGTTTGGATTTTGCAGGAAATTGGCAAAGAACGTTTTATCGATGTCGGAATTGTGATCGAGTCGAATGAGATTCGTAAGCTGGAAATCCTGGCATTTCGTGAAAGTCGGGGGTGGGAGGTGAAGTTGCCGTTTTTTACCGCGCAGTTTGACGGCAACCGATTGACCAAAGAGCATAAACTGGAAAAGCGTGTTGATGCGATTACCGGCGCAACTCTGTCGTGGCGCGCCGTAACCGGGGTGGCGAAAATGGCGCTCTATTTAAACGGCCAGCGTCCGGAAAAGTGAGTTTGGCGTGAGAATAAGAACCCTTATCAGTCTTCATCAAAAAATAGGGTTAGCAGCGGTTTTGGTTGTGGTGATGTTGAGTGTGACCGGAATTGCGCTGAATCATACCGAAACTTTTGCTTTGAAGAACCAGCCCGTCGAGCAGCGATGGTTGTATCAATGGTATGGTTTGACTGTTCCGGAGTTGAAGAAGCAAATCTTTTTTGAGGATGAATCCGGCGATTCCGGTTCAAGGATTTGGGTTGCGCAGTATGATCAGGATATTTGGGTCAACGGCAACAAAATTACTCAGGGCCGCTTGGCCGGTTTCGGTAAAACGCAGTTCGGTTATGCGTTGGTTCTGCAGCAAGTGAGTGTTCTGCTTTCTCCCGATTTTGAGCTGATTGATCAAATAGCGAATCCTGCCGGGTCATCGGTTTTGGCTGTACGGCAGAATCCGCTGGCGCTCAGTCTTGAGAACCAGACCGCTTGGGGGCTTAATCCGGATATGACCGGTTGGGTGGAGATCAAGTCGGGGGGGGTGATCGGAACCCTGCCGGAAAATACCGCTTCCGAAGCGCTGCCGAATGCTTTGAGAGCTAAAATTGAGGATGAGTACTTCAAACAGGGCTTGGATTGGGAAAGAGTTCTGCTTGATCTGCATTCCGGTCGAATCTTTGGCTCGGCCGGAGTGTTTGTGATCGATTTTTTTGCCGTGCTGATGGTGGTGTTGAGTTTGAGCGGCTTTCTTCTTTATCGCATGAAATCGTCAAAGAAACGATGAGCCGCGTTTAGCGTGGCGACTCTTATCGATTCGTTGGGGCGGTTTGCGCCAGGTTTTTCAGCTGGGACGCTTCAAGGCAGAGATAAAGACTGCCGGCCATTTTCTATTCTGATGGGTTTTCTTGCCTGCTTCTTTGGTTTCTTGTCTTGCGGCTTCTTATCTTGCATTTTTTCGTCGCTTTCACTTTGTGATCAGTGCTATTTTATGTCCGTTTTTGATCGGGTTGGCGCGGGAATCCGAGGGATTAGCGCTTAAGTGCCTTAAGCCATTTCCACAGGTTAAACAGACTGGAAAGCGAGGCGGCAACGTAGGTTAAAGCGCAGGCAAGCAGGATACGTTTGGCGGTTTTTTGGTCTTTTGCATCCAGATAATTACCTTCCTTGAGAAGTGGCAGGGCGCGGTTGAAGCTGGCGTCGAATTCCACCGGCAGTGTGTTGAGGTGAATGATTACCGGTACGCCCATAGCAATAAACCCTGCGGCAAAGGTTGCCAGTCCGATCATGGGAGTATGCAGTAATGGAATTAAGACCGGCGTGATCATTAAGGCCACCCCTGCAAACTTTTGCATGGCGGCGGCGCGTTCAACCAGCAGTGTTCGCTGTTTTAAAGGTGGGTAGTGTTGCTGATCTTGAAGTGCGTGGCCGATTTCATGGGCGACGGTGGTGATGGCCGTCAAAGAATTTGAGTGGGCGTTCGGTTGGGAGATGCGTACGACTTTGTCGATCGGATCGTAATGATCTCCTTGGTCGGTTTCTTCTAGGCGTACGCCATGCAATCCGAGTTTTTTGATCAGATGCTCGCCGAACTGCAAGCCGGTGCCGGGAATGTCTGGATGCGGAACGCGGTGTTTATTTAAAATATGTCGACTCCACAGTTGCGGCAGAGTCGTGATCATAAACAGCAACACAAATCCGGCGATTAATAATCCCATCGATCTCTCGTTTATTTCAATTCAAGTAAACGTTATTGTATGTTTTTTTGTGGCTGTGGACAGGACTGCAGGCTCAGATAGCTGGGGAATTTCAGCGGGGACTGGAGAATTTCTCGAGTCGCGGCATTAAGGATGCTTGGTGCCAGGCAATGCAATAATGCGGTCGGGTTCGGCAGAACGTCATCTGACCAGGCGTTTAAGGAGTCGGGACCGAGCCGTTCTGTATTGCCATTCGTCAACCAGGTCATTTGAGTGCCTTGCTGCAGAATAAAACGCGTCCGTATGTGTTGCTCGAGTGTCTGGCGAATCCCGTGATCGCTCCGGGCAAGAGCCCGGTAAAGGTAGGCATATTCCTGCAAACCGGCCTGGCCGATGGAGAGTGGCTTGTCAGAAGTGGGGGCAAGTGCTACCGCGCGCGGTGGCGAGGGTTGGGAGCCGAGTTCCAAGAGTATTTTTTTCAGGGAAATTGCGTGCGTACTTGCGTGATGAATGGTTGGGTATTTATCGGCCGGATCGGAAAGTGTTGTCCACCATGCGCTTTGATTGAGAATAGCAGCCTGTTGCCAGCCGTTTAAAATCAGTGCATTCCAGCCGATGAGGGCTTTCTGGTCGATGGGAGCTTGCAGCGAGTGCTTCTGTAAGCGTGAGCGAATTGCTTCCCAGTGTTGCTCGGTCGGTTTGGGATGCCAGCCGAGTTCGTATGGTGGCGGCTGGTTTAAGTGCCAAGCTTGTTCAACTACAAGATACAGGGATTCGGGGAGTATTTGCTGTAGTTTCTGTCTGGACCAAAGATCGTTACCTCCCTCGTTGCCGGTGTTGTCCAGCGCAGATTGACTGCCGAGGTAGAGTCCGATTTGCGGCAGGTAAAGGTGTTTTTGCAGGAACGACAGGGTCCGTTCGGCTGTTTCTAGAAAATCTTCTCTTTGCCAGCGTTGCGCGGCGAGGAGGTAAACCTGTGCAAGCAGGGCGTTATCGTAGGCCATTTTCTCAAAGTGCGGAATTTGCCATTCGGGATCGATGCAGTAGCGATAAAAGCCCCCGTTGACGTGGTCGAACAGATGCTGGCTCTGCATTTGTTCAAGCGTGAGTAAGAGCCACTCTTCAATATCTTCAGTTAAGGATGGATGTTGTAAAAGAGCCAGTAGTATCGGCGAATGCGGGAATTTATGGCTTCCCTTTAAACCGCCGCTCAGGTCATCCATCGAATTTTTCAGTTGTGTGAAAAAAGCCTGATCAAAAAAGCTTTGTCGCCATGCTTCCGGGGGGCTGATCGTCCGGGTCAGCGCATTTTGTGCCAGCTGCTCGATGGCATGCGGTTTTTCGGTCCAGTAATCGACGGTTCTTTGCAATAAGGTTTTCAGTTTTTCCGGAGGCAGGTAGCCAAAAGCGAGAAAGGGGTGTCCTTGCGGGGTAAGGATGAGGTGTTGCGGCCAGCCGGCACGGCCGGAATTGATACGGGCGAATTCAAGCATATCCGAATCGAGTTCCGGCGAGAGTTCCCGGTCAATTTTGACCGCAATGAAGTGGCGGTTGATCCATTCGGCAATCTGCGAGTTGCGGTAATTTTCGGCCTGCATGACATGGCACCAATGGCAGGCGAAGTAACCGCTGGAAAGCAACAGCAGTTTATTTTGCCGTTTGGCCAGAGAACGGGTTGCCTGGGTCCAGAGGTGCCAGTCGACCGGATCGTCGGAATGCATTGCGAGATAAAGGCTGGGATGATTTTTTAGCGGCTTCTCAGGAGAAGCCAGGAGCAGTGCGGGCAAAAACAAACCGAGAAGAACGATCAATCGGAGCCTGTTCAGAACAAGCACCGATTTGAAACGCGCTGCTTCAGGCTTTGTCGGCCGGTTTGTCGTGTTTGCGGTCTGCGTTTTCCGATGGGGAGTTTGTGGCTTGGTCAGCATCGGTTTTTGCCTCTTCATCAGCCTTTTTTTCCGCATCCTGACGGGTTTTGTATTCTTTTTCGAGTTTCCGCATTTCGGAGTCGATTTTTTCGAATTCATCGTCCCAGTCCAGATCATCGTCAACCTGATCCGCATAGCGGTCGTCGAAGTCATACTGCGATGCCATGTCTTCACGGCTCGGTGCGGCGGTCGATGCAGTTTTTACACTGGCTTCCTCATCGTAGTTTTCTTCGTCTGCATCGTCGTCATTGCCGTGTCCTTCGTTTTCATCTTTCTGGCGGCGTTTTTTGACTCGGGTTCCAATCAGTAGGCCAAGTTCGAAAAGCAACCACATCGGAACGGCCAAAAGTGTTTGCGAAATGATGTCCGGCGGAGTCAGAAGCATGCCGATGACGAAAGCGCCCACTACGATGTAAGGGCGTGCATGACTGAGTTTTTCTGGTTGGGTCATTCCGGTAAGGATCAGAAGTACCGTAATGATCGGTACTTCAAATGCCATCCCAAAGGCAAAGAACATCTTGATGACAAAGTCGAGGTACAGGCTGATATCCGTTGCAATCGTGACCCCTTCCGGAGCGGTTTGTGATAAAAACCCGAAGACAAGAGGGAAGACGACATAGTATGCAAAGGCACCGCCGGCATAAAACAGGAATGAGCTGAAAAACAAAATCGGCCCGACTAACTGTTTTTCGTGTGTATAGAGTGCCGGGGCGATAAAACGCCACAATTGATACAGCAGGTAAGGCATCGCCATGTAGATAGCCAGAACGAAACTTAATTTGAACGGCGTGAGGAATGGCGAAGCGACCGCCGTTGCAATCATGCTGGTGCCTTCCGGCAGATAACGAGTCAGCGGTTCGGCAATATAGGTATAGATTTCATTGGCGAACGGAAACAGTACCAGAAAGAACAGAATTATGGCGGTAATGCCGCGAGTCAAGCTGCTTTTTAAGTCCAGCAGGTGCTGAACAAGGCTCATCTCTTTATCGTTTGGCGGTAGCGCGGAGTCGCTCATCTCGGTTTAGCTTTTATCGGTTTCTGCCGCTTTGGCGGCAGGAGCGTCTTTCGGGGCGCTTGCTTCCGCTGAAGTGGTTTTGGGTTGGGTTGGGTCTTGAGACGGTTCTGGTTTCGGCATTACCGGTTGAGAAGGCGCGCGATTAAATTGGCTGTTGCCGGATCCTGAAGCGGTGCTGTCGTTACCGTCTCCAAAAGGTCGCTTGAGTTCGTCGAGATTTAAATCGGACATGTCGGAAAAGTTCAGCCCCTGTTCGAGCTCTTGCGAGATATTGCTGATCTGGCGTTTTTCTTCTTCAAGGTTCATGGATTCCTTGAAGTCGCGAATCGTTTCCTGAACCTGACCTTCTTCTTTAACGGAGTTGATGAAACGGCGCATTTTTCCCATAAAGCCGCCCAGCTTTCGGGCGACTTCCGGCATGCGCTCGGGGCCGATGACGATCAAGGCGATGATCATAATCACCAGAATTTCCAGAAATCCGATATCAAACATCGAGAAGGGGGTCCTGTTTTAAGACGCTCAGAGCGAAATTAGGCTTTATCTTTGTTTTCTTCGGTTTTTTTCTCGACAGTCGCTTCGAAAACGTCGCCGTCTTTTTTCTCAAGTTTCTTTTCAGTATTGTCGTCTTTGCCTTCTTCGTCTTTCATGGCGCTTTTGAAACCTTTAATGGCTCCACCAAGGTCACTGCCGACATTACGCAGGCGTTTTGCTCCGAATAGAACTAAAACGATTGCAAGGATAATTAATAGTTGCCAAATACTGATGCCCATAATATTTCTCCGATTTCGAATGGCGCCTCAAATTTATCAAAGGTTCTGCTTTTTGCGAACCATCTCAAGCGATAAAAGCGTGTCTAAATTTATAACGGCCGCTAATAATATCAAATTGTTGCAATTGATTGCACAAAAAAAATTTATTGCAGCGATGGCTTAATTTCATGCGCTTCCCGGGAAAGAAAATCAGTTGCCGAGGAGGTGAATATGAATGTGAAAAACTTCCTGGCCTCCGCTGGCTCCGGTGTTGATCTGGGTTTTGAAACCGTCCAGCCCTTGAGCTTGCGCCAGCTGAGGCAATAATAGCATCATGTGTCCCATCAGGTCTTTATCTTCCGGTGAGAGTTCAAACAGCGTTTCGATCGGTTTTTTAGGAATCACCAGCAGGTGAATGCGTGCCTTTGGATTGATGTCGTTGATGACAATGCATTTGTCGTCTTCATAGACGATATCCGACGGGATTTCGCGATCGATGATTTGGCTGAAGATGCTTTTTTCTTGATTCATTGAGGGTTCCTTCCTGTAAATCGTTGGCAATTAAGGATGCTGGTCAGGGTGTTTAAGCATCCTCGCGACTGGCTTTTTCGTCGTGGCCGGATAGGCCGAAGCGACGCTGTAATTCGGTCAAAATAGCCTGGCTGTTTATGTCTTTCGAGGCCAGTAGCACCAAACTATGAAACCATAGATCAGTGACTTCGTAAATAAGGTGTTGCTTATCTTTTTCGCTCTGAGAGTGGTCGTGATCTTTAGCAGCCATGGCCACTTCCAGGCTCTCTTCGGAAATTTTTTTAAGAATTTTTTCGGTGCCCTTGGCGTATAAACTGGCGACATAGGAACTGTCGGCAGATTCGTTCTTACGCGCTTCAAGAACTTGATCGAGTTGGTCGAGAATCGAGGAAGTTGTCATAGCCGTACCTCGATTCCCTGTTCTTGCATGGTTTGTTTGGCTTCTTCGACCGTATGTTCGCCGAAGTGGAAGATGCTGGCGGCTAACACCGCTTCGGCACCACCTTCTTTAACGCCGTCAACCAGATGCTGCAAGTTGCCGACGCCGCCGGAAGCGATGACCGGAATGCTGACACGGCTGGTGATTTCATGCATGAGTTGCAGGTCGAAACCGCTTTTGGTTCCGTCTTTATCCATGCTGGTTACCAGAAGCTCTCCGGCACCTAATTCTTGCATTTTGACGGCCCATTCTACCGCATCGATACCGGTTTCGCGGCGTCCTCCGTGGGTAAAAATTTCCCAGCGGTCGCCATTGTCTTCGGTCGCAACGCGTTTGGCATCGATTGCGACGACGATGCATTGCGACCCGAAAGCGTCACAGGCTTCTTGAACAAAGCCCGGGTTGAATATTGCCGCCGAGTTGATCGCAACCTTGTCGGCTCCGGCGTTCAGCATGGTACGGATGTCTTCAACAGTGCGAATGCCGCCGCCGACGGTCAGAGGAATGAAGACCTGACTGGCGACCTGCTCAACCATATGTACGGTGGTGTTACGCTCGTGAGCGGTAGCGGTAATGTCTAAAAAAGTGATTTCGTCAGCGCCTTGCTGATCGTAGCGCTTGGCGACTTCGACGGGGTCACCGGCATCGCGGATATCGACGAATTGCACGCCTTTTACCACGCGGCCGTCATCGACATCGAGACAGGGAATAATGCGTTTTGCGAGACTCATGTTTTCACCCCTTAGGCGCAAGTTCGTCGGAAAGTGTCTGACCTTCTTGAAAATCCAAAGTGCCTTCATAGATGGCGCGGCCGGTAATGGCCCCGCTTACACCGTCGGCTTCGATGACGGCCAGATTGCGAATGTCGTCCAGATTGGTAATGCCGCCGGAAGCGATAATGGGAATTGTAACGGCTTGTGCCAGAGCCCGGGTTGCTTCGATATTCACGCCTTGCATCATGCCGTCGCGGCCGATGTCGGTGTAGATGATTGCCTCGACACCGTCGTTTTCAAATTGTTTGGCCAGTGTTTTGACTTCGTGGTCGGTGACTTCCGCCCAGCCGTTAATTGCGACCATGCCGTCCTTGGCATCCAGACCGACCATGATGTGCCCGGGAAAGGCTTTGCAGGCTGCGGCGACAAATTCCGGGTTGTGGACTGCTTTGGTACCGATAATGCAGTAGCTGACGCCAGCATTCAGATAAGCTTCGATGGTTTGCAGATCGCGGATTCCGCCACCGATCTGGATCGGCAGTTCCGGATAGGCTTCGCGCACCTGGTACACCGCAGAGTCGTTGACCGGTTTACCGTCAAAGGCACCATTCAGGTCAACCATGTGCAAGCGGCGGGCGCCCTGGGAAACCCAGCGTTCGGCCATGGCGACGATGTCTCCGGAAAATACTGTGGCGTCTTCCATGATGCCTTGGCGCAAGCGTACGCATTGGCCATCTTTTAAGTCAATTGCAGGAATAAGTAACATTTGAATTTAAACCTTTTTTAGATTTAGTGGCCGTTCCACTCCAGGAAGTTCTTGAAGAGTTGCAGTCCGTGTTCGGCACTTTTTTCGGGATGCGCTTGAATCGCAAAAATATTGTGGGCACTCAATACGGACGGGAACGTTTGTCCGTGGGTGGTTTCACCGATAACCGCACTTTTATCTTGCGGCGCGACATAATAGCTGTGGACAAAATAGAAACGACTGTCTTGCGGAATTTTGCACCATAGGGGGTGGTCTTGGGTCTGATGAATCTGGTTCCATCCCATGTGCGGCATTTTCAGTTCCGGATGAGCGCTCAGGTCAAACTGGACGACTTCGCCGGGGATGATGTCGAGGCAGTCGATTCCCTGATTTTCTTCACTGTGTGACATCAATACCTGCAAGCCCATGCAGATGCCGAGAAAAGGTTTTTCTTTCGCGGCCTGCTGTACCGGGTGAATCATGCCGCTCTCTTTAAGTGCCTGCATACAGGCTTTTGCCGCCCCCTGGCCCGGAAAGATGATCGAATCGGCGTCGGCGATTACCTGAGGATCGTGGGTAACGACGATTCGCGTTGCATCATTTGCCATATGCTCGGCTGCTTTGGAAACCGAGCGCAGGTTCCCCATGCCGTAATCAATGACGGCAACCAGCTTTTGATCCATTTACAGGCTTCCTTTAGTTGAGGGCATTTTTCCGGCCATGCGTTCATCGGCACTCAATGCCATACGCAGAGCGCGTCCAAAAGCTTTGAAAATCGTTTCTGCCTGATGGTGGGCATTGATGCCGCGAATATTGTCGATATGCAGAGTGGCATTTGCGTGATTGACGAATCCTTGAAAGAATTCCATTACCAGCTGGGTTTCAAATGAACCGATCTGCTCACGGGTAAAGTCGCAATGGAATTCCAGTCCGGGACGTCCCGACAGATCGATCACGACTCTGGAGAGGGCTTCGTCCAAAGGAACATAGGCGTGACCGTAACGCGTAATTCCTTTTTTGTCGCCGACAGCTTTGCTGATAGCCTGACCAAGGCTGATGCCGACATCTTCCACAGTGTGGTGGTCGTCAATGTGCGTGTCGCCGTTGGCTTTGATGTTCAGATCGATCATCCCGTGACGGGCGATCTGATCCAGCATGTGTTCGAAAAAGGGGACGCCGGTATCCAGACTGGCTTCACCTTGGCCGTCAAGATTGACTGACAGAGTAATTTGCGTTTCTAGTGTATTTCGTTCAATAGTCGCGGTACGCATCCGGATGCCCCTAACAATTATATTAGACGCAATATAATAACTGAAAAGCTTGGAATTGAACATTATAACCCTGATTTAAGGGGAGATAAAAAAGCTTGTAAGAAGTCTTGAGCCATCTGTGCGAAAATTCTGCAAAAGAGCGAAATGACTTGGATTCTTCTCGCGCGCAAATCCGAAAATCGATGATTTTCCTGGGATTTAATAGCGATAAACTCGATGGTTGAGTATTGCAAATCCGCATGAATATCAAGGTTTATAAGGATTTTATTATATATCCTTATAAATTATTTTTGGCGTGCAATAAGAGAGGGCTTCTGGGATAATTTCGGGGTTATTTTCTGGGTGTCTGTGCATTTAGGGATGTTTGCTCGGGGGCGTTTTGCGAGAAAACTTGATATAAATTAAGTTTTTGGGGCGTTTCTTAAGGTCCGGAATTTTCAGCTATGTATAATCACCGCTGAGGAGTCTGCATCCGAGCTTGGTCGCGAATGGATAAGGACAAAACTTGTAAGACTATAAAGGGGAATCCGACTGATGGATACGACAGCAAAGCCACAATATGATAATGGCGTGGTGAAGTATTTAACGGTGGGTGCAATTACGTTTTTGGTGCTGGGTACTTTTATGGGTACTTTCGCCGCGGCGCAGCTTGCATGGCCACAGTTAAACTTTGATATTGCGGAAATCACTTTTGCCAGATTACGTGTTATGCATACAAACACCGTAATTTTTGCATTCGGTGGTATGACGCTAATGGCGACGGCTTTCTATACGGTTCAACGTACGAACGGTGTGAAGTTGTGGAGTAATACTATGGCATGGTGGACAGCGATTTTGTTCACGATCGGTCTTTTGGCTGTAGTAGTTACAATCTCTCTGGGTATGACGACCGGTAAGGAATATCATGAGCAAGAATGGCCTTTGGCGATTGCAGTTGCTTTGGTATGGACCTTGTATACCTTTAACTTCGTGATGACGATCGCTTCTCGTAACAAAGAAACGCATCCGAACGTTTACGTGTCGAACTGGTTCTTCATGGGGATGATGATCGCGATCACTTATCTGTATGTTGTTAACGGCTTGGCGATTCCGGTTTCTCTATTCCGTTCTTATTCTATGTTCGCCGGTGTTCAAGACGCCATGATTCAATGGTGGTGGGGACACAATGCGGTAGGCTTCTTCCTGACGGCAGGTTTCTTGGCGATCATGTACTACTTCGTTCCTAAGCAGGCACAACGTCCTATCTACTCATACCGTCTATCGGTTATCCACTTCTGGGCTTTGATGTTCGGTTATGTTTGGTTGGGCGCTCACCACTTGCAGTATACAGCGCTTCCGGACTGGACAGGTTCCCTGGGTGCGGTTATCTCTCTGGCGATGATTATTCCGTCATGGGGTGGTGCACTTAACGGTATGTTGACGCTTTCCGGTGCCTGGGACCGTTTGCGTACGGACTACATTCTGCGCTTCCTGATTATCTCTTTGGCATTCTACGCCATGTCGACCTTCGAAGGTCCGGTTATGGCGGCGAAAACCGTAAACGCACTTTCTCACTACACTGACTGGACGGTTGGTCACGTTCACTCCGGTGCTTTGGGTTGGGTTGCAATGGTTTCGATCGGTGCCTTGTATCACATGGTTATGAAGCTGTGGAAAACAGAAATGTACTCTATGCAGTTGATTAACTTCCACTTCTGGTTGGCGACAATCGGTACTGTGTTCTACATCGTTGCGATGTGGGTATCCGGTATCATGCAAGGTCTGATGTGGCGTGCGTATGACGAATACGGCACATTGGCTTATACCTTCGCTGAGTCAGTATCTGCGATGCACCCATACTACGCGATGCGTGCTTTCGGTGGACTACTGTTCTTCTCCGGTGCGGTTGTAATGCTATATAACGTAGTGATGACAATCCGTATGGCGAACGCTAAAGCGTCGCAAAAGGTAGAGGCTCACGCCTAATTTGAGACATCACTTTTAGCGGCGCGGTCTTCGCCGCTAGGATTGAAGCTATTGAGTTGAGGAGCACAAACTCATGTCAGATCAACACGACAAACCAAAAAATATTCAAGACGGTTTAGAGCGCAATATTTTTGCTCTATTCGTCGCGACTGCTTTAGCGGTATCCATTGCCGGTATCGTTGAAATCGTACCTCTGTTCTATTTGAAATCAGCGGTCGATTACACCGAACAAACCGACAAATACGGTAACGTTAAAAACGAAAAATTCCCTGAACTGGTCTGGGAAAGAACTTTCACCGAAGATGCGGACGGAAAGCTGGTTGCCGATAAAGCCTTGTACAAGCAAGACAAAAACGGCAAGTGGGTTCTGGCCGACTGGAAAAAAGGCGATGGTGTACGTCCGTATACTCCGCTTGAGCTGGCCGGTCGCGATCTCTATCTTCGTGAAGGTTGCTATATTTGCCACTCGCAGATGATTCGTCCTTTCCGTGATGAACGTGAACGTTATGGTCACTATTCACTGGCGACAGAATCAATGTATGACCACCCGATGCAATGGGGTTCAAAGCGTACAGGTCCTGACCTGGCTCGTCTCGGCGGTAAATACTCGGATGAATGGCACGTTATGCACCTGCTCCGTCCGCAGGATGTAGTACCTGAGTCGGTAATGCCGGCGTATCCTTGGTTATCCGAGAACATGGTTTCTGAAGATTTCTTCGGCACCAAACGTGATATGCAAAAGCGTTTGTCTGTAATGCGTACTCTTGGTGTGCCTTACACGGATGAAGAAATTGCAAACGCGGACAAAGCGATTGAAGGTTACACCGAAATGGATGCAATCGTCGCTTATCTGCAGGTATTGGGAACGATGGTTAAGCTGGATGACAGCAAAGTCTATCGTCAGTAATCAATGAGCAGACTTGAACACTATTTCAGCACGGACTGGGCGTCTATGACGACTCAGGACTGGGCTGGTCTAATCATCACTGTTTTGGTTTTCTTCGGAATGCTGATTACCTTTGCTATGGCACTGCGCCCAAGCAAACGCAAAGAGCTGGAAGAAGAAAAATACAAAATTCTGAAAGATGATTAAACATTCTGAGGAGAATTAAATATGGCACATCATAATCCATGGCCAGATGAAGGGAACACTGGGCATATTTGGGATGAGGATATCCGTGAATTGGATAACCCGCCGCCACTTTGGTGGATGCTGTCCTTCTATGCCGGTTTCATTATGATCATTTTCTACACCTTGTATTACCCGGTTATTCCGTTGACCGATAAGACGGGCGAGTTTACCAAAGGTTTTGCAGACTGGACCCAGATCAACGAATACCATGATGACTATAAGGTGCTAAAAGACTGGCGTGTTGCAAAGTTCGCCGATAAAGAAGAAAAGTTGGCTTCCATGTCGGTTGCCGACATTCTGAAAGACGACGAATTGAAGTCTTACGCGGTAGCAACCTCCAAGATGCTGTTCGGTGATTACTGTGCAGCGTGTCACGGTGCCGGTGGTGCCGGTAATCCCAACTTCCCTGTTCTAGCTGACGATGATTGGCTGTGGGGCGGTAAAGCGAATCAGATTGAAGCCTCGATTACCAACGGTCGTGTCGGTAACATGCCTGCCCGCGGTATGATGGGGAATTTGACTGATGAGGATATCGAGCATGTAACCGACTATGTCATGGCGCTTTCTGAAGGTAAAGGCAATGATGCTCAATTCGCAGCCGGCAAAGCGGTATTTGCCAAAGGCATGTGTTTGGCATGTCATGGACCGACTGGTAAACCATTGGCACCAGCCGGTGCGGCAAATCTGACCGATCAGGTATGGCGTTTCAGTTCGGATCGTGAAGAAGTGAAAAATGTCATCATGTACGGTGTAAACGTTAAGAAGAACGGCGAATACGTTAAGGGTACTCGTCAAGCGATTATGCCAGCCTTTAAAGAAAGATTGCCTAACCCAGAAGTGAATATTAAACGCTTGGCCGTTTATGTTCACGAGTTAGGTGGTGGACAGTAAGGTGCGCACCTTAATGTTGAAGTGATAAAAAGGAGAACGAAATGTTCTCCTTTTTCGTTTTTGGCCTAGTGAAAACTTGATTTAGATCAAGTAAAAGGAGTTTGAAAATGGGTGAATTAAATAATGATTGGGTACTGTGGGGTTCTATCGGTGCGATCGTATTAACTCTGGCTGCCTTGATTGGGTTTGCATGGAAAGCGGCGCGCGGAATGGAAGGTCTGGAAAAAGACGACGCGGAAAAATAACCCGCTTCGGTTTATAAATTGAAGTAGGTCTGGACGTGTCGATTATGGTTTGTGGCTGCGTCCGAGGCCTATTTTTGTTTATGAATCGGAATAGAAAAAACCGGGTTTATTAATTAATCGGCTTTATTTAAAATTCATATTATTTATAGGGTTTTTCTTTCGAAAAATCTTTCTGGCTTAAATAAGCAAGGATTGCCTTATGTCTGAGAGTAAAAAGGAACTTTATCGGGATAATCGTCAGACCGGCTCGGTACTGGACGAGTTTGATTCTTCCAACAAGAATCTGGAAAATATCGGTGTTGAAATTCTGCCTGTACACACCAGTGGAACGGTTCATGCGAAAAGAATTGACGGAAAGTTCCGTACGGTTAAGTGGATTATTGCCGCTTTCTGGCTGTCTCTTTTCCTGGGGCCTTATCTGCGTTGGGATGGGCATCAGGCGATTCTTTGGGATTTGGCTAACCGCCAGTTCCATATTTTCGGTCTGACGATTCTGCCGCAGGATATCTGGATTCTGGCAATGATTCTATTGTTTTTCGCTTTGTTGCTTGCCGCATCCACGGCCGTTGCCGGTCGCCTGTGGTGTGGGTATTTCTGCTTCCATACCGTGTGGACGGATGTGTTTACCTGGATTGAGGAAAAACTCGAAGGCCAGCCGAACAAGCGTATCAAATTGGACGAAGCTCCAGTGAGTTTAGAAAAGCTGAAGATCAAGGTTCCCAAGCATTTGATCTGGCTGGCAATCGGTTTTATGACGTCCTTCAGTTTTGTTGCTTATTTCACCGATGCTTTCGATTTATGGGGGCGCTTGTTCAAACTTGAATGGAGTGGTCTGGAAACAACGGTTATTCTCTCGTTGGGTGTGGCGACTTACTTTTTTGCCGGTTGGTTGCGTGAGCAAACCTGTATCGGTTTTTGTCCATATGCGCGTATTCAAGGTGCGATGATCGACACTCAGACGGTGGTTCCGACCTATGATCAGGATCGAGGCGAACCGCGCGGGCGGATGAAACGCGCCAAGCCGGGCGAGGAAGCGCCGCAGTTGGGTGACTGCATCGATTGTAATTTGTGTGTGGCGGTTTGCCCGACCGGAGTGGATATTCGACGGGGTCAGCAGTTTGGTTGTATTACCTGCGGTCTATGTATTGACGCCTGTGACTCGGTAATGGAGAAAATTAAAAAACCGAAAGGTCTGATCCGTTACGCTTCGCTGGCTGAATTTGCCGGTAAGAAATTGCCTCCGGTTTGGAAACGTCCGCGAGTTATTGTTTACAGCGGTATTATGGCGTTTGCAGCGGCGATAATGATTTATGGTTTGACAACCATGTCGCCAATCGACGTTAAGGCATTGCATGAGCGTTCGCCATTGTTTGTTCAGATGAGCGATGGCAACATTCAGAATAAATGGACGATCAAAATCGTCAACAAAGGTGCGGAGCCGATGGAAGCCCAGATTTCCGTAACGGGACCGGAGGGTTTGACTTATCAGGCAGATAAAATTGTCCATATTCAACCTGGTAATGTCGGTTCGACAACGCTTCTGGTCAAAATCCCTCGCAAGATGCTGACCGACACCAATGTACCGGTGACGATCAAAGTGGTGGATTTAAAGAATCCGGCGATCCAGGAAGACTATAGCAGTGTCTTTATCGGTCCTAAACCGCGCTAAAAATTACGTTAATGGATAGATTATTCGTTTTTTAAGTCTGTTCAGATTGTTATCGTTATAATAGAGCCCATTTTAAGCAGTGAATCGCCTTGTCGTTTTGCTGCTTGATCAGGGCTTTTTTTATTTTCAGGCTGCGATAAAGTGCTGTACCGGCCTTTTCCGCGGTCCATTCAAGTTGGGAGACTTTTGTGACTCAACCGCTAAAACACAACGGCAAGCAAGATCAGCGCGATTGGAGCGTGGCTTGGAAAAACCCCTTTGTTATCGCCTGGGTGATTATTCTGTCGGTTGTTCTGACGGTGAATTTCTTTATGGTCAGCATGGCAATCGTAACCAACCCAGGGTTGGTGATCGACGACTTCTATGAGCAAGGCAAGAACATGGATAAAATTCTGGCCGAGCAGAAACGAATGGATAAGCTTGGCTGGCAGTTGCAAATTGATTTACCGATCTTGAGTGAAGGGAAATCCGATCAGGTAATCTTGAAGGTGTTGGATAAGGATGGGCAAGCGCTTGCGGTTGATAACGCGACGCTCTTTTACTATCGTCCTTCAGATCGCAATCTCGATGGCAAAGCTGAATTGACGGCAACCGGCAAAACCGGGGTTTTCGAAACCGAATTCAGCCTGCCTAAAAAAGGCAAATGGGATCTGATCATGGAAGTGAACCGTGGCGAAACACGGTTTAATGTCGGTCGATCGATTATGGTTCAAGATCCCGAATAATCATGGCGGAAACCTGTTTTCACTGCGGCCAGGCAATTCCGGAAGGTGAGCTGGTCTTAAAACCGATTAAAGGCGAAGAGCATTCCTTTTGCTGCCATGGATGTGCGTCGGTTTGTGAAGTGATCTATGAAGCCGGGATGGAAAGCTTTTATCAAAGAACACCTGAAGGTGAGCTGCTTTCGCCGCCACCGGCTCCGAATAAAGACATCGAATTTTTCGACTACGACGAAGTTCAATCGCAATATGTCAGCAATTTGGGTGATCAACGCGAAATAACTCTGATGTCGGAGGCGATTCACTGCGCCGCCTGTGTCTGGCTGATTGAACATACCCTTGCAAAAATGGATGCGGTCCTAATGGCTCGCGTCAATTTCACCAATAAACAGATCAAAATCCGTTGGGACAACAGCCGTTTAAAGTTGTCGGAAATTATCAAGAAGCTTAACAGTATTGGCTATGATGCCACGCCGTACGATGCCTCCGCCAGTGAGGAAGCATTCCGCAAGGCCAATCGTGATCTGCTGTATCGCCTTGGTTTTGCCGGTTTCGCGATGATGAATGTCATGTGGTTCTCGGTTGCGCTCTATACCGGGGCCAGCACGGACCCCGAATACCGAAATTACTTCCACTGGCTGGAACTGATTATTGCCACCGTGACCCTGGGTTACTCCGGACAACCGTTTTTAAAGGGAGCCTGGACTTCACTGAAAGGGCGCAGCGTCGGAATGGATGTTTCCATCAGTCTCGGCATGATGACAACCTATCTGTATTCCTGCTGGGTTACGCTGCACCCGGAAAATGTCGGCGATGTCTATTTTGACACCTTGATTGATTTCATGTTCCTGCTGTTGATCGGACGTTATCTGGAAGCGATCTCGAAAAATAAAGCGGTTGACGCTTCAAGGCGATTGATGGATCTGCAACCGAAAGTGGCCAGAAGATTAACCGAAAACGGCAGTGAAATCGTTCCTGTGCGGACTTTGACACGCGGTATGACTATTCTGGTCAAGCCGGGTGAAAAATTTCCGGTGGATGGCCGAGTGGCCGATGGTCAGGCGATGGTAAATGAATCGATGCTCAGTGGTGAGTCCCGCGAGATCCATAAGACGGTTGGTTCCAAAGTTGCGGCCGGAACGGTGAATATTGATGGTACTCTGGAGGTTGAAGTCGATTCGATTTTACAGGATACGCAGCTCGGTAAAATTGTCAGCATGGTGGAAGAGGCGCAGGGTTCGAAAGCGCCGATTCAGTGTACCGCCGACAAAATCATGCCGTGGTTTGTTTCGACGACCATCAGCTTGGCTGTCGCCAGTTTCGTTTTCTGGATTTTCAATGCCGGTATTGAGTTTGCGATTATGACCGCAACTGCGGTGTTGATTATTACCTGTCCGTGCGCTTTCGGTCTGGCAACGCCAATGGCGATTGCCGTAGCTTCCGGTGTGTCGGCACGAAACGGCATTCTGGTTAAGAACGGTGCTGTTCTGGAGACATTGCATCAGATTGATCATTTTGTTTTCGACAAAACCGGTACGCTGACCGAAGGCCGGATGCAATGGATTGCTTCGGAATGGAAAGAAGGCGTTGATGAAAGAGCCCTTTTGCGGGATGTCGGTTCAATTGAACATCTTTCTGAACACAGTATCGGTCAAGCAGTGAGTGAATCGATTGCAGCCAAATATCACTATAAAAATACCGATTGGCTTAAAGCGGAAAACTTTAAAGCCGTTTCCGGCAAAGGGGTTGAGGCGACGGTTGACGGAAGTTCGTATCTGCTTGGGACGGCGCGCTGGCTGAGAGAAGAGGGGATTATTCTGACCGATGAGTTGCAGAAAAAGGCGCAACAACACGCCGAAAAAGGTCAGACCGCGGTATGGATTTCCTGTAACGGCGAAGCCGTTGGTGTTTTATTCCTTGAAGACCAGATTCGAGCGGATGCCAAAGAATTGATTGAGCGTCTGAAAGCACGTGGTAAACGCGTCACGTTATTAAGCGGAGATTTGCAGGTGGTTGCCGATCGCGTGGCGGAAAAGCTTGGCGGAATGGACGTGATCGCTGAAGTTCTGCCTCAGGATAAAAACACGGTCATCCGTGATCTGCAGGCGAGCGGTAGCCAGGTGGCAATGGTCGGAGACGGTGTAAACGATGCACCGGCTCTGGTTCGTGCCAACGTCGGGATTGCGCTCGGCTCGGGAACCGATGTTTCTATGGACAGTGCCGATATCGTTTTGATGAATAACGAACTGTTGGCGGTCGATACAGCAGTGGCCTTATCCGAGCGGACGCTGCGAACGATTAAACAGAATATCGCCAGTTCGATCACTTATAATGCGATCATGGTGCCTTTGGCGATGACCGGTGTCTTAACCCCGCTGATTGCCGCGATCACCATGCCGTTAAGCAGTTTGGTGGTTATCGGTAATGCAGCGCGTATTCGCAGTTTCTTCAGCGATCGCTCGGTTCGTCAAAGACGGGCAAATCCGTAGCAGTTAATTTTCCGGCAAGCAAGGAGACGATAATGGATGTAATCTACGGTTTGATACCGATGATGCTGTTTTTTGGCTTTCTGGTTGTCGTCGTTTTTATCTGGATGGCCAAAAAAGGCTATTTTGACGATATGGATGGGCAGGCAAGTCGGATTTTAATGGACGACGACGATTTCGAAGCGCCTGAACCGGAAAAGAATCCGCCGAATGCCGACGATAAGCCATCTGAAATCACGGAGTCTTCTGCAAAGACCTCCGTGAAAAGATAGACTGGCATCGGTTTTCTTTTTAAGAAGACAGGAAATCCAGTTGCTGGCCGATCGCTTTTTCGGCCCAGTAATAACCAGCCGGTATCAACTGTTTGGCTTTGTGGAAGTCGTGTGAGTTGCAGATGTTTGCCGGAATTTCGATCAGAATGTCCGGAGGCGATCCCGCCAGCTGGTATCGCGTCAAAGTATCCTGCATCGCATTAAACATACCGATCATAATATCCGACAAGGACAGATCGGTCGGGTCTCTCTTCTCTCCTTCTGTATGCTCTGAACTGAACATCTCCTGAAGATTTTGCAGGAAGCGGTTGACGGTTGAACTCTGTTGCTCGTTCTCAGGCGATTCAGCAATGGTTTGTGAAGACTTTTCACCGAAAGGGTGCGTAAGTGCCCTTCCGGATAAACTCACCGCTATGGTGATTTCATTGCTCTGCATTGATTTGGGAGGAATCGGGATCGGGTTCAGAATGCCGCCGTCAACCAGAACCATGCCGTTTTTGACCAGCGGGGTGAAAATTCCGGGAACGGAAATCGAAGCGCGGATCGCGTCAATCAAGTCGCCATGGCTGATCCAGACTTCTTTCTGGCTGAGGATATCGGAGGAAACGGCACTGAACGGAATCGGAAGGGATTCGATATCGACGTGACCAACCCATTCGCGCAGTTTGTCCATGATTTTATCGCCTTTTACAAAACCGTTGCTGGCGTTCAGTGACAGATCAAGAAAGCGCAGAACGTCCAGCCGACTGATTTGTGTCACCCAGGATTCATACTCATCCAGTTTGCCCGCAGCGTGCAAGCCGCCGACAAGGGCTCCCATCGAACAACCGGTGATTCGGGTAATGTGCATGCCCTGTTTCTGCAGGTAGCGAATCACTCCGATATGACTCAAGCCTCTGGCGCCGCCGGAGCCGAGAATCAGGTGAACGTTTTGTGTTTTCACGGAACTGTCGCAACCCGTTTATTGATCGGTGTATTGCAAAGCTTCGGGGCCTTCCGGGTCAATAATCATTTCCAGACCTTTTTGCGGGAAGAACCAATGTTCCAGCCCGTCGGACTGAATCTGTTTGCGGGCAGGCTCTCCGAAACGCATGCTGATGGCGCGTTCGGACAGTTGTTTGCGCGGTACCAGTGTCAGACTCTGAATCGGGTGATCCATTAAGTCGAGAATATCGGCATTGTACAATTCGATTTCCCGCCCGCCGGAAGTGGTAGGAGAAATTTTCTTCCCTTTCAGGTAAAGGGCGTCCAGTTCTGCTTCGCTGACGGTTAGCTTCAGTGCCAGACCGGCTTTAATCGAGCCGATGTAGGCAACCGGGAAGAAGGCTTCGAGGCTTTTACTGCCTTCGCTTCTGTCGGTGAACAGTTTGACTTCGACATCCTTGCCATACAATTGCATGGCATCGGCAAGAGAGGATTTTCCGATGGTCAGCCCAAGGGCGTGCAGTTGTCCGTTCCGGTCAAAAGCGGCATTCCACGGCAAGTGCTGTTCATCAACGGCATCACGTTGCGGTTGAATGAGCAACATCAGCGGAAAAATAATTACTGAACCAAGAATGACAATCCAGAAGACCGGCAGGTTTCTTTGTTTACTCATCAGGAATCCATTTTTTTGCTGTTCGCGTGTTGTACTTCATCAGTGCCTTCTCCCAGTTCGGCATTGGCGTCCGGGCCTCGGGGAACCAGGCGTTCGATTTTAGGGTCAAGAATTCCTTTCCCGGCGTCGTAAACCGAAATCCCGGTTTGCATGAAGGTGATCAGTACCGCAACGAAAATAACCACGGCTGCAAAGCGGATGGTGATGATTTCGCCCAGCTGAGTTTGATTTCCTTCGGTTGAGAAGTCATTCATGCTGAAACCGCCGGGGAAAAGCGTATCGATCAGCAGATACAGTAGAACCATGGCTAATGCAATGCCGTAACTGATGAGCAGAATTCTTCCCCGACGCCAAGCCATTGTCCAGTGTGCTGCGACAAACCAGGTATCCTGCTTTAAGGCTTTTTGTTTGCGCCAGTAGAGAAAGTAGATGACCAGGCTGGATATCAGCGGAACCAGTAACAGAGCGAGGGTATCACCGATCTCCAATACGATCATCGATAGAAATAGGTGGGTGATGATGATATTGATGTTAAAAATATGGTGCGGGTTTTTGGCGGCGCGAGTTTCGTCTTCAGTGACTTGATAATGCATAGGACGTCTCCATGTCGGGTTCAATCATCGATTTTTGTGTTAGAGCTTTCATTGGCTGCGGACGATTACGGATCGAAGCATTATACCAGCCGGTACCGTGAAGAGCTTGAGAGAAATCAAGCTTCTACAGCCGATTCAGGTCTGCAGCCAGAAAGTGACCGGGCCGTCATTGATCAGGCTGACTTGCATATCCGCACCGAAAACACCGCTTTCCACCAAGCCGTAGCGGTGGTTCATTATGCCCAGAAATTTCTGAAACATCTGCTCGGCCTCCGATGGCGGGGCGCAACTGGAAAAACTTGGTCTCAATCCGGATTGTGTGTTGGCGGCAAGCGTGAATTGCGGTACCAGCAAAATGCTGCCGCTGACTTGCTGGACATTCAGGTTCATCTTTTGCTTTTCATCGGAAAACAGGCGGTAGTGCAGGAGTTTATGAGCCATTTTCTCCAGAGCGACTTGAGTATCTTGTGGCTGAAAACCGACCAGAACCACCATGCCGTGATCGATTCTGCCGACGGTTTCTCCGGCAATGGTTACTTGTCCGGCAAGAGCGCGTTGAATCAGGCAGATCATTGTTCTTCAATCAGCTCCCTGAAACGGTCGGTAGCATCAACCAGTGCTTGAGTAATTTCCGGTTCCATTGCCGAGTGTCCGGAACGGTTGCAGATTTGCAGTTTGGCATTCGGTAATCTGGCATAAAGATCAAATGCCTGATTGATCGGGCAGACCATGTCGTAGCGTCCGTGGATAATGTGAATCGGCAGATGGGAAATTGCTTCGATGTCATCAAGGATCTGGTTTTTTTCGATGAATGCCTGATGGTGGAAATAGTGGCATTCAATGCGCGCGATTGCCAGAGCATTGAAGGGGTCGCCGAAATAGTTGACGGTTTCTTCGTCGGTTTCCAGATTGCAGGTGCGGCCTTCCCATACCGACCAGGCTTCGGCGGCACGCATGCGGGCGATTTCATCTTCACCAGTCAGGGTTTCATAGTAAGCCGTTACCATGTCATGGCGCGCCTCTTGCGGGATTGGCGCGATGAAATCCTCCCAAAAATCCGGATAAAAACGGTCGGCACCGGACTGATAAAACCAGGCAATATCTTCCTTCCGACACAAAAAGATGCCGCGTAGAATCAGACCGTAAACTCGTTCAGGGTAACTTTCTGCATACAGCAGTGACAAGGTCGAGCCCCAGGAGCCGCCGAACAGCAGCCACTTATCAATGTTCAGATGGCGACGGATTTTCTCCAGATCTTCGATCAGGTGTGCGGTGGTGTTTTTGCGCAGAGAGGCGTGCGGTCTGGAGCGTCCGCAACCGCGTTGATCGAACAGAATGATTCGATAGGCATCCGGGTCGAAAAAGCGTCGATGGGACGAGTTGTAACCGGCTCCGGGGCCGCCATGAATAAAAACCACCGGAATGCCTGAAGGGTTGCCGCATTCTTCAAGGTGTAACTGATGAGTGCTATCGACTTGCAAGCTGTGCTGAACATAGGGTTCGATCGGCGGATAAAGACTGGATTGAACGTTCATGCGTGTCTCCGTAAAAATTTTCAACAGACCCTGATACACAGCGCCTTTTTTCACCAGTTTACCCGAAAATAGCGGGTTTCGGACACAAAAAAGCCGGTGTCAGGCACCGGCTTTTTGGTTTGAATCGCAGTGTTGGTTTACTTGCTGCGAGACGCGCGCTTACGTTCGTTCTCAGTCAGGAGTTTCTTACGCAAACGAATGCTTTCAGGAGTTACTTCGACCAGTTCGTCGTCGTCAATGAATTCCAGAGCCTGTTCCAAAGAGAAGCGGATAGGCGGAACCAGGTTCAGAGCTTCATCGGTACCGGCGGCACGGATGTTGGTCAATTGCTTCCCTTTCAAAGGGTTGACCGTCAAGTCGTTCGCACGGCTGTGCAGACCGATGATCATCCCTTCGTAGACTTCTTCACCGTGGCCGATGTACAGACGTCCGCGATCCTGCAGGTTAAATAGAGCATAAGCCAGAGCTTTACCTTTGTCGATCGAGATCAGAACACCGTTGTTGCGCTCGCCAACGGAACCGTCGAACTTCGGACCGTAGTGTGAGAAGCTTGAGAAGATCAGACCGTTCCCCTGAGTTGCCGTCATAAATTCGGTACGGAAGCCGATCAAACCGCGTGAAGGGATAATGAAGTCGACGCGAACACGACCATGTCCGTCCGGAACCATGTCTTGCATTTCCGCTTTACGCATCCCTAGTTTTTCCATGATGGTTCCTTGCGCATCTTCCGGAACATCAACGGTCAGGGTTTCATAAGGCTCCTGAATTTCGCCGTCGATTTCGCGGAAGATAACTTCCGGACGGGAAATTCCCATTTCAAAACCTTCACGACGCATGGTTTCGATCAATACCGAAAGGTGCAGTTCACCTCGGCCGGAAACACGGAATTTGTTAGCGTCTTCGGTGTCTTCTACACGCAAAGCAACGTTGGTCAGCAACTCTTTATCCAGGCGCTCACGGATTTGGCGGGAGGTTAGCAGTTTCCCTTCCTGTCCGACGAACGGAGAGTCATTTACCTGGAAAGTCATGCTAACGGTCGGTTCGTCAACCTTCAAAGGTTCAAGCGCTTCTACATTTTCCGGATCGCACAAAGTATCGGAGATGTTCAGAGGGTCGAAACCGGAGAAAGCGATGATGTCACCGGCGTGAGCTTCGTCGACATTGATTCGATCCAGACCGTGGTAACCGAAGATTTCACCGAATTTACCTTTACGGGTTTTGCCTTGTGCATCGATGATGGTGACCTGCATGCCCACTTTGGCGGTACCGCGTTTGATACGACCGGTTCCGATCACGCCTTTGTAGGTGTCGTAATCCAAAGAGATACATTGCAGCTGGAAAGGCCCTTCCAAGTCAACTTCCGGCGCCGGAACTTTTTCGATAATGGTTTCGAAAACCGGGTTCATATCGCCTTCGCGAACATCTTCGTCAAATCCGGCGAAACCGTTCAGACCAGATGCATAAAGTACGTCGAAATCCATTTGTTCGTCGGTTGCACCCAAACGGTCGAACAGGTCAAAAGTCTGATCCAGTACCCAGTCAGGACGTGCGCCGGGACGGTCGATTTTGTTGATGACAACGATTGGCTTCAAGCCTTGTTGCAGTGCTTTTTCGGTTACAAAACGAGTTTGTGGCATTGGTCCTTCGACCGAATCGACCAGCAGCAGTACCGAATCAACCATCGAAAGAATACGTTCGACTTCTCCACCGAAGTCGGCGTGCCCTGGAGTGTCCACGATATTGATGCGGTAGTCGTTCCACTTGATGGCGGTGTTTTTCGACAGGATGGTAATACCACGCTCTTTCTCCAAATCGTTCGAGTCCATGACGCGTTCGCCCAGATCCTTACGTTCGTCCAGAGTACCTGACTGTTTTAGAAGTTGGTCAACTAAGGTGGTTTTACCGTGGTCAACGTGGGCAATAATGGCGATATTGCGAATGTTTTGCGTTGTCATGGGATGATTTTGCTCTCTATGAAATACGATTTAGGGCATCCACCGGCAAAAAGAGCTTGTCGAAGAATCGGTTTCCGCGCTAAGAAATTGAAAAAGAAGGGTATTATAATGAAATCTTTGCAGATTTATAGACTTATCGACGGATTTTGGGCGAAGAATGCCTGAAAGGAAATGAAATGGGAAATAAATCAAAAACTAAGCGAAAGACTGCGACCGCTGGCAGCGACCGCAAAATGCGCGACAAACGGGATTTTTGCTAATCTTTTAAAACGTCACCGTAACGTCCCTGGCTGGCGATAAAAGTCTGTAATACGCCGTAAGCCATGGTACCGAGTAAAAGCCCGATCAGTGTGAAAAAGGCGCTGATTTTGCCCTCGCCAAGCATGGCAGGCACGGTTCCCGGGCAGGATGCGGTCATTGCCCAGCCGATTCCGAAAAGAAAAGCGCCGGCAATCAACCCTTGCTGGTATGGTTTTTTGACGAAGTCCACTTCGGTGCCGGTGGTGATTGAGTTGATGTGGAACTTTTTCAGCAAGGAGACGCCGACCATTGCGACGACGACTGCTGTGCCGATGACCTTCATTAATTGCAGATCAATTAACAGAAACATTTCGGCGTGGTAATCGTAAGTGGTCGCTCCGGCATGGCTCATCAGATAACCAAATAGAATTCCCATGATCAGGCTAAGGATATTCGCTCGGTAGGCATAACCGAAGGAGATGACCGTCAGGCGAATACTGGTCAGCCAGGAATATTGGTGTTGCGGGTTTTTCTCTTCTGTTTTATCTGTTTTGTCGTTCATGGGCTTCAGGTTCCGAATAGCAGTCGTGTAGCGATAAATGCGCTGGCAAAAAAGACCAAACCGGCTAAGAGGCTTGGTGGATTCAGCATCGCGCCGCCAACCAGGGCGTGCCCGGTTGTGCAGGCTCCGGCCAGTCGAGCGCCAAAGCCAAGCAGCATGCCACCGAAAATCAGCCAGATGGCTTTGGCTGCGGCCGACTGCGGCAGGATTTCGTCGTACATGCCCATGTCGAAACTGATGTGCCAGGCATCGGGAGAGTTCAACGCGCTTAAGAGTCCGCCGATCGGGATGCCGATGAGGAACCACAGTTTGATGTTGTTTTTATGGGTATACTCGCCTTCATGGTAGTAGCGCACACGTCGACACAGCAGGCCGCAGACGTTGCCGTATCCCGTCGAGCAACCGGCCGGTTTACCGATCAGCCAGAAGTGCAGAACCACAAACAGCCCGATTGCCAGTCCTGCCAGCCAGCCCGACCAGACTTCTATTTCCATAATTATTTCCCTTGAATTTCGGTGCGCAAAATTGTCTAAAATCGCTATTTTCAGAGCTTTTTCAAAGGGAGTCAAAACAGCAGTTTTACTGGGCTGATAAAGAATGCTTATCAATATTGATAGTTTTTGGCTATCACTTGCTCTGGTGGCTCGCGTCAGGCGAAAGGGGGGCTGAAAAATGTGGCAGTTCCAGCGACCAGATGACTTTGAAAACTCGATAAATCATCCACCAGAACAGTAATGGAAAGAGAATTGATTTGAGCAGCAGCAGCGTCAAGAGTTGCAAGGTGCTGTCGACGAACTGTTCAATGTCTTCGCCTAAAGCGATGATTTTTTGCTTCAGATCCGGTGAATTGCCCGAACTGCCGAACCAATCGGCAAATCCGCAGGATTCTCCGCGGGCTTTTTTCTGCAGGCACAGTAACTGAGCTTTGATGTCTGCTTTCTGCTTTTCAAGGTAATCGATCTGTTCCGTGAATTCGGCGGATTGTTTTTTTAAGGTATTCAGTACCGTTTGCAGCTTCTTGAGTTGCGGATCGTCGTTGTAAAAACGGGAAATCGTTCCCAGTTGATCGTGTCTTTGACGAATGGCCGCATTTTGTGTGTCGATTTGCGTTTGCAGAGCCGCTTTTTGTCGGGTGACGCGGGCTAACTGTTGGGAGTCGGTTTCAAGCTGTTGTCGGAGAGCCTGTTGCTGTTGCTGATTGGCCTCTTCTTCGTCTTTCACCAAGTCGGCAACCCCGTTGAGTTGTGCCTGGTAAGCCTGCATATTTTGGTAATTATGTTCACTTTGTTGTTGTAGAAACAGCTTATCGATGCCGGTGTTGGCCAGAATGACGGTGGCAAAAGCCAGTCGAATGAAGATCAGGCTGATGAAAATTCTGAAGCTGATCCGCCGCAGAGCAAAATGTCCGAAAAGGCTCGCTGCGGCATATGCAAGTGCGGCGAGAAGCAGAAGAATTTTGAATAGGCCGTGTGCCGAAATGACGAGAAGAATTTTTTGCAGAGCCAGAGATGCGAGGGCAAAACTGATGACATCGGAGAAACGTTCGATCAGGTCGTTGACTGGGTCGAGGATTTCGCCGATGTCCAAAGAGACGAAAAATACCGAGATTTCGACGCTTTGTAATACGGACACCAGTGCATTGATGGCGCGCGCCGTCGCATAAATGGCGCCGCTGTTGAGAAGGGCATCGTCAATGTATTGTTCGGCCTGAGTATCCAGCCAGGGGGCGAGTGCCATAAGCAGCAGGAAACCAAAACCCGTAAGTAAAAGAAAAGGCAGCTTGAGCAGGTCTTCCCGCCTTGAGGAAAGGTCGATACCTGGTTGTGAATCGATTGGCATAGGCTGACCGATGTTATTGACGGTTAAAGATTCTATGATTGTAACGTTTTGAACAGGGAATGGAACCGGAAGCTTTTGGAGGCGTTAGCAGAGAGTCAAACTGGCAAGGGAGGGAGCAATCGGCAAAGATTACTCCATCACCATCCATAAATTTATCCTGCCGCCGTGAATGAGGGTGATGCAGTAGCACACGAAGGTGTCGGGGATAGAGAGCGGCGGAGTGCTGATTCTTGGTTATCCTTCCCGTTTTCAACAGAATTATTGCTCATCAAGTTGTTTCTGGCGAAGTTTGGCCCAGTGTTTCAGTTTATTGCTGTAATTAACCATAAAGTGGTCTTTGGCAAAATTGGTAAAAGAGTTGCTGATCTGTTTACAGAGGTCTTCCAGCAGGATAAAGATGTTCGGGCTGTGTTTGACTCTGATTGTATCTTTCTGCTCTTCTCCTGGGAGTTCGCCGTGAATGTAGATCAGATCACCATAATGGGTATAGCCGACGATTTTTCGGCGTAACCATTCGCTGAGGCGTTTGGTGCCGTTGATGGGAATGAGGCGAATCGTATTCAGGAAAAAACGGACACCATATCCGAAGGGTAAGCGGGTTACCATGTCTGCACGATGTACAACCCGATAAACCGGGGTGCGTAGTGCGCTGTAAAATTCGTCGTCGGCAACTCGCGGACAGCCGAAAGTATAGGTAGCCCCGATATTACAGCTTTGCAAGTATTTGGTTGCCAGCATTGCCCAGGCGCCTCCAAGAGAATGGCCGGTAATATACAATACTTTTTCACTGTCGCCTCCGTGGCGCAAAAGGCTGGCACGGATGTCTTCGAGAATAATATGGATGCCGTCATGGAAGCCTTGATGAGCCCGTCCGCCGCCAATGGCCGGTTGCAGCATGGCTCGGGCGTCGGTAAAGGCGTCTTTGGGAGAGGAGGTGCCTCGGAATGCCAGCACCAGAAATTGATCGTGGCCGCTGCTGACTTCGGCTAACAGAGCTTCGGTGTCGCCTTTCACAAACGAATCAAGAAACGTAATACTGTGGCTTTTGAGGATGCTTTCCACTTGGCTTTCCGATCTCCCCGAACGATCAAGCAGGGCGGTGACCCGGGTTTGCAGTTTGTTGGAAAAGGCGTCGGACTGCGCCAGTTTCTGAATGTCCTTGATCAGCTCCTGAACGTCTTTTTCCTGCGGCAGTTCTTCGTATACGAGGCGGGAGAATTCTGCGAGAATCCACGCGATTCGGTCTGAATAGGCGGATCGCTTGATTGGCAGAGACTTTAAGTTTGGCAGATCTGTGAAATACTCCATAAATACCTCCGATGCGGGATTGAGGTTTTTATTAAATGGTAATAAATACTTATCTGAGGTGTCGGTTTTTTCGAGAAAATCTTGATCGAGATTATTTAATGGAAAAATGTCTGGCGGGAATGTCTCCGGTCGAAGTATAAAGAGTGCGCGATATCGGCCGATAAGTTGTTTAAGGCATGCTATTTTACGAGGTAATTATGGATATTTCAGGTGTTTCGGCTGCGGGGGCGGTGAGTGCCGTTCTGGCTCAACAGCAGGTCTATTCTCAAGAGCAGGCGGGTGTTGCCATGCTAAAAAAATCGCTTGATACTCAATCGCAGAACGCTCTGACTCTGATTCAGTCGATTCCGCAAACGCCTTCGGCTCAAAGCTTGCCGCCGAATCTAGGCAATCACATCAATACCACCGCTTGAATTCTATTGAAATGTACCCTAGCCGATAAAGGCGCGAATCCAGTGTGTGTTATGTCCAAGTTCCGGCAGCAGTAACGACAGCGGACGGATGATCTGTTGTTCATTGCTGAGAGTACGCCAGCAGATACTGGGCGGCAGTGTTTCTACCGCCAATTTGGATACCAGGGCAATTCCCAGCCCGACGCGAACCGCTTCCTTGATCGATTCCGTGCTGTAGAGTTCAATAACCGGTCTGATTTCCAGGTCGAGGCGTTTAAACGCCAGCTCAATCATTTCTTTGGTTCCCGATCCGGGCTCCCGCAAAATCAATGGATATTTGCTAATCGATTGAAGCGTGATCTCTGTCATTTTCGCTAAAGGGTGATGATCGGGCATAATGACAATCAGCTCGTCCTGCTTCCAGGTCGACGGGTAGTAACCGGTGTTTTTAATGCCCTGAATACGCCCTTCGACAAAAGCGGCATCCAGAGTGGTCAGGTTGTTTAATACTTTTTGTGTGTTTCCGACCAGTACGTCGACTTTGATCAGAGGGTAGTCTTGATGGAAGCGTGCAATCAGTGTCGGCAGAGCGTAATTGGCGATCGTCGTTGAAGCGCCGATTTTGAGTGTGATTTCCTGATCGTATTCCATTTGCATGCGGAAGGTTTCCGCATCAATTAATAATTTGGCCTGTCTTTGTGCATAGGGCAATAGCGATTTACCTAATTCTGTCAATTCGATCCCCGCGCCTTTTCGCTCGTATAAAGGGCTCGAAAAGGCTTCCTGCAAAGCTTTTAGCTGTCCGGAAATCGCCGGTTGTGAGCGATGTAATGCCTCTGCGGCAAGGGTGATGTTTTTCAATTCCGCCACCTTGGCAAAGGTGAGCAGGTAGCTGGCTTTAATCATCAGAAAAACCGATATTCAAGATAAGTAAATAAGATTTTACTATAAATTGCGCTAGCTAAAATGATTCCCAGATGTTCGATTTTGACAAGGAGAATCACTATGTTTGCGACGACCGTTCAACGAGGACACACTCTCAACGGAATTATGCTGGTGGCGTTGTTTGCCATTGCCGCTCAGGCCATCTCCCAAACCGGATTGATCTCCGGTTTAGGCTTGAGTCCGCTGATTATTGGGATTCTTATGGGAGCGATTTACGGTAATACCTTACATCAGCATATTCCGATTGAATGGCATGCCGGGATTCACTTTTCGGCACGCAGAATTCTACGCGTGGCCATCGTGCTGTACGGTTTTTCGATTACCGTTCAGGAGATTGCTTCGATCGGCTGGCAGGGAATTGTTCTGGCAGCAGCGGTAGTGACAACGATTTTAACGATTGGTTACTATATCGGTACCAAATGGTTGAAAATGGAGCCGGAAACCGCCTTGCTGACCTCCGCCGGCAGCGGTATTTGCGGTGCTGCGGCCGTTCTGGCGATGGAACCGGTAACCAAAGCAAAAAGTCATCAAACGGCGGTAGCGGTGGCCACGGTGGTCGTCTTTGGAACCTTGGCAATGTTTCTTTATCCGATTTTGGATGGCATGCACTTCTTCCAACTGAGCGCCGAAGCCAAAGGACTGTATTTCGGCAGCACTATTCACGAAGTTGCACAGGTTGTAGGCGCGTCCAGCGCACTCTCGACACAAGCCCAGGAATATGCGGTTATTGAGAAAATGACTCGCGTCTTGATGATTGTGCCAGCCATTCTGGTGGTTGGTTGGTTTATGATGCGTCGGGTTTCATCCTCCGAAGCCGGTAAAGGGAGTTTAACGGCTTCAATTCCTTGGTTTGCGGTCGGTTTTCTGCTGGTAGCGGCATTTAATTCTTTCGATCTTTTGCCTCAGGAAATGGTTGCCTCGATTCATCAGATTGATACTTTTCTCTTAACCATGGCAATGGTTGCTTTGGGAATGGAAACTCAGGTCAGTAAAATGAAACAGGTCGGTTCCAGCGCGTTTATTCTTGCTGGAATCTTGTTCTTGATTCTGATGATTGGTGGTTATTTTCTGGTGAAATTATTGGGAATTTAATGGATGAATTCGTGAAAAAAAGGGGATTCAGGTGAAATGAATGGACTAAGCTATTTAAATAGCAGCGATCCTGAATATAGAACACCAAAAGGCCGCAATGGCCGACTTTTTACTGGGGCATAACGCCATGAACATCAAAGAATTTTCCCAACGTACGGGGATCAGCCCTCATACCATAAGGTTTTACGAAAAAAATGGTGTACTCGGGTCTGTACAGAGATTGGCAAACGGGCACCGATGGTTCACTGATAAGGATGTGAGCTGGATGGAGTTCGTGCTGCGCCTCAAGCAGACAGGAATGCCCTTGGATAAAATCCGTCTCTACGCGAAATTGAGATCACAGGGTAAAGAGACTTTATTGCTGCGTCAGACTTTGCTCGAAGAGCATGCTCAAACTCTCGAGCAAAGCATTGAGCAGCTCCATTCACATTTGCAAAAGCTCAATGAGAAAATTGATTTGTACAGGCAAAATCTTGTGGATTAAATGTCCCGATTTCTTCGTTGAATTTTAATGATGCTGTTTTTTTCTTGACTTAGAGTTTACTCTAAGTCGTAGACTGCAGGCGAATCTTACGAAAGGAGTTTCATAATGCCAGTCAGTCATTTCACTCGAGCTTATATATTCAGTCGCCGCAATTTTATTCAGTTGCCTCTATTGAGCTGTGGTCTGTCTTGCCCGGCATCAGGTTCATCCGGGTGCATTTCATCCATTGTTTCAACATATCAAGAGGGTAAAGCCATGACAACGAACGATAGCGAGCGCTTTCAGCGAGGGCTCAAGAAACTGAAAGAAATCGACGGCCAGGCAGGGGAAAACGTGATTCAATCGCTGAAGCATTTTGCACCGGGTTTGGCCCGCTATACGATTGAGTACCCGTTTGGGGATGTTTATAGTCGTCCGGGGTTGGACTTGAAATTCCGGGAAATCGCCACGGTCGCGGCATTAACGGCAATGGGACATGCGGCACCTCAACTCAAAGTACATATTAATGCAGCGTTGAATGTGGGATGCAGTGTTACCGAGATCATGGAGGTCATTATTCAAATGTCCGTGTATGCCGGGTTTCCGGCAGCATTGAACGGAGCTTTTACTGCGGAAGAGGTATTTTTGGAACGAGGGCTGATTGAAAAGCCGACATCCAAAAGCTAGGCACCCGGCTCGATTGGAATAAAACGCACTGGGCGTTTTAAGTAGAGGCGGGCGATACAATGATGTGCTGGCTTAAAGTATGTAGATCTCGCCAGGCTCTGCCGAAGGCCGAGTCGGTAAATGCAGCCAGCATGCCTGCACGGGCTTTCAAAAGGTCGGCGGCAGTAACACCGTTCTGAACAATCTCTCTACAGTCTTCATCAACTTGTCTGCGAAGCGTTTCACGTGGAGCTTTAGCATTTTCAGCTTCATTCCAGACCGCTTCAGCCAGCTGGTACAGTTGCTGTCTTCCCTGGCTGATTAATTCATTTGCCTGTTTGATTCTTTGCTGGATATCAATATCGCCGACAAGTGGTTTACTTTCAATAAAACGCTGGAATTCATCAAACGCATGTTGAGCTATGCCGACGGCGACACTGGCAAAGGTCAAGCTGGCGAGTGTTTCCAGCGGACAATGGAAAATCGGATCTTTCAAAAGCGGCTTATCGGCAAGAGAGAAGGTACAGTTTTCAGGAACGAAAACCGGCTCGGCAGTGAAATCATGGCTGCCGGTGGCCTGCATACCGAATACATGCCAGGTATCGTGAATTTCGACTTGTTCAGCAGGCATCGCAATCGAAATAATTTGCTCATCGTTGCCGTCGATTTTGCAGTTAGCGGTAAACCAGGTCGCGTGATGGGCACCGCTGGCATAGGCCCAACGCCCGGATACTTCAAAACCGTTTTTCTTCGTTATTGCCAATCCGGACGGCGATCCGGAACCGGCAATCACTGCTCTTTCCGGTGCAAATATCCCACGCGCCGCCCGCTCTTCGATAAATCCGGAGAACAATCCACCACCGGCGCCGATCATCACCAGCCAACCGGTTGCCCCGTCTGCTGAGGCAATTAATTCGAATATTCGCAGAGCAGTCGGCAAATCTGTCGGTTCACCATTGTATTCCGCTGGAATAAACAGGCGAAACAGGCGTAATTCAAACAAGGCATTTAATACCCGGTCTGGTAAGTGACCCAAACGTTCGGCTTCGGAAGAGGTCTGTTCGATCAGCGGAAGAAGGTTTCTGACTTTCTCGATCAGCGGGTGTTGGGTGGATGGAATGGTCATGGCATGCTCTGTTTGCGGACTGGCTTAAGATGCAGGCACTTTACCACAGCGCCTTCGCGTTTTCCTCCCGAGACCGGATTATCCGTTGTGTCGTGAAGTCTTGAACTCTTGAACTCAAGATTCATTACCGAATCTCTCATTGGTAGAGAATCCGGCAAGTATTGCGGATGATTGCTATAGGATTCTCTTTCAGCTTCTTTTAGCATTTTCTTCAGGCAGATGGAATGTGGTTTCATCAAGTCTTTCGAAATTTTCAAAGGAGTTCAAGATATGAAAGTGGCACTGGTGACCGGCGGAAGTAGAGGTCTTGGCAAGAATATGGCTGTGCATCTTGCGCAGAAAGGGTATCATCTGATTGTGACTTATAAACAGTCCGAAGCCCAGGCTCTCGAGACGGTTAAGGAAATTGAAGCGCTTGGCCGGCAGGCGACTGCGTTGCAGCTGGATGCTTCAGACCCGGCCTCTCTGGATGCCTTCGCAGAAAAAGTTTCCGCAAGTTTGCAAACAGGTTGGCAAACGGAGCAATTGGATTTATTGGTCAACAATGCAGGTATTGGAATCCATGCCTCCATGGCGGACACGACGGAAGCTCAGTTTGATGAGTTGATGAACATCCACGTTAAAACGCCTTTTTTTCTGACTCAGAAGTTGCTGGCAAGCCTGAAGGACGGCGGAAGCATTATTAATATTTCTTCCGGGTTGGCCCGTTTTTCTTTGCCGGGTTTTGGTGCTTATGCCATGATGAAGGGAGCGGTGGAAGTGATGACACGTTATCTGGCGGCAGAGTTGGGCAGTCGTCAAATTACGGTAAATACGATTGCTCCCGGTGCAATCGAGACGGATTTCGGCGGCGGTCTGGTTAGAGATAACCAGGATGCAAATGCGTTGATTGCCTCGAAAACCGCATTGGGCAGAGCCGGAAAGGCAGATGATATTGGTGCGGCATTGGCGAATCTGGTTTCCGATGAATGCAAATGGCTGAACGGGCAGAGAATCGAACTGTCCGGCGGTATGTTTCTGTAAAGTGTTTATGATTTGGTTATGACTGCAGATTTGTTAGCACAATTGAAGGGGCTGGTTTCGGATGATGCCTTAAGCGAAGGTCTGAATCAGACGGCAGTGCCGTCCGTCAGGGTGTTTAAATCTTCCAGCGTGACCAGGCCGCTTCATAGCGTATATGAACCGGCGTTGTTTGTCATTATTCAGGGCGTGAAAGCGGTTCGTCTTGAGCAACGCGACTTTGAATACAGTCCGCAAAAATATCTGTTATCGACCTCTTTTCTACCGGTAACCGGGCAAATTCTCCAAGCCTCGCCTGAGGCACCGTTCTTATCACTGCAAATTGTGTTTCCGGTGTCTAAAATTTTGGAAGCGGTGCAGGAATACGCTTTGCAGATCGGGCAGAACAGCCGTACCGATCTGGCGATGGATTCAAATCACATTACCGAAGAGCTTTTGGAAGCGGTGGTTCGTTTGACACGGCTTCGGCAGAAACCGGATGATATCCCGGTTTTGGAAAACCTCTATTTGAATGAAATTCTTTATCGTCTGCTGGCCTCCAACCGCAATGATGCCTTGCTTCAGTATGCTTACAGCGAAGGTAACGCCTATCGAATTTCCAAAACCATCGCTTATATCAACGATCATCTGTTTGAAGATTTGAATGTTGAAGAACTTGCCCGGCGCGCCAATATGGGGACATCGACGTTTCACAAGCATTTTAAAAACATGACTCGGGTCAGTCCGTTGAAATACATCAAAATACAACGCCTGCAAAGCGCCCGGAAATTCATGTTGTTGAATAAAATGAATGTTTCATCGGCTTCGTTCAAAGTGGGCTACCAGAGCGCTTCGCAGTTCAGCCGGGATTATTCCGATTATTTTGGTGTTAATCCGAGGGATGATGCGAAACACTATTCGGCGCATTCTGTTGCGGTGTTTCTGTAGTTTGCAGGTGTAATCTTTCAGGTGAAATCTTCAGTTTTTCACCGACACCTGAAGCGTGCCGAAGATGGATGTTCAGACTGCGCTGCAACCGGCAAGAATTACGTTCTCTTCACGCGTGATTACATCTGCGAAATTGTTTCGGCAAACGCTTCGACACGTGTCCAGTCGGTGAATTCAAACGAGGCGTGACGGTCGGTCGGACCTTTGGTTATTTTCATAATGAACTGGATCATCACCCGATCAAAGAAACCGTATTTCGGATAATCGATCTGTCCGGCGAACACCGCCAGCGTTTTTGGTTGCCACGGACTTTTTTTGAGAAACTTCTGCAGATACGGGTTGGTTTCCGGCTGGGCTTTCTGCGGTTTTCTGGCCACCATATTGACCGAGAAAAACGCGCTTGGTTTGTTGTTCAGAACGCTCAGATTCTTCGAAATGAATTCGAACAGTTCCGGGCGGTAATTTCCGTAACGAATGCTTGAACCGATAATGATTTTGTCAAAAGAAGCGATCTCCCGGTTGATGTCTTTCTCGATTGGAAAAATGCTGACGGTTTGCTGCTGGCTTTCTAAAACTTCCTGTAAACGTTCACAGATTTTTCGAGTATGACCATCAACGGTTGAATAAGCGATGAGGATATTTGCCACAGAGTTCTCCTCCTGAATGCGGAATAATGATCTCTACTTTGCGGCTTGTCGTGGGTTGTGGCAAGTGCTTTGACGGTTTTTAAAGCATAAAGGTGAGCCTTGTCAATTTTTTCGCTTTCTGGTCGTCGTTCGAGTTGGCTGCGGTTTGAAAAAAAATCGCTCTGCGAAAGGTGACGCGACGGATTTTCAAATTTGCAATCGATGGAAAAGTGAATAAGCTATGATGGTTTCAGGCGCAGGGAGAGGAAAGTGGAAACCTTACATAAATTGCATTCCGGAGAGTTGAAAGGGGCGAAGCACATCAAAATTTCCGCGAATTTAACCGAGCTTCCGCAAGCGCTGTATGAGCTGGCGGATACATTGGAAATTCTCGATTTGTCCGCTAATCGTCTGAGTGACCTGCCCGAAGATTTCGTCCTGTTCCGCAAGTTGAAAATCGTTTTTTTGTCCGATAACGAGTTCGAACACCTGCCGGAGGTTCTGGGTCTTTGTCCCGATTTGGAAATGATTGGCTTCAAAGCCAACCGTATCCGCGAGGTCTCTGCCAATGCTTTGCCGCCGAAGCTACGCTGGCTGATTCTGACCGACAATCAAATCGAACAGCTTCCCGATTGTTTCGACCGTCTTCCCCGTATGCAGAAATTGATGTTGGCCGGTAATCGTTTACGCGAGTTACCGGAAACGTTGCAAAATTGCCGTAACCTTCAGCTGCTGCGGATTTCCGCGAACAATCTGACCGAGTTTCCGCAAGTCATTACCCGCATTCCCCGTCTCTCTTGGTGTGCTTTCTCCGGTAACCCTTTTAATCGGACGGTCAGGGAGGACTCTTCTCTGATTCAGGCAAGGCTCGCCGATTATCAGCTGCGTGAGTTACTGGGGCAAGGGGCCTCCGGGAGAATTCATTTGGCGGAGGAGAAAGCCTCCGGACAGCCGAAAGCGATCAAACTTTTTAAAGGCGGCGTTACCAGTGACGGCTATCCTCAAGATGAAATGCGTGCCTGTCTGACGGCAGGGAAACACCCGAATCTGGTAACGGTCGAAGCCCGGCTTGAAACGGAATCTCCGGGGCTGGTAATGCAGTTGATCCCGGAGCAGTATGTAAATCTCGGGTTGCCTCCTGATTTTGACACCTGCACCCGAGACTGTTTTGAAGATGGGTTCTCTTTGGATGCTCACCAGTTATTGAAAATATTGCGTCAAGCGACTTCGGCGTTAATGCATCTGCATGACCAGGGTCTGATGCATGGTGATTTTTATGCGCATAATGTTTTGTTTAATGAGCAGACGCATCTCTTACTTGGTGATTTTGGCGCAGCGTCGCATTTTGATGATCTGGAGCAAGAGACGAAAAATGCGCTGCTGCGTATGGAAAAACGTGCGCTGGCGCATTTCATCGAAGATCTTTGGCAGCAGGCGAAAGTTTCTGCAGAAGAGGATGCGCTGGTAAAAGTGTGGCACGACGCTTTGCTGCAAGATGCTATTTCCCTGGAAGACTTGCTTGAGCAAATGGAAAATGCCCTATGGGATTGATTCAATTCTGTCCGTCCTGCGGGTGTCACGGGCTTTCCGTAGAAGATGGGAAGCACTGGCGCTGTCAAAATTGCGGTTTTCAGTATTTTCATAATGTGGCATCGGCAGTGGCGGGCATTCTCGTCTGCGGGAATGAGATTCTGCTGACCAGACGAAAGTTCGATCCGGGCAAAGGCATGTTGGATCTTCCGGGCGGTTTTGTCGATTACGGAGAATCTCTGGAAGAAGCGATGGCGAGGGAATGTGAGGAAGAAATTGGTTTAACGCAATTGAATTGGCAGTATTTATTCTCTTTCCCAAATCAATATTTGTACGCCGAAGTGCTTTATCACACTCAGGATGCATTTTTTGTCGCCGAGATGGCCGACAAGCCGCAAGTGCTGGCCAGAGACGATGTTGCGGAAGCTCTCTGGGTGCCTAAAGAACGTCTGGATATTTCGTCTATTGCTTTCGAATCCATTAAAAATGCACTGCAAAAATTTTTATCCGTCCCTGATCAACGATTTTGAGGAATAAGGAAGATGAAAAAAGAGGCTCTTGATTATCACCGCAGAGGAAAGCCCGGCAAGCTGTCGGTTGAAATCTGCAAACCGGCCGATACCCAAAAAGATTTGAGTCTGGCCTATAGTCCGGGAGTTGCGGCGCCGGTTGAAGAGATTATGGCCAACCCGGAGCGGGTTTATGATTACACCATTAAAGGCAATCTGGTTGCCGTGATCACTAACGGCACCGCTACTCTGGGGCTGGGCAATACCGGCGCAATGGCATCCAAGCCGGTTATGGAAGGCAAGGCTCTGCTGTTTAAACGTTTTTCGAATATCGACAGCTTTGATATTGAAGTCGACGAAACCGATGTTGACCGGTTTGTTGAAATTGTGACCCGAATCGCCCCGACTTTCGGTGGCATCAATCTGGAAGACATTGCTGCCCCGGCCTGTTTTGAAATCGAACGCAGACTGATCGAAGCTCTGGATATTCCGGTATTTCACGATGACCAGCACGGGACGGCGATTATCAGTGTGGCCGGTTTACTGAACGCCTTGGAAATTCAGGATAAAACGTTATCGGAAGCGAAAATCGTCTGTGTTGGCGCCGGAGCCGCCGGCATTGCCATTCTGAATCTTTTGCTGGAAAGCGGCGCCAGACGGGAGAATATCCTGTTGCTGGATTCAAAAGGGGTGATTCACTGCGGGCGCGACGACTTGAATGTTTACAAACAGCCGTTTGCGCTGGAAACCGACAAGCGAACTCTCGCGGATGCGATGCAAGGCGCGGATGTTTTTCTCGGCCTGTCGGCAGGGGATTTGTTATCCGACGATATGGTGCTTTCGATGGCCGAAGATCCGGTCATTCTGGCGATGGCAAATCCTTATCCGGAAATCCTTCCGGAACAGGCGCATGCATTGCGAGGCGATATTGTGATGGGAACCGGTCGCAGCGATTATCCGAATCAGGTCAATAATGTTTTAGGGTTTCCGTATATTTTTCGAGCGGCACTGGATTGCCGCGCCAAGGTCATTAATACCGAAATGAAACTGGCTTGTGTGGAAGCTTTGAGAGCTTTGGCAAAAGAGCCGGTTACCGAGACGGTTTTGAAAGCCTATGGGTTGTCGGAGCTGAGTTTTGGTAAAGATTACATTTTGCCGAAACCGACCGACCCGCGTTTACTTGAGCGCTTGCCTGCGGCAATCATTCAAGCGGCGAAAAACAGCGGGGCGGCTTAAGAGTTTCATGGGTGTGCGGTTTTCCGTGTAAAATCAAACACAAACCTTAAAGCGGAGAGAACTGTGCGCGTCTGGATTTTTTCATTGATCTTGTTATTTTGGCTTCCTGCTGCCAGTGCTGAAACCTTTACGCTCTCCACTAAGTCGAATGAAGAACTGACGATTCACGTTTTTCCGGCGACTTTTCCGGATGCGAAAAAACCGCTGCTGATCTGGTTTACCGAAGGTTATGCCGATCGAACGTCTTTCAAACATCTTGTTACGCAATTAAACGACGAAGGCTATTCGCTGTGGCAGGTGGATTTGCTGGAGTCTTATTTTCTGGAACGCACCCCATCCAATGTCCGACGCCTTTCCGGCGAAGGTGTCGCGGCAGTGCTGGCGCATGCACAAACAGCTGAACGGCCTTTTGTACCGGTGAGTACCGGGCGTATGAGTCTGGCGTTGTTGCGTGGTGTACGTTTGTGGCAATTGGCCGAGCAGCCGGAGAAAGGCCACGGTGCTTTGCAGCAGGTTGTCCTGTTCTTTCCAAATCTGTACGATGCGGCCGAAAAAGCCGGTGATGCGCCGCAACTGTTTCCGATTGTTTCCGCCAGCAGTCTGCCGGTGACTCTGGTTCAGCCGGGGGAGGGAACCTATAAATGGAAAACGGGCGATTTGCAGCAGGCGTTGGAAAAACAGCATAGTCAGGTCACGATTGCCGGAGTTCCGAAGGTTCGCGACTGGTATTTTTTACGTCGGCAAAGCGGAGCCAGTGACCTTGAAACCAAAGCGAGCAATGCGCTTGCCGGGCAACTTGGAATCTGGTTGCAGGTTAGTCGGATTGAGAAAAACCGGAAATTTGAACCTGCGCAAGAATTGATCGCGGCGAACGTAACCGAGCGCAGAAAAGGTTTGGTTTCGGTTCGAGCCCGTCCGGCTCCCGTGTTTGAACTCACCGATATTTTCGGCCATGCCGTCAACCTTGAGGACAAACGGGGTAAAGTGGTGTTGTTGAATTTTTGGGCCAGCTGGTGCCCGCCGTGCGTTAAGGAGATTCCATCGATGAACCGTTTGGCGGAATCTTATGATGCAACGCGTTTTGAAATTGTTTCGGTCAATTTTAAAGAATCCCCTGACACCATTCGGGACTTTCTGAAACAGGTTCAGGTCGACTTTCCGGTTTTGCTTGATTTGGATGGCAAGGTCGCTGCCGACTATGAAATCTTTTCTTTTCCCAGCTCGTTCCTGATCGATGCAGAAGGTACTTTGCGCCACTCGGTTAATGCGGCAATTGAATGGGACGAGGCCGAAGTGAAAACCGTGATTGACCGGCTGCTGGCCAAAGAGTGAACCGAAACAGAATCAGGACGGTTTAAATGGGCATTATCTGACTCCCTGTCTGATTTTGCGCAGCTTATAACGCGGCGAATGCTCATACAGGTCATCCCAACCTTCGTCGGTGATTGGATCGTCCCGTTGCCGTTCATAGGGCGTTTCATCCTTAACCCATTCATAACCGAACAGGCGAAATACAAAATTTAACCATTTCATTGTCAAGAATCCTTTTCAGAAGCGGGATTTGCAAGCTACATTTTACCGCCGATTTTCCGTCCAAGATCGATAATGCCATCCAGAGTGATACGCTTCGGGTGAAGCGTGTTTGCCGAATGTTATCGTTATTTATGGCATGATATCGGCGCTGAATTTTTTCTGTTTTTATCTTAAAGGGCATCCAGTGGCGTTAAAACCGACAGTTTATAAATTTAAAATTTCCTTATCCGACCTGAACCGATCTCATTTCGACGCTTTGAATCTCACGCTTGCCAAGCATCCGTCGGAAAACGACGAGCGCATGATGACGCGCTTATTGGCCTATTGCATCAATGCCCAAGCACAATTGGATTTTGGCGCAGGACTCAGTGAAGTGGATGATCCGGCGATTTCCGTGACGACGTTAGATGACCAGTTGGCACTGTGGATTGATGTCGGCGAACCGGCAGTGGATCGCATTAAAAAAGCTACTCGAAAGGCGCAGCAGACGAAAGTTTACAGCTTTAATAGTAAATCGGATGTTTGGTGGGCGCAGGGCGAAGCGGAATTTAATCGTCTGGACGCCGATATTTACCGTTTTGACTGGAATGAAATTCAAACCCTTGCGGGGATGTTGGAACGCACGATGGATTTCTCCGTCACCCTGAGCGGCAACTCGGCGTATATTGCGACGGCAAAAGGTGAGTGCGAAGTGCATTGGAACGTTTTGCAGGAAAAAGCCCATGGTTGAAAAAACGGTTTCAGAAAAGCCCAAGACCCTTAAACTGAATCGTCAGTCGGACTCGGCATCGAAAGTAAAAGTGAGGGTGATGAAAGCCAAACAGCCTGCAAAGCAAACATCCAAACCCAGATCGGAAGCTGCATCAAAGCCGAAATTCGAACGTCGTTCGACTCAGCGCAATAACCCGTTGCACGGCATTACGTTGAAAACCATTGTCACTGAATTGCAGGAATACTATGGCTGGGAAGGGTTGTTTGAGCAAACGCGGATGAACTGTTTCCAGAACAATCCATCGATAAAGTCGAGCCTGACGTTTCTGCGCAAAACCGAGTGGGCTCGAGAGAAAATCGAACAACTGTACCTGTTCAGGCAACGAAAAATGGCAGATGAGAAAAAAGGCCGACCGAATTCCGAATCCAATAAAAATTAAAGGTGAATAGAAGGTTATTTCCCTCTGATACCGGGTATTGATTAATTCGATTGTTGCTTAGTTGCTTAATATTTGATCAATTATTTTCATCCCATTCTTATGATAGAGTAAATTCAGTTCCATGATCGGTAACCGGTCAGATATCGACTGAGACGGCCGCTCATTCATATGAATATTCTCAACCTGAAGGACAATCGCTATGAAAAAATCATTATTGGCCGCAAGCGTTTTAATTTGTGGATTAAGTGTCAATTCCGTATACGCCGCACCGCCTCAGCACGGGCAAGAGCAACCGGGGTTTTCAAAAGATCACGGGCATAAAGGGCAGCCGAATAACCAAAAAAATCCGGGGCATCATAAAGACAGCAAAGGCTCTTCAGCGCAATTCAATTCCAGCAAACAGGAGCAGCAAAATCGAAGTAAGCCCCAAGGCATGAATCAAAGCCATCACGGCTCGTCGAAATCCGGTAACAAATCCGTCCCTTCTTACTCCGTTAATTCACGGAATAAACAAGTAATGCATCAGCATTACCAGAAAATTCTTGGAAAAGTAAACCGTCAACATCGACCACAGTTTACCCAGTCGCGGTCAATTCCGGTCAAATACCGACCTTATATTACCCCTGCGCCCAATTCTCTGAAAAAACGTATACCGCACGTTCCAGCCGGTTATTCAATCGGCTATTACCAAGGTTATGTCGTCGTATACGACCCAAAAACGTTTGTCATCCTAACTTTGGTGGATTTGTTACTGAACTATTGATTAAGATCGGGCGGTACTCTATGCCGCCTGGATGCTCGCTATTCGAATTGATGTAAGGTCTGAAAATATTTGGCGAAACCATTCCTGAAATCAAGGGAATCTGCCCTTTGTGGTTTTGCTGAATAACAAACATCGAACTCGGCTAAAGAGTCGAGAAAAGGTAAGAGGGAAGTCCATTGGAGGAACATTCGGCAAAGTAAAGTTAAATAGCTTCACCCTGAAAAACAGTAAATTACTGCACAAAGTTTTCCGGATAGTAACTTCGATTCGTAGCTAACCTCTTCTCGGTTTCTTCTACGGTCAAACCTTTATGGTGAACATCGTCTTTGATCCGGTCGGGATTAATCAATCAATAGTTAATTACTTTACCCACTCTAACTGAAATCGGCCAAGTGACTTGATAGTTTCTCGCCTTATCGCCCCAAGATTTTTCCAGTTGTTCAAAGAATGAATTAAAGATAGCTGTTTCCTGTAATTCTTGCGCTTTTTTATAGGCGCTCCAAGTGCGGATATAGCCAATGAATTCGTCGAAGTTCATTTCTTTATGGATAAAGGTTTCGGGAAAGTCGATTTCCTCAAATGGAAATGCCAGTTCAATGTATCCGTTTTCCACGTGTTTTCGTTCATCCGGCCAGTATTTGTGAACTTGCTGCCAGTACCTCTGTTGAAAAACAGAATTGACGCTGGCCTCGATATAAGGAACGCCATAGCTGATCAGGGCGATTACGGCATCAGGCGATGCGATCCTTTTAACTTCTTGATAAAAGGCTTCCAAGTTAAACCAGTGGGCAGCTTGTGCGACGACAATCAGGTCAACGGAGGCGTTCTCTAAACTGGTTTGTTCGGCGGGTTCATTGAGGTAACGGATGTTGTCGGCGGTTTGCGCAAATTCCAGTTGGCTCTTGCTGGTGTCAGTTCCGATAACGGAAGTGAAATGTTTGCTTAGCAGGCTGGTGAGCTGACCTGTTCCGCAGCCAACGTCGAGTGCTGTTTGATGACGACTGCATAGCTGGGAAAGGGCTTCTCCCAATTCTTTGGGATAGGCAGGTCGGTAAGCGGCGTAGTTTGATCCGTTGCCTTCAAACAAATCTACCATTTTTCCAACCTGCGTTTTCATCTGAATTTTGTTTAAGGCTGATTACTGCGCAAAATCTTCCGGATCGTAACCCAGATTCGGAGCCAGCCATTTCTCGGTTTCTTCGATTGACCAGCCTTTTCGGTGGGCGTAGTCTTCGACCTGGTCGCGACCGACCGAGCCGATACCGAAGTATTTTGATTCCGGATGTGAGAAGTAAACTCCGGAAACCGCGGCGGTCGGAGTCATGGCGTAGCTTGAAGTCAGCTCTAAACCGATTTCTGTATCCGGTTTTAGCAGTTCCCAGATAGTACCTTTTTCGGTGTGTTCCGGGCACGCAGGGTAACCTGGTGCTGGGCGGATGCCTTGGTATTTCTCGCGAATCAGGGCTTCGTTGTCCAAGTCTTCATCCGGTGCATAGCCCCATTCTTCTTTACGTACCATTTCATGCAGGGTCTCGGCAAAGGCTTCGGCAAAACGATCCGCTAATGCTTTCAACATAATCGCTTCATAGTCGTTATGCTCGGCTTCAAACTCCGCCGCTTTTTCATCACAGCCGATCCCGCCGGAAACCGCGAATAGACCGACATAGTCAGCAATCCCCGTTTCTTTTGGAGCAATATAGTCGGATAGACACTGGTTGTAACCGCCGCGTTTTTTCTCCGCCTGTTGACGAAGATTGTGTAGCACGGTCAATACTTCGGTGCGCGACTCGTCGGTATAGATTTCAATATCATCACCGATTGCATTCGCTGGATAGAAACCGTACACCGCTTTGGCAGTCAACCATTTCTCGGCAATGATTTTTTCCAGCATTTCTTTCGCATCGGCATACACCTTACGCGCTTCTTCACCGACCACCTTGTCGTCCAGAATACGCGGGAAGAGACCGTGCAGTTCCCACGATTGGAAAAACGGCGACCAGTCAAAACGCTCCAGCAATTTTTCCAGCGGGAAGGCTTCAATGACACGTGAACCCAGGAAGCTGGGTTTCACCGGCTGATAACCGTTCCAGTCGATCTCGATGCGGTTTTCACGCGCCTTATTAATCGGCACACGTTTCACCTGCTTGGCGCGCGCTTTACGCTCTTCACGCACGGTTTCGTATTCGGCACGAATCTTCGCGGCGAAATCGGCTTTCAGGTCGTTGGAAATCAGACTTTGCGCGACACCGACCGCACGCGAAGCATCCTTAACGTAAACCACCGGATGGTCGTATTGCGGTTCGATTTTCACTGCGGTATGTGCTTTTGAAGTGGTTGCGCCACCAATCAGCAATGGCAAGTCCATGCCGCGCTCTTTCATCAGTTTGGCAACATTGACCATCTCTTCCAGCGACGGGGTAATCAGACCAGACAGACCAATGACGTTCGCGCCTTCGGCCACCGCCGTATCCAGAATTTTCTCGGCAGGCACCATAACGCCAAGGTCGATAACCTCGAAGTTATTACATTGCAGCACTACGCCGACGATGTTTTTACCGATATCGTGGACGTCGCCCTTAACGGTCGCCATAACGATTTTTCCTTGCTGCTGACCTTCGGTTTTCGCCGCCAGCAGATAAGGGTCAAGATAGGCGACCGCGCGCTTCATAACGCGCGCCGATTTCACTACCTGCGGCAGGAACATTTTCCCGGAGCCGAACAGATCGCCGACCACGTTCATGCCGTCCATCAGCGGGCCTTCGATCACCGACAGGCCCGAGCCCAGTTTTTGGTAGGCTTCTTCGGTGTCTTCTTCGATAAAGTCGGTAATTCCTTTGACCAGTGCGTGTTCAAGACGCTTTTCAACGCTCGTTTCACGCCACGCGGTATCGGCCACTTTACCGGCCGCAGAACCGTCGCCACGGAACTCTTCGGCGACTTCCAGCAAGCGTTCACCCGCATCCGGGTCTTTATTCAAAATAACGTCTTCTACGGCTAAACGTAGTTTCTCCGGCAGGTCATCGTAAATCGCCATTTGCCCGGCGTTAACGATCCCCATGTCCATGCCTTCTTGAATCGCGTAGTACAGGAATACCGAGTGAATCGCTTCACGCACCGGATTGTTACCACGGAACGAGAAGGAGACGTTAGAGACACCGCCGGAAATCTTGGCGTGCGGCAGGTTGGCTTTAATCCACGTGACCGCATTGATAAAGTCCAGACCGTAGTTATTGTGTTCTTCAATACCGGTCGCCACCGCGAAGATATTCGGGTCGAAAATAATGTCTTGCGGTAAAAATCCGACCTTTTCGGTCAACACTTCATAAGAGCGTTTACAGATTTCGATTTTGCGTTCAAGGGTATCCGCCTGGCCGTCTTCGTCGAAGGCCATAACAATGGTTGCCGCACCGTATTGTTTCACTTTGCGAGCGTGTTCAATAAAGGCTTCTTCGCCCTCTTTCAGCGAGATGGAGTTGACCACTCCTTTACCTTGAATACATTTCAGACCGGCTTCGATGACGTCCCATTTAGAGGAGTCGATCATAATCGGCACGCGCGACGCTTCCGGCTCGGAAGCCAAAAGATTAAGGAACTTGACCATGCACGCCTTGGCGTCCAGCATCCCTTCGTCCATATTGACGTCGATAATCTGCGCGCCGTCTTCCACCTGCTTAACGGCGATTTCGATGGCTTCTTCGTAGTTCTCTTCGATAATCAAGCGTTTGAATTTGGCCGACCCGGTAACGTTATTACGTTCACCAACGTTAACGAACAGTGTGCTTTCATCGATGTTTAGCGGTTCCAGACCGGACAGGCGACAGGCCGGTTTCACTTCGGGAAGCTGGCGGCGCGGATGTGCCAGAGCGGCTTGCGCCATGGCTTCGACGTGATCCGGCGTGGTTCCGCAACAACCGCCGATAATATTGATCCAGCCGTGTTCCGCCCAATGGGCGATTTCTGCGGCCATCTGTTCCGGCGTTTCGTCGTATTCACCGAATTCGTTCGGCAGGCCGGCATTCGGGTGAATCGACACATAGGTTTCGCAAACGCGGCTGAGTTCCTGCACATAAGGGCGCAGCTCTTCCGGCCCCAAGGCGCAGTTCAGACCGACCGACAGTGGCTCGGCATGCGCTACGGCGTTATAGAAAGCTTCGGTGGTTTGACCGGAAAGGGTTCGACCGGATGCATCCGTAATGGTACCGCTCAACATAATCGGAACTTCTGGGAAAGCGCCTATTTCACTCAGCACTTTGTTGGCAGCCTCACTGCGCTGCTCATTAACTTCAGTTAACTCCGCTACTACTTCGACTGCCGTCGCGTTCTGAGCGAAATATTCATCTTTCCGTTTATTCCACGCTTCGCGTAGTTCTTGCTCGACTTCTTTGACCGCGAAGATTGCCGCTTTCGCATTCAGGGTATCGAAAATGGTTTCAATCAGAATGGTATCCACGCCACCTTCCAACAGAGCGTGAGTTGCTTGTTTGTAAGCGGTCACCAATTCATCAAACGAAGTATTACGGAAGCCCGGGTCGTTGACGTCAGGTGAAATCGACGCAGTACGGTTTGTCGGCCCAAGCACACCGGCAACAAAACGCGGTTTGCCGTCTTCCTGCTCGGCAATATCACAAGCCTCGCGTGCGACTTTGGCGCAGGCCAGGTTCAGCTCGCTGACGTGTCCCTGCATGTCGTAGTCGGCCTGGGCAATGGTGGTGGCGTTAAAGGAGTTGGTTTCGATAATATCGACACCCTTGCGCAGGAACGCCAGGTGAATATCTCGAATCACTTCCGGTTTGGTCATCGCCAGAATGTCGTTGTTGCCCTTGATGTCCATGTGATAGTCGGCAAAACGCTCTCCTCGAAAGTCTTCTTCGCTGAGATTCAGCCCTTGAATCATGGTTCCCATCGCACCGTCGAGAATGACGGTGCGTTCGTTCAGCAGTGATTTGAGGGCGGTTAAACGTTGTTGACGTGCTGTCATGGCCATACCTGTATCAAAAATTTAATCGCGCTATTCTACCTGATTTAAAAGTTGACGTCTTTAGTCGGGCAGGTTAAGGGATGAATTTGCCATTTGCCGAGACAGCATGGCTCGATAAGGTATATAATTAATTGCTTATGCATAGATAAGGAAATGTTATGCATTGGCGCGGACTGTGTCTGATTGCATTGTTGATGCTCAGTGATGCAGTGTCGGCTTCCCAGGTTTTGATTGGTAATGCCGGCATGAAATTGCAGGGTGGTTTGCTTGGATTGCAGGGCGGTATCCAATCCTACGGTGAATGGCTGAATTATAAGACGGAGCATACTTCGATTCGTTCCGGGCGGCTGTTCTACGATTATTCAGTCGCCTATTTGACACCGACGACCGGTTTGCAAAAGTCGGTGACGGTGAAAAGCCCGCAAGGCGGTGAGATGAATATTCTCGGTGCGGAATTCGAATGGAGCGGGATTGATGCTCAGGCGACGCTGGGTTATGACTTGTTTCGCTGGAGTGAACGCGACTACATTGCTTTGGGTGTTTCGCTTGGCGTTGCTGCTCCGGTGATTGAAAATGCCGGAATGGATGTTCCTTCTGCGGGATGGCAACCTAATCAGGGGATGCCGGTCTCGGTGCCGAACGGCGATTCCGTTGAGGTGAATCTGGTCGCCAGTCGAACCGAATTGCTCGGTTATAAGCTTGGGCCGAAGTTATTGCTGTCCAGAGCACTCGGCGAACGGGCGACAGTGTATGGTGAAATCAGCTATACGCCACAACAATTGTCGATCCGTAATAAAACGCTGGATTACCGGTTGGATATCGATGGCGATTATTTTCATTATGCGCTCGGTATTCGTTATCAATGGCTAAAAAGAAGCGGTTCACTGGGAATGTTTGATGTCGAACCGAGTTTAGGGTTTGATTTCGGAATTCAATACAGCCGTTTGCACCTGCAGAAATTTACTCTTGATTTGAGCGGAATGAATTACGCCATTCCGAAAACCGATCTGAGTCTGGACAGTCATGCGCTGTATCTTGGAATCCGTTACGCCTTATAGCAAGTGGAGACTTTTGCAAATTTTCCAACGGCTTAGACAGCCAGCGGCCGGTTTTAAAAGGCCATGCGGCGGCAAATAGCGTATAATTGCGCTGTTTTTTGAATCGTCGACTAATCGCTAAAAGGTCAGTGTAAGCCAAGATGCTTTGCCAAGTATTTCCCGAACAATATGCGCAGCAGCTCGCCGAAAAGGTTGAGCGATTGCAGAGTCTTTTGCCGCAGATGCCGAATCTGCAAGTTTTTGAATCGCCCGTTGAACATTACCGGGCGCGGGCTGAATTCCGTATCTGGCATGAGGACGATGATACGTTTTATATCATGTTCGATCAGGAAACCAGGCAGAAGGTGCGCATCGATGAGTGTCCGATGGCGATCAAGCCGATTGCCGATCTGATGCCGCGATTGATGAGTGCGATCAAGGCCGACGATGCGTTGCGCAGCAAGCTGTTTCAGGTGGATTTTCTGGCGACCTTGAGCGGACAGATGCTGGTGACCTTGATTTATCGGCGTTCAATTGAAGGCGATGATGCCTGGTTGGCAGCAGCGAACCGCCTGCGCGAAATTTTGCCGATCGATCATATTATCGGGCGGGCGCGTAAACAGAAAATTCTGCTGGATCAGGATTTCGTCACCGAGACGCTCGATGTCGACGGCAGGCCTTTCCGTTATCAGCAGATCGAAAACAGTTTTACCCAGCCGAACCCGTATGTGGCGCAACACATGTTGCATTGGGCGCGCTCGGTTTCCGGTCAGTCGGACGGTGATTTGATCGAGTTGTATTGCGGCAACGGTAACTTTTCGATTGCGCTGGCGGATTGCTATCGAAAGGTTCTGGCGACGGAGATTTCCAAAACCTCGGTAGCATCGGCGCAGATTAATATCGCTGATAATGGTGTCGATAACCTGCAGATTATCAAAATGGCTGCGGAAGAGGTCACCGAGGCTTTCGGCGGGCGTGAGTTTAATCGATTGAAGGGAATCGATCTGAACGCGTATGAGTTTTCGACTATCTTTGTCGATCCGCCGCGTTCCGGACTGGATGATTTGACGCGCAAGATGGTCTGCGACTATGAGCGCATTATCTATATTTCCTGCAATCCGGAAACGCTGGCGCGCGATTTGCAAGTCTTGCTGCAGACGCACGACATTCGGCAGACGGCGCTGTTCGATCAGTTTCCGTACACGCATCATATCGAAAGTGGTGTCTTTTTGACTCGCAAAGCCTGACGGAAAGGGTTTAGGTCTGACAGGACGATCATACTATCGTCATAATCCGCATCGGCACTTTGTGTAGAATGAGCCAATTTTTGCGATTGGCATAAGAAAATTTTTAGGAGAACCCCTATGGTATTGGCCTGGATTGGCGCACTCTTTATCGGGATTACCCTCGGTCTGCTGGGATCGGGTGGTTCGATTTTAACCGTACCGGTTTTGACCTATGTCGTTGGTCAGGAAACCAAGGTCGCGATTGCCAGCTCCTTGATGATCGTCGGGATTATCAGTGTTTTTTCCGCGATTCCATATGCGCGGCAAAAGCTGGTTCAGTGGAAAACCGTGGTGGTGTTCGGGGTGCCTGGAATGGCCGGTGCCGTAGCCGGTGCCTGGAGTGCGCATTTTGTGTCCGATGCGGTGCAGATGCTGATTTTTACCGTTTTGCTTCTGGTGGCGGCTTATTTTATGTACAAGCCGATGAAGCTGCAGGACGGCGAACATGAGCCGCGCGCGTTTTATAAGATCGCCATCGACGGCTTTATTGTCGGCGGGGTGACCGGTCTGGTCGGTGTTGGCGGCGGTTTCCTGATTATTCCGGCGCTGGTCTTGCTTGGCGGCCTGTCGATGCGGTTGGCTGTGGGAACCAGTTTGGTCATTATCGCGGTGAAATCGTTTGCCGGTTTTGCTGAATATCTGTCCGTGTTGAAAGCTTTGGATTTGACTTTGGATTGGAGCATTATCGGAATTTTTTCGGCAATCGGTATCTTTGGCGGTTGGCTGGGTCATAAAATCAGTTCTAGAATCGACCAGGAAGCGCTCAAGAAAGGTTTCGCTATTTTCATGTTGCTGATGGGGTTGTTTATCCTGTACAAAAACTTGCCGGCGCTTCTGTAAGCCGCTCGGTTTTGCTTTTCTATGACAGCGCTTTTAAGCGCTGTTTTTCTTGGCGGTAGAAAATGTAGCCGGCGATTGCTACCGCCAGACTGACCAGTAGGACAATAATGGTTGCCAACGCATTGATCTGCGGGCTGACACCCAGACGAACGCTAGAATAGACCACCATCGGCAGTGTCGTCGAACCGGGGCCGGATACGAAACTGGCGACCACCAGATCGTCGAGCGACAGCGTGAAAGCCAATAGCCAGCCGGCAATCAGTGCCGGAGAGATCAGCGGTAAGGTGATGGTGAAGAAGGCTTTGACCGGTTTGGCTCCCAAATCCATTGCCGCTTCTTCCAAACTGAAATCGAAATGTGCCAGACGCGAACGAACCACCACCGTGACATAAGCAATGGCAAAGGTCATGTGGGCGATGATGATGGTGGTTTGTCCGCGTCCTGCCGGCCAGCCGAGCCATTCACTCATGGCGACAAACAGCAGTAGTAGAGACAGACCAAGAATCACTTCCGGCATGACCAGCGGAGCGGTTAGCATGATTGCGAGCGAACCGCGGCCACGGAATCGTTTGTAACGCACCAGTGCCATGGCGGCCAGAGTGGCGAATACTACCGCAAAACTGGCGCTGATGGCAGCGATTTTCAAACTCAGCCAGGCGGCATCGAGAATCTGCTGATTACGCATCAGTTCACCGTACCACTTGGTACTCCAGCCGCCCCAGACCGTGACCAGGCGGCTCTCGTTGAACGAGTAGATAATCAGGCTGACAATCGGTCCGTACAGAAAAGCGTAGCCGAAAGCTAACAGGCTGAAAAGCGCAATTTTTGATTTCATTTTTGATTTCATTTTTGATTTCTTTATGCCCTGCCTCATCCTGAATTTTCCTGGTTTCGATTTTCGAAATGCTGCCAGAGGACAAAAGGCACGATCAGTACCAGCAACAGAATCGCCGCCAGTGCCGAAGCGACCGGCCAGTCCTTATTGCTGAAAAATTCGATCCACATCAGTTTTCCGATCATCAGCACATTTGGCCCACCGAGCAGGTCGGGAATAACGAATTCACCCATCACTGGAATAAACACCAGCATGGTGCCGGCAATCACGCCCGGAATAGACAGCGGAAGAGTGACGGTCAGGAACTGCTTCCACGGCGGACAGCCAAGGTCGGCAGCCGCTTCCAGCAGAGTGTCGTCAAGGCGAATCAAGGTGGCGTACAGCGGCAGAATCACAAATGGCAGGTAGGAGTAGACAATGCCGATGTAGACCGCAGTTGGTGTATACAGAATTTCCAACGGCTGGTCGATAATGCCCAGATAGATCAGCAGATTATTCAGTAAGCCGTTGTTTTTCAGTATTCCGATCCAGGCGTAGACGCGAATCAGGAATGAAGTCCAGAATGGCAGGATAATCAACATCAGCAGTGGCAGGCGCCAGTTGTGCGGCGCCCTGGCGATGGCATACGCCATCGGATAACCGACCAGCAGCGTCAGCAGCGTTGACCAAGCGGCGATTTCCATTGAGTTCAACAGAGCGTTGAAGTACAGCGGGTCTTCCAGCAGTAGCAGGTAGTTGCCGAAGTTGACCGTCATGGTCACCACGCCATCACTGACTTCGCGGATAAACGGCAGGTAAGGCGGCTGCATCAAGGCTGCTTCCGACAGACTCAGCTTGAGAATGAACAGGAACGGTAACAGGAAGAACACCGCCATCCACAGCCAGGGCAGGCCGATTAAAGTGCGTTTTCCCAGATTGAAACGATTACGCATTCTTATTCCAGCAGAAGATTGCAGGCATCCGCCTGCCAGTGCAAACAGACGGTTTCTTCCCAATCAAGCGGCTGTTGCGCCAGCGCCTGGACGTTCGACTGGGTGAATTGGATACGTTTTCCGCTTGGCAGGTCGACGTGATATACCGAAACATCGCCGAGATAGGCGATTTCTTTGATGACGCCACGAAGCTGGTTGCAGCGTGGCGGTTGACCGCTTTCGGTAATCTGGACTTTTTCCGGACGAACTGCGACGGTTGCCGTCATTCCTTCCAGCAAAGGCTGGCTGTGATAGACCTGTAGGAGTTGATCGCAATCCGGACTTTTCAGCGTGACCAGATTGTCTTCCTGCTTGACCACTTCAGCATTGAACAGATTGATGGAGCCGATAAAATCCGCGCAGTAGCGACTGTTCGGGTACTCATACAGTCGACGCGGGGCGTCGACCTGAACGACACGGCCTTCGCGCATCAGCGCGATTCGCGATGACATGGTCATGGCTTCTTCCTGATCATGGGTCACCACGATGAAGGTAATGCCGAGACGCTCTTGCAGGTTGACCAGTTCAAACTGCGTCTGCTCGCGAAGCTTTTTATCCAGAGCGCCGAGTGGTTCGTCGAGCAGTAACAGTTTCGGGTGCTTGGCCAAAGCGCGCGCCAAAGCCACCCTCTGACGCTGACCGCCGGAGAGTTGATGCGGTTTACGTTTGCCGAGTTTTTCGATCTGCACCAGTTGCAGCATCTCTTGAACCCGTTGCTCGCGTTCTGCTTTTGGCATGCGCTCCTGACGGAGGCCGAAGGCGATATTATCGGCAACGTTAAGGTGTGGAAACAGCGCATACGACTGAAACATCATATTCAGGGGGGCGTTCGTACGGCGGAAGATCGGTTACGTCTTCGCCACCGAGAAAAATTTTGCCGCTGGTCGGGGTTTCGAAGCCCGCCAGCATACGCAACAAGGTGGTTTTTCCGCAACCGGAGGAACCCAGCAGAGAGAAGAATTCGCCCGGATAGATATCCAGACTGACGTCATCTACAGCATAGAGGTCGCCGTAGTTTTTGGTCACTTGCTGCAGTTGTACAATCGGCGTCTCTTGCAAAGTCATTTATTGCCCTGTTTTCAGACGTGTCCAGGCGCGGTTCATATCGCGAACCTGGCGATCGGTCGGGGTTTTAATCACAATGAAATGGTCGCGGGTACTTTGTGGAGGATAGATGCCCGGATCCTGACGAATTTCCTCGTCGATCAGAGCGGTCGCATCCTTGTTTGCATTGGCATAAGCGACATAGTTGGTGATTGGGGCGATAACGAGCGGATCAAGCAGATAATTGATGAACTTAAAAGCGGCTTTCGGATTAGGTGCATCGGCTGGAACTACCATGACATCGGTCCAGACGACCGCACCTTCGGAAGGCACAAAATACGCGATTTCCTGACCGTTTTTCGCTTCGTCGGCCCGGTCGCGAGCCTGCAAAATGTCGCCGGAATAACCTTGTGCCACACAGATGTCGCCGTTGGCCAGGTCGTTAATGTACTGCGATGAGTGGAAGTAGCGGATATAGGGGCGAACCGCTTTGATGGTTTCGCTGGCCGATTGCAGCGCTTTTTTGCTGTAATCGTTGCTGTCTTCGCCTTTGTAAGCATGCGCGGCGGCAAAGACTTCGGTCACATCATCCATCAGGGTGACACCGCATTTGGAAAGTTTGGCAACGATCTTTGGATCGAATAGCAGCTTTAGAGTGTCCAGCGGCATGTCGTCGCCAAGAATCTCTTTGACTTTTTTCATGTTCACGCCGATACCGGTGGTTCCCCACATATAAGGCACGGCATAACGGTTGCCCGGATCGATGTCTGACAAGGATTGCATAATGACCGGATCAAGGTGTTTGAAATTCGGAATGACGGCTTTATCCAGCGGTTGATAGAGACCGGCTTTGCTGTGGCGGTCGATAAACGGACGGGCGGTCGGGAAAACCAGATCGTAGCCGCTTTTTCCAGCCAGCAGTTTTGCCTCCAGCACTTCATTGGAATCATATACGTCGTAAACGATTTTGATGCCTGTCTGTTTTTCGAAATTGGCCAGTGTTTCGTCGGTAATGTAATCCGACCAGTTATATACATGCAGCTGCTCTGCATGTGCGGCGCTTCCCAAAAATTGGACACTCAGTGCAAAAAGGCCTGCGGAGAGGTAGCGAAACAAGGGATTTTTGCGGTTGCGGGAAATCATGGCAATCACTCCAAGAAAAGGAAAAAGAAAAGGTGATTTGTCTGCCTGAGCGCTTATCGGCAGGTCGAAAAAACGATTTTTAGGAATGCTCACTGAACAATTTGAAATGTAATCAAAAATCGCTAAAAACAAAAGCTTTTTTTCACGCGGATTACTGATTTTCTTACTGAAACGGTGGGAGTAGCCTGTCAGGTCGGCTGGAGCCGGGTCTAAGGCATAGGAAACGGGCAGCTCCGCCGACTCAGCCCTCCACCGCGAATGCCGTCATGCAGAATGAAAAAATCGATTTGCTTTTGCTGTCGGCCGATGAATTGGATCGACTCCGGTTTGCCTTGGTTGGGTGACAGGTTGCATATCAGGCGCAAGCCCTTGTCGTCGCGATCTTTTCCGGTAAGCTGGTCGCTTTCATCCCAGTAGTAAATGCCATAGTCGACCGATTGATCCCCGACCGGCCCGGCAAGCAACAGTTGTCCGCCGATACCGGCATCCAGCGGACTCATGCCGCGTAATCCCCGGCCTTCCAGGTCAAGCCAGAGCCATTTGCTTTTTTTTACCTTAAAAGTGCTTTTTTCCAGTTTTAATCGCAGAACGGGTGTCATATTTCCACGTAATACCGGGCCACGGAATCCGATAAGCAAGCGGCCTTTTTGATCGAGACTGAGTCCTTCCAGATCAACACCGTTTTCTTTGCTGGGAATCTTGCTGAACAGGCCGACGACAGGGTCTTGTTCAATCAGCGATTGCAGACTGATGGATTCTATTTTGCCGGCTTTTAAGTTGGGGTTGATGTGTACTCGGAACAGCTGTTTCCGAGCGGGCTCGTCGGAGCGCTGTTGCTGGCGTTGGCGGTTTTTGTTTTGGGTTAGTCGCTCCTTGAGTCGGCTGCGCTTGCTGCTGTGGGAACCAAGTGCATACAGATAAGGCGCGTCGAATCCGAGCGCCTCCAAGTCGATTTCGTCCGCTTGATCGCTCAAATTGATGAGATGCGATTGTCGCCATGTGTGCTGTTCGCGTTTGAGAATGGCGATTTGATTGCTTTCGTCGCTGACGATCGCCATCCAGTTATCCTGAATGATCATGCCGCTTAAGTTCATCGGGTCGATGCTGAGGGAATCGACGGCAATGCTTTCGCCAGCCTTGAGTGGTTGCAGCGGAATGCCGATCAGTAGCAGATAGCTGAAAATCCGTAAGGTGTCGGAGAATGAGAAGCGATTTTTGAATCGGGAATGAAGAAATTGGCTGGCTGACAAGGGATCAAATCTCCTATGGACTGCGATTATTGTAAAATAAGCGCTGAATTTGCCCAAGGATAAAAATGCCGTTATGAGCGACGCTGCAGAGATGAACGAGATTAAGCTAACCAAAAAGGAACGCACCAAAGACTGGATTAAGCCGCCGAAAGCGATTATGAAGCCGGTTGGCAGAGCGATGGCTCAGTTTAAGATGCTTCGTGACGGCGATCGGGTATTACTCGGTTTGTCCGGCGGTAAAGATTCCCTCAGTCTGCTGGTGATTCTCAAGCATCTGCAACGGCATGCCCCGGTTAAGTTCGAGCTGGCGGCCTGTACTATTGATCCGATGATTCCCGGGTTTGATCCTTCGCCGTTGAAAACATGGTGCGAAAAAATGGATGTGCCATATTTTTACGAGAGTGAGGACATGGTCGGTCTGGCGGAAGAACGTATGAAAGGAGATTCTTTCTGCAGTTTCTGCGCACGCCAGAAGCGCGGTATTCTGTATACGGTGTGCCGCCGAGAAGGTTACAACGTTTTGGCTTTGGCACAACACCTGGATGATTTGGCCGAAAGTTTTATCATGTCCGCCTTCAACGCAGGACAGTTGAGAACCATGAAGGCGCACTATCTGAATGATGATGAAGATGTGCGCATTATCCGTCCTCTGGTTCGGGTGCGCGAGAATCAAACGCGTGATTTTGCCGAGTCGGCGGATTTGCCGGTGATTCCCGATAATTGTCCGGCTTGTTATGCCAAGCCTCAGGCACGTGCCGAAACCAAGCAATTGCTTCTGGAGCAAGAGAAAAAGAACAAACATTTGTACGCTAACCTTTGGACGGCAATGCAGCCGCTGATTGCCGATGACAACCATGATGGGGATGCGAATCTTAGCGCGGTAACGGCCGAAGACCTTGATGAGATTGACCTGTGAAAATGAAATTGAAAGACCGTGTGGTTGCGGCGATTGTCATTGGTTTTCTGAAACTGCTTGCCGCTTTGCCGTTTGCGGTTACGCAGGCGCTGGGAAGAGGCGCGGGGCGCTTGCTGTACTGGTTGCCGAACGGTCAGAGAGAAGTCGCCCGGCGTAATCTGACAGCGGCCTATCCCGATCTGAGCGACGATGAAAAGAACCAGCGTCTGAAGGCTCTTTTGATTCAATCCGGGCAATCGATTTTTGAACTTGGGCCTTTCTGGATCTGGCCGAAAGAAAAGGTGCTGGCGAAAATCGAAAAAATCAGTGGTCAAGAATTGCTGGATGAAATATTGCAGACGGAAAAAGGGATTTTGTTTCTGGCACCGCATTTCGGGGCTTGGGAATTGATCGGGCCTTATCTTTCGTCGCGTTTTCCGTCGACTTTTATGTACCGTCCGCCGAATTTGATTGGTTTGAATGATTTCATGGTGGCTTCGAGAGGACGTTTTGGTGCCGATCTGGCGCCAACCGATCTGCGGGGCGTGCGCAAATTGATTCAAGCGTTGAGTCAGGGACAGGTTTCGGTCATTTTGCCTGATCAGGATCCGGGAGAGAAAGGAAGCGTTTATGCCCCGTTTTTCAAACGTCCTGCAAGAACGATGACTCTGGTCAATAAACTATTGCAGAAGTCCGATTGCGCCGTCATCTATGTGGTCATGGAACGATTGCCGGGCGGCCGGTTCCATTTGCGTTTCCTGCCGGCTTCCGAGGCCTTGGCGTCTGCTGACGAACAAGTGGCTGCTCAGGCTCTGAACGAGGGGATCGAACGCTGCATTTCTTTAGCGCCGGAGCAGTACCTCTGGTGTTATAAGCGTTATCGGAAACCGCCTTCCGGTTGGGATGATATCTATCGTTAGAGAATCTGCTGTCAGACCGGGTCGCTTACCGGCTTGATACTGACATAATTGCCTTTGACGGCCTGTATCGCCACTTCTGCGCCGGCCTGCAACTGCTCACTGGGAGTATGCGGATCAATCAGCCAATAGGTCCCACGGTAGAAGACCGAATAATTTCCGTTCTTATCTTGATGCAGTTTACCGATTTCTTGTGTTTCGACCGGGGCAAAACTGTCCGCTTCCCGGGTGTGTCGGCTCTTTTTCAGGTAGGGGTTGAGTAACCAGGTAAAAAGGCCGCCGAGAACCGTGACCGCAAGAATCTGATATTGCCAGTCTACAGGCTGATAGAAACTGTATAAGCCCACCAGAATGAACGCCAGCGCAAGCCAGAAAAGTACAAAGGTTCCGATGATCGCAATTTCGCCGAGCATCAGCAATATGCCGACAATGATCACGATCGATGGATTAATGGAAGAGCCGATCATCCATTCGAGCATGAGGTTTTCTCCTATTTATCCTGTTTAAGCAGGCTTTGCAGTAAGCTCATGGAGCCAAGCAGTTCGCTGGTTTCGACAGGTATGACGATTTTATTGCTTGAATCGGAGGATGCCAAACCGGAGAAGGCTTTGACACGGTCTTTGGCAAGCAGGTATTCGGCGGCTTGCGGATTCTCCTGCATTGCCTGATTGACGGCTTCGATCGCCAGTTGCTGTCCGATACCGAGTTGTTCCTGCTGGTAACGTTCGGCATCTGCGGTTCGTTCCAGTGCTTCGGCTTCCAGAAAGGCCTTTTGTTTCTGGGCTTCGGCTTCGGCGATGACGGCATTTTTCTCTGCCTGAGCTTTGGTTTCGATGGCGCGTCTTTCACGGGTGGCCTGTAATTGCAGCTCCATCGCTTTCTGGACTTCTTCCGGAACCGAAATGTCGCTGACTTCGACACGAGTGACTTTGACTCCCCATTCGTTACTGGCATTGTTCAGCGCCTGCATCAGCGAGGCGTTGAGGTCGTCGCGGGAGCTGAGCGTTTCGTCCAGTTCCAGAGAACCGATTTCCGAACGAAGAGTGGTTTGACAAAGCTGGCTGATCATCAGTTTAACATCCAGCGCCGAATAGGTTGCCGCCTCGGCATCGGTAATGCGGATGAAGACCAGACCGTCAATGAAAATCGAGACGTTATCCTTGGTGATGACGCGCTGTGAAGGAATATCAATGGTTTGTTCCTGCATATTGTATTTGACGCGTACATCGTCGATAAACGGGATGATGAAGTTCAGTCCGCCTTCCAGGGTACTCTGGTATTTTCCCAAACGTTCAATGACCCAGTTTTCCGCTTGGGGAACAACTTTGACTCCGCGAATCAAAATCACGACCACGGCTATAAAAAGGATGATGATTAAAGCGTTATCGGCCAGCTGTATTTCGAACATTGTTTCCTCCGAAGATTGAATCGAGTGAGGTATCGGCGCGATCAGATTTTTTTGCCGACCAGCCAACTATAACGCTGTTTGTTCTCCTGATCGAGAGAATTTTCCGAAGCCAGCCAGCCCTCGCCGTAGACTTCGACGCGCAAAGAGGCAAAGGCGTTGATCAGTTCGCCGCTTCGCAGGTAGAAGTCCGGGTTCTGTATGCCTTGCGGATTCACGGGGCCGAGAAAGGTCTGATAAAACAGCAATCCGCCGGGTTTCAATGCCTGTTCGATCTGTGCGAATAATCTGCGATCCAGATAGCGGCTGACGACGATGACGTCGAAGCGTCGGTAGGGAAACAGCATCTGCTCGAGATCGGTTAAGGTGGGAACGATTGGCAGCTGGTTCAGGCTGGCCCAGTTGTTGAGAACGGTCAGAGCCTGATCCGAAATATCCCAGGCCTCGACTTTCAGACCACACTGAGCCAGAAAACGTGCATTGCCACCCAAACCGCTGGCGAGATCCAGCGCCAATCCTTTGAAAGGTAAAAGGCGACTGTGCTGTTTAAGAACATAACAGGGGTGAACCTGGGTATTCAGGTCGGCATCGGCGTATTTTTGATCCCATTTTTCGGCACTGCTCGGACTCATTGTTTCCTCAAAATTATTTTCGCCAGAAAGCCGCGGTGAACAGAACCAGCAAGGTGAATATTTCCAGTCGTCCAAGCAACATGGCAAATGTCAGAACCCATTTTACCGGATCGCTCATCTGCTGGTAGTTGGCGGCAACTTCGCCAAGCCCCGGGCCAAGATTGTTCATCATGGCGGCGACGGCCGAGAAGGCGGTTGTTTGATCAACTCCCAGCGCCATAATGATCAGCATCAGGATGGTGAAGGTGAAAACGTAGACCGATAAGAAGCCCCAGACCGCCATCATGACTTTTTCCGGAATGGTTTTATTGCTCAGTTTCACCGGCATGATTGCATTAGGGTGCAACAGACTCTGGATTTCGCGCATTCCTTGCTTGAAAAGCAGGATAAAACGGATGACTTTCATTCCGCCGGCGGTTGAACCGGCACTGCCGCCGATAAAGCTCATAAAGATCAGTAAGATCGGCAGGAAACCGGGCCAGGCGGCAAAGTCGGCATTGGCAAAGCCGGTTGTTGAGGCTAGCGAAACGGTTTGGAAAAGTCCGAATCTGAGGGCTTCTTCGAAGGTCGGGTAAATCTTCTGTAAATACAGATAGGATGTGACGATGACTGCTGCACCGATCAGCAGCAGCAGGTAGGCTTTGAATTCCGGATCAAGCAAGTAGGGTGTGGCGCTAAGGTTGCGAAAGGCACTGAAATGCAGAGCAAAGTTGATCCCGGACAGGAACATGAAAAACATGGCCACCAGTTCGATATGAACGTTATTGAAATAACCGATACTGGCGTCGTGGGTTGAGAAACCGCCGATGGCGACGGTGGAAAAGCTGTGTCCGAACGCATCAAACCAGTCCATTCCGGCAAACCAGTAACTGGTTGCGCAGACGAGCGTCAGGCCGGTATAGATGTACCATAGCGCTTTGGCGGTTTCGGAAATTCTGGGAGCGATTTTGGAATCTTTCATCGGACCGGGCATTTCGGCTCGGTAGAGCTGCATGCCGCCGATACCGAGCATTGGTAAAACCGCCACCGCTAAAACGATGATCCCCATGCCGCCGAGCCATTGCAGCTGCTGGCGATACCAGAGAATGGCATGCGGCAGATCGTCAAGCCCGGTAATGACGGTGGCGCCGGTTGTTGTCAGCCCCGAGAAAGATTCGAAGATGGCGTCAGTCAGGCTTAGAGGGACGTCTTTTTCGATGTATAGGGGTAAAGAACCGGCGAGCCCGAGTACCACCCAGAACATGACCACCACAAAGAAACCGTCGCGGATTTTCAGATCAGGCCGGTAGTTTCGAACCGGATACCAGAGAAATAAACCGAGCAGCAGCAGTCCGAAGAATACGCTGAAAAATGCCGAGAAGCCGCCGTCTTGATAGTAAAGAGAGATCAGAATCGGCGGAACCAGACTCAGGCTGAAGACCATCAGCAGGAGTCCCATGACTTTAAAGATCGTTTTTGAATGCATAGCGAACAGGTTTCCCGGTAGTAAGCCTTAGCCGAACCAGCTGGTCTGTTTCGGATCGGGAGAGATCAGGCGAGCCACTTCCGCGGCACTTCCCGGATCGGTCAGGAATAGAATGATGTGGTCTTCGGCTTCAATCTCCAGATCGCGGTGAGAAATGATCACCTTATCGTTGCGGATAATGCAGCCGACGGTAATGTCCTGCGGCCATTTGATTTCACCGATGGTTTTACCGATGATATCCGAACTGTTTTCGCTGCCGTGGGCGATGACTTCCATTGCTTCGGCGGCCCCGCGGCGTAAGGTTACCGCCTTTACGGTGTCACCCTGGCGCATGTAATGCAGCAGATTACTGGTGGTGATGCTGTCGGCGGAAATCGCGACGTCGATCCCGTTGAGCTGGATCAGTTCGACATAGGATTGGTTGTTGACCAGTGCAATGACTCGGCGTACGCCGAGTTTTTTGGCCAGCATGCCGGAAATGATGTTGGCTTCGTCGTTGTTTGTGACGGCAACGAACAGATCAATTTCGTCGATGTTTTCTTCAAGCAGCAGTTCTTTATCGGAGACGTCGCCGTGAATAATGATGGTATTGCTCAGGGTTTCGGCCACTTCGCGCGCCTGAAGAATGTTGTGGTCGATCAGTTTGACTTGATGTGCTTTTTCAAGCGATTTTGCCAAGCTGTAACCGATATTGCCACCGCCGCCGATCATAATGTTGCGAGAGGGTTTCTCTTTTTTCTGACGCAGTTCATTTACGATGGGAGCAATGTGTTTCGGTTCCGCCAGAAAAAAGACTTCGTCGCCGGCTTTTATGACTGCATCTCCGGTTGGCATTACGACTTCGTTGCGTCGGTAAATGGCCGCGATCCGGGTTTTAATGTGGCTCGGCAGATATTGACCGAGGCTTCGGATCTGTTTGCCGACCAGAAGACCGTCCGAGTAAGCGCGAACGGCCACCAGGCGGACTTTTCCGTCGGCAAAGTCGATGACTTGCAGAGATCCCGGATATTCGATCAATTGGAGAATATAGCTGGTCACCAGGTTTTCCGGGCTGATCAGAACATCAATCGGAATGGCATTGGTGTTCCGGTATTTGTCGAACAGTTCCGGATGTTCGAGATAGGAACGACTGCGGACACGAGCGATTTTGGTGCCGGTTTTATACATGGTGTGCGCCAGATAGCAGGCGAGAATGTTGGTTTCATCATTCTGGGTCGCGGCGATCAGCATGTCGGCTTCTTCCAGCCCGGCCTGTATCAGAATGTCCGGGTGCGAAGCGTGGCCGCAGATGGTTCGGATGTCCAGCCGGTCCTGCAGGCGTTGTAAATGCAACCGGTCGAGATCGACTACGGTTACGTCGTGACTTTCGGTTGCAAGTAATTCCGCCAGAGACGAGCCGACTTGTCCGGCACCCAAAATAACGATATTCATACAGCGTGTGCTCGTTGTTATAGCCGGTGATTACACCGGGTTTTTCGGGTCGATGCCCAAACTCTTTAATTTACGGTACAGGTTGGTCCGGTCCACACCGGAACGTTTGGCGGTTTCGCTGACGTTGCCGCCGGTCTCTCTCAGCAGCTGGCTTAAGTACGCTGCCTCCCATTGATCTTTCGCGTCTTTCAAACTCAGGCTGGTATCGATTTGCGGTTGATTCTGCTGGGAAAGATCCGTTTGCAGAATGGCTTTTTTCACTTCGTCGTCACTGACTTCCTGACTTCCGAGAATGAGCAGACGCTGAATCAGGTTCTGTAGTTCCTTCATATTGCCCGGCCAGGCGTATTGACGCAAGCTATTTTGCGCCGGGACGCTGAAATGGCGATATTCGAGTCCTTCGCGGGTAACGAAAAAATTGACGAAGTAGTCGACCAGTTCGGGAATGTCTTCAGTGTGCTGGCGCAATGCCGGAACGTGGATCGGCATGACTTTGAGACGCTGGAAAAGGTCGTCGCGGAATTGACGATGCAGAACAATCTCTTCCAGTTCGCCGCGGGTTAAGGCGATGACGCGCACGTCCAGCGACAGGCTTTCCGGTTCGCCCTTTAAAAAGACTTTCTGGTGCAGAACCAGGTCGGCGATCAGGTCCTGACTGCCGGGATGGAGTTGTTCAATATTGGCGATCACCAAGGTTCCCTGATGCGCTTCTCGCAAGAGTTTTTTCAGTTCTTCGGTGCGCTCTTCTTCCAGGAGACGGTTCAGGTCAATGGAGGTGATTTCTTTAATGGCGGCGTCTTTTCGGTGGCTGGTTTTATGCAAGGCGCGTGCGAAATGGTGCTTTCCGACCCCGGTTTCTCCGGTGACCAGAACCGGCATGGTGAATTTGGAGAGGCGTTCGATGGTTTCTCTCAACTGCACCATCATTTTGCTTTTGCCGATCGGTAGAAATTGATCGGGAGCTTTTTGTTTGAGTTGACGGTTTTCCTGATGCAGGCGGCTATGCTCAATGGCGCGTTCGGCTGTGACAATCAGTTTGGCCAGAGAAAGAGGTTTCTCCAAAAAATCATAAGCGCCGAGTCGGGTCGCTTCGATAGCGGTTTCAATGGTGCCGTGACCGGACATCATAACAACTTTGGTGTGTTCCAGAACACTTTCCTTCTGCATCTCTTTCAACAAGGATATTCCGTCGACATCCGGCATCCAGACGTCTAGAAAGATAACGTCCGGCAGGGTTTTTCGCCAAGCCTGTTGGGCCTGTATACCGTTGGCAGCGGTTTCGACCTGATAGCCCTCTTCGGAAAAAATTTCTTCCATCAGGTTTCGAATATCTTTTTCGTCATCTACGATCAGTAGTTTGGCGGTTTTCATTCACGCTCTCTCGATGTCAAAGGGAGTTTGATTATAAAGCAGGTGCCGTGTTGCGGTGAAGACTTGAGCTGAATCTGGCCGTGGTGTTCGTCGACGATTTTTCGGACAACAGCCAGTCCCAGCCCGGTGCCTTTCGGCTTATCGGTTGCATAGGGTTCAAAAATCCAGTTTTTATGTTGCTCGGGGATGCCGGGGCCGTTATCGCAGACGGTGATTCTGACTTGTTCAGCGGCTTCGATTTCGGTACGGATTTCAATCAGGCCGTATTCCTGGCTTTCCGTGGCTTCGAGCGAGTTTTTGATCAAATTATGAAACAGTTGTCGCAGTCGAGCCGGGTCGGCAGCAACAAATGGCATTTTCGGATCCAGTTGCGCCTTGACCTGCCAGGGCGCTTTGGGGTCATAGTACATGTCTACGATGCTTTTAATCAAACTATTCAGGTCAAGTCGGCTCAACTTGACTTCGGGCGTGTTGGCATAGTCGCTGAAAGCCTGAACCAGTGTCTGCATGGTATTGACCTGCTCGATGATCGTCTGCGTCATGCGTGTCAGCAGAGATTGGTCTTTGTCTTGCAGTTTGTCATGCAGTTTGAATTTTAAACGCTCGGCCGATAATTGAATCGGCGTTAGAGGATTTTTGATTTCGTGCGCCAGCCGCCGGGCGACATCGCTCCAAGCAGCGTGTAATTGTGCTTGAACGAGTTCGGTAATGTCGTCCATAACGATGACGTAACCGGAGGTTTGGGTGTCGATGCCCGGTAGCGTCGAACCGTGGATCAACAGACGTTTCTGACCGTCTTTGCAGGAAAATTCCTTTTGCAGGTTCCAGTTTTGTCCGGGATCGTCAAAATGTGGAGTGATCTGTTCGAAGAGTTCGCTTAAGTGTGCGTTATGTCTTGATTCGACGGCCTCTTTGAGCGAACGGCCGGTATAGGACGACAAGTCGGCATTGAGTATCTGCTTGGCGGCATCGTTCATGGTGCGGATGCGCTGTTTCATGTCTAGTGTGATAACGCCGCTGCTCAGATTCTGGATAATCGCCTGCAGGTAGAGTTTCTGCACTTCTGCCTGATGTTGTCCCATTTTGATTTCGTTACGGGCCTGAGCAATCCGTTGGGTCATGTCGTTGAACGAGGCGATTAATTCGCCGAATTCGTCATGTTCTTTGACCGGCATCTTAATGCTGTAGTCTCCTTTGGAGATTGCTTTGGTCCCTCGAGCCAAAGTGCGGATTGGTCTGGCAAAGTTCTGTACGGCCTGGATGGTAAACAGAATGGCGGTCAAGAGAGTCAGCAGCAGCACGATGGTCAAAATCAGGGTGAAACTGGTGGTTAAAGGTGCCTTCAGGTAGGAAAGTTCCTTGTACTGACCGGAGGCTGTTGAAACGGATTCGGCCAGCTCGGTGATGTTGCTCGGGATGGTGTAGATTGCCTGCAAAACGTATGGGGTGTTGATGTCGGTGTCGGTGAAAGGCACGACTACTCGAATGAACTGTTCGGGAACGGTAGCACCGGGTCGGGTTTCGATTGCGGCATAAGTGATTTTTTGCCGAACCTGCTGAAACAGGTTGTCTCCCGGAGGTGTCGGCAGAATGTCGCTGCCGTCGGGACTGCTGAAAGCGATCAATTGCTGGTTGGCGTGGTAGAAAGAAATTTCCTGAGCGCCGAGCTGATTGCGCAAACGGCTGACACCGATAATCGGGGAATTGGCAAGCAGGTCATGTTCTTCTTTCACGGTGGAAAGGGTTCGGTTGAGGCTCTCACGGGTTTTGTTGTCAAGAGTGATACGAACCAGAGTGGAGGCATTTTCCAGCGCGACTTCGGTTTTGACATCGAACCATTGGTTGATGCCTTGTTGAATGAAGCTTAGAGAAAAGTAATAGATGGTTGCTGTCGGCAGTCCCATCAGAAGCGTGGCCAGAAAGGTCAGGCGGATGGTGATTTTGATGCCGGGTATGCGTTTTTTATACTGTTTAAGCAGGCTCCATAGCGTCCGGACAAGCACGATCAGGAGAATAAAGACACCTCCGAAAGTGAAAAACAGCAGAGCTGAATAGCTTTCCGCAAAGCTGGAAGCGTTCTGCAGAATCTGACTCATAATCACCAGAGAGATCAGAAGGACGCCGGAAAGGAGAGTGATCCAGCCGTATTGCTTCAGATAACGGGCAATTAAGGTACTCATTGCCAGCTCTGAGGCGTCTTCAGAAAGGTTTCGAACCAACCGCTGCTGATTCGCCAGTCAGAATCCATCATAGCGTCGATGATCAACGGAGCCGGTAACTTCCAGTAATCGAGTTTAATACGCATTTTAATGGTGTAGCGTTGCTGAGGGTGGAGTTCAGAGAGTTTGGCGATCGGGAAGGATTGCAGGGTGCCGAGCGTTTCCAGGGCTGCATCCAGTGTCGGGAAGCTCTGTACGTTCTGGTTCCGGGTGTTATAGAGGACGTAATGGTGATTGACGCCGTAAGCGTAAAGTTGGGTCTGGTATTCAATTTTACGTCGGGTGCGCTGATATTTGATTCCGAGAAAACTGGCGCTTTCGGTCAGCTCGATCGTGGTTGTAAACAGTAACGGAATTTCATGGTGAATGGCGGCGGCGACTTTTTTCGGCAAGTGGAATTTGCTTTCGGAGTCGATCAGCAGTTCGCGTTGATTTTGGTAATCGGAAACGCGAACGATCAGAATTTCTTCGCTGGCCTGACTGGTTGTGGCGGCAGACGACAGTAAAAGGATCAGACAGGCACTCAGCCATCTGCGCAATGGTTTGCAAACGGTTCCGCGAAAGTGAGCTGCCTGAAGCGATTGTTTCATCCTTGTTATCCTGTCGTTTTTTCAAGCAAACAGTAATAAAAACCATCCATGCCGCTGTCTCCGGGCAGAATCTGACGGCCGGGAAGAGGTTGCTGCAAGCCCCATTCTGCGGTGATCGGAACTTCCCTTGCATCTCTGTTTTCCTGCAGGAAGCGTTGCATTTGCAGGCCGTTTTCCTGGGGTAGTACTGAGCAGGTGGCGTACAGAAGCCGCCCGCCGGGTTTCAGGGTTGTCCAGAGGGTTTCGAGAATCTGTGCCTGCAAATTGCATAGGGCGCTGATGTCCTCCTCGGTCCGGTGCCATTTTATATCCGGGCGGCGGCGGATAATGCCGGTTGCCGAACAGGGGGCGTCCAGAAGAATTTTATCGAATGGCGTGTGATTCCACCAGTCGCCGGGGGCGGCAGCGTCACCGACGCGATAGTCGCATTCCAGACCGAGGCGATGTAAGTTCTCTGCCAGACGGTCAAGTCGCTCCGGTTCTTTTTCAATGGCCAGTAAATCAAGATCTCCATCGGCAAGTTCCAGTAAATGGGCGGTTTTTCCGCCTGGAGCCGCGCAGGCATCAAGGAGCCGTTCGCCCGGTATCGGTTGCAATAGTTCTGCTGCTTGCTGGGCGGCGCCGTCCTGAACGCTGAAAGCGCCTTCGGTAAATCCCGGTAGACCGGTAATGTCCATGCTCTGCAACAGACGTATCCCTTGAGTGCATTGCGGGTGAGCTTCGGCAAGCTGGTCCTCTTTATTCAGGCTTTCAAGCAATTCGTCGCGGCTCTGTTGCAGTCGGTTATTGCGCAGAGTGATCGGTGCGATCTCGTTATTGGCGCTTAATATCTGTTGCCAATCTTGCGGGTAGGCTTTGCGTATGGTTTTGAAAAACCATTGCGGATGCGAATAGGCGTATGAAGGTTTCAAGTCGACTTCGGCACATAATGCTTCCCGGTCACGTAAAAAGTTTCGCAAAACGCCGTTTACCAAGCCTTTTGCCCAAGGTTTTTTCAGCTTGCTTACCAGTGCAACCGTTTCGGAAACCGCAGCATGATCCGGCGTTTCCATATATAAAATCTGGTACAGCCCCAGCAGAATCAGCTGGTTGATATCCTCGTCCTTAGCCTTCAGTTTTTTCTTCAATAACTGGTCGCAGATCGCTTGCAGGCGAAGTTGCCAACGCAGGGTTCCAAGCACCAGATTCTGGGTGAAACTGCGGTTGCGGGCGTCCTGAAACTGGGCAAGTCCTTCCGGCATTACCTGACTGAGTGATCGGCCACCATCGATAACGCTTAAACACATTTTCAACGCCACATAACGGCTGTTGATCTCGTTTTTTCCGTTCATTCGAAACGGTATCCCGCGAGTTGTCTCGCCTGAGCGAAGTCATAAGCAGCCATAGCTTTTTTGCCGGCAGGCTGCAGTTTTTCAATGACCACTGGCTGGTCACCGCAGGCGATGATCATGCCGGATTTCTCAATGGCAACGACAGTTCCCGGTGCTGAAGGATCCAGGGTTTGCATTTCTTGCCGGGTTGGCAGGCGGGCTTGCCAGATGCGTAGCGGCTGACCTTGAAAATCGGTAAAGGCGACCGGCCAGGGGTTGAAAGCCTGAATTCGGCGTACGATGTTGGCCGCATCCTGACTCCAGTCGATTGCCGCTTCGGCTTTGCTTAGTTTTTCTGCATAGGTGACCTGTGATTCATCCTGTTTCTGTGCCTTGGCTTGATAATCCGGCAGGTTTTGCAGAGTTGTCATCAAGGCTTCGGAACCCAGAATACTCAAACGGTCATGGAGGCTTTGCGCGCTGTCCTGGGCAGAAATAGGGGTTTCCACCTTGTACAGCATGTCACCGGTATCGAGGCCGATATCCATCTGCATGATGGTGACGCCGCTGGCGTCGTCGCCGGATTCGATCGCCCGTTGAATCGGTGCTGCGCCGCGCCAGCGTGGTAACAGTGATGCATGGATGTTAAGACAGCCGTGTTTCGGCATCTTCAATACGGCTTCCGGAAGAATCAAACCGTAGGCGACCACTACCATCAGGTCGGCGTTTAATGCAGCTAATTCCTGCTGTGCTGTTTCGTTGCGCAAGGATTGCGGTTGATATACCGGGATATTGTGTTCTAGAGCGACCTGCTTGACCGGACTGGGCGTCAGTTTACGACCGCGGCCGGCCGGCCGATCCGGCTGGGTATACACTGCAATGACTTCGTGTTCCGAAGCGATGAGCGCCTTAAGCGGTGCGACTGAAAAATCCGGTGTTCCGGCAAAAATGATCTTTAGCGGTTGTGACAAGTTTCAGTCCTCTTGATCCTGAGTCTGCATTTTGCGGAATTTTTGCAGAGCGCGGGTGCGTTTCAATCCGGAAAGGTGATCAATGAACAGCTTGCCGTTCAGATGATCGATTTCGTGCTGAAGGCAGACCGCAAGCAGGTCGTCGGCCTGCATTTCGATGGTTTTGCCATCGCGGTTCATACCGCGTACCAGAATGTGGCTCGGGCGGGTAACTTTGGCGTAGACTCCCGGTAATGACAGGCAACCTTCTTCCCAGACGATTTCTCCGCTTGAAGCAACAATCTCCGGGTTGATCAAAGCGATCGGCTGATCTTTGGTTTCCGAAACATCGACAACGATCAAGCGTTCCTGAACGGCAATTTGTGGTGCGGCCAATCCAATGCCGGGCGCGTCGTACATGGTGTAGAACATGTCATCGATCAGTCTGTCCAGCTCATCGTTCATTTCCGCAATCGGTGCGCAGACTTCGCGTAGTCCCTGTTCCGGATAGAGAACAATATCGAGTTTTTCCATAGTGTCGTTTATACTTCTGAATCAATAATTGCCTCATTATAGCCGAACTATGCAGCCTTCTATGGATCGATTTTGTGAATTGGCCGGGTTAATCCGCCTTCAGTTTTGCCGAATTTCGCTTAAGCAGTTGCTTGAGATCAAAGCGTTTTTTGGCTCGGTTGAAAATGCTTTGGACGCGTCGGAATCGGACTGGAAACAGGCGGGGATTCTTCGTGATAAACAGCGGCAGAAATACTTTGAAGAAGGGATTGAGTCTTCGGTTGAAGAGGCGCTTTTGTGGGGTGAGGGAGGTGACCGGCATTGGATTCCCTGGGGGGCGGATGCTTATCCGTCCGCTTTGCGCGAAATCGACGATCCGCCGATATTGATAGGAGCCCGGGGACGGATAGAGCTTTTGCATGATCCGCAGTTGGCGGTGGTCGGCAGTCGGCATGCATCCAAACAGGGGGCGATGATCGCCGAAGATTTTTCTGAATTCCTGTCTTCGCAGGGCATTGGAATTACCAGTGGTCTGGCTGCCGGCATCGATACGCATGCGCATCTTGGTGGCTTAAGGGGGATCGGCAAGACCATTGCAGTGGTTGCAACCGGACTGGATCGGGTGTATCCGGCAAGTAACCGAAATTTGGCTCGTGAAATTGCCGAGCAGGGCGTCATTATTTCCGAGCAGCCACTTGGAACCAAACCGCTGGCGCAGTATTTTCCGCAGCGTAACCGAATGATCAGTGGTTTAAGTATGGGAACGCTGGTTGTTGAGGCGGCGTTGAAAAGCGGTTCGTTGATTACGGCTCGGCTGGCGCTGGAGCAAGGAAAAGAGGTTTTCGCGATTCCCGGTTCGATCTACAATCCACAGGCCAAAGGCTGTCATCAGCTAATCAAACAGGGTGCCAAGCTGGTTGAAAGTGCCGATGATATTCTGGAAGAGTTGTCGCCGCTTTTGCAGGTCAGCCTGCAAACGACGCAGGCTAAGACCGGAGAGAGGAAAACGCTTGAGACGGCCGGAGATGAGCGCGATTCTAAATTGTTATCGTTTATCGAATTCGAACCGATCAGCCTGGATGAATTGGTGGTGGTGACCAAGAAGCCGGTGTCCGAATTGCAAAGTCAGTTGCTGATGCTGGAATTATCCGGACGGATCGAGGCGCTTTCCGGAGGCCGCTGGCGGCGGATTAAATAGGGTTAGCGTTTTTGGCTAAAGTGGACTTTTGTTTATGCCGACAAAGACATCGATGAAGAAATTTATCCGCGAATGATTGCAAAACGCCAAAAAATTTTGCAACCTTACAAAAAGGTCGGAAATCGGCAAGAGCGCGTTAAGGTGCATAATTTTACCTTTAATGACAGCGCTTTCCCGTAAACGATATAAACAATTGCAACCTCACTTTAGGGCTGAAAATAGATGACAAATTTGGTGATAGTCGAGTCCCCAGCGAAAGCGAAAACCATAGAAAAATATCTCGGCAAAGGGTTTACCGTACGCTCCAGCTATGGCCATATTCGCGATATTCAAAAGAAGGGGATGGGGATTGATATCGCAAACGGTTTTAACCCCAGTTACGAAATTTCTGCTGACAAAAAGAAAAATGTCTCTGAGCTGAAAAAACTTGCCAAAGAAGCCGAAAGTGTCTGGCTGGCTACGGATGAGGACCGCGAGGGAGAGGCCATTGCCTGGCATCTGGCTGAAGCTCTCAATCTGGATGTCACCACCACCCGACGAATCGTGTTCCATGAAATTACCAAGCCTGCGATTGAAGCGGCCGTTGCTTCGCCTCGAACGGTGGATATGGATCTGGTCAATGCGCAACAGGCGCGAAGAATTCTCGATCGTATCGTCGGTTTTGAGTTGTCACCGATTCTGTGGAAGAAAATCCGTACCGGCCTTTCTGCGGGAAGAGTTCAATCGGTTGCAGTTCGTCTGATTGTCGAGCGAGAAAAAGAGATAGAGGCTTTCGAAGCCGGTTATTCGTTCCGAATTCAAGGCAAGCTGGTTTTACTGGACGCTCAAGGTGGTGAAAGCGGTGAAGTAGATGTTAAGCGCACTGCCAGCTTTGAAAACGAAGAAGAAGCCACCGCGTTTTTGCAAGCGGTGTCGAATGCGGCTTTAAGTGTTCTTTCTCTGGAAGAAAAACCGGCTAAACGCAGCCCGAAGGCGCCTTTTACCACCTCGACTCTACAGCAGGAAGCGGCTTCCAAGCTTGGTTTCTCGGTCAAGCAGACCATGATGATTGCCCAGCGTTTATACGAATCCGGGAAAATCACCTATATGCGTACTGACTCGGTGAACTTATCGGAAGTGGCAATCGCCCAGGCACAGCAATCGATCGAAAGTGCTTATGGTGCGGAGTATGTTCATCTGCGCCGCTATAAAACCAAGCAGGCGGATGCTCAGGAAGCGCACGAAGCGATCCGACCGACCGATTTTAACGTACAGAATGTTACTGGAGAACGAAACGAGCAGCGTTTGTATCAGCTGATCTGGCGCCGGGCCATCGCTTCACAGATGGCCGATGCGCAATTGATGCGTACCTCGGTGGATATCGGAATAGATTCTTTGCCTGCTGACAAGTTGACGGCAAAGGGTGAAGTGATTACGTTTGACGGTTTTTTAAAGGTTTATGACTTCGGTGACAAATCGGAAGAGGGCCGTCTTCCGCCGATGAAAATCGGGCAGGCATTACGCCTTGGAAATCTGATCTCCAGACAAAGTTTCGCCAGACCGCCTGCGCGCTATAACGAAGCCAGCCTGGTACGCACGCTTGAGGAAATGGGGATTGGACGTCCATCAACCTATGCACCGACGATTGATACCATTCAGCAACGGGGCTATGTGGTTAAGGAAGACCGCGAAGGAAAGCCGCGAGACTACCGTCAAATCACCCTCGATGAAAATGGAATACAGGCGGAAACCTTGTCGGAAATGGCCGGGAGCGAAAAGAATAAATTATTTCCGACCGACATCGCCGGTATTGTGACCAATTTCCTGATTAAGCACTTTGGTGAAGTGCTTGATTATCAGTTTACCGCCAAGGTCGAGGATAAATTCGATGTGATCGCCCAGGGACAGATGCCGTGGCAGGCAATGTTGGACGATTTTTACAAGCAGTTTCATCCAAAAGTTGAAGCGGCTGAAGATGTTTCTCGCGAGGAAGCAGGACAGGCGCGTTTGCTTGGTCAGCATCCTGAAAGTGGCTTACCCATGTATGTCAAAATAGGCCGATTCGGGCCTTATGTACAGGTTGGCGATGGCGAAAATGATGAGAAACCGACCTTTGCCAGCCTGATGCCCGGTCAAAAAATGGATCTGATTACTCTGGAAGATGCGCTGGAGCTGTTTAAGCTACCGCGCGAAGTTGGTTTGATGCCGGAATCTTTTTCCGCAACAGCGGTCGATGGCACTCTTTTCTCGGTTGAGAAAGGTCAGAAGCTGATCGCCAAGCAGGGGCCTTTCGGTCCTTACCTTGAATACGGGCCCAAGTGCTATGCGCCGATCAAAGGGTTTGATCCTTTGAGTATTACTCTGGAAGAAGCGGCGGCTTTGGTTGAAGCGAAAATACAGGCCGAAGCCGATAAAATCGTTAAAACTTTCCCGGGAACGGATATTAAAATTCTCAAAGGTCGCTGGGGGCCTTACATTACCGATCTGGTCACTAAGAAAAACGCGAAAATTGCCAAAGACGAGGATGCTTTGCAATTAAGTTTGGAAGAGTGTCAGAAACGTTTGGACGAAGCGCCGGAGCCTAAAAAACGTGGCCGGGCTGCAGCGAAAAAGGCGCCTGCGAAAAAACCGGCGGCTAAAAAAACAACGACGAAGAAGGCGGCAGTGAAAAAACCGGCGGCTAAAAAGACGACGGCGAAAAGCAAAGCTTCAAAGTCATCATAGAAAAGTGATTGCGGTGCCGGACGAATGCGGATTTAAACGCCGTCCGGCCTCACTGTGAGACGATTCTCTAATTCGATCACCTCTCTTATCGGTTGTTTGCATCCCTTTCTTGAATAGCGGGAATTCCCTCGCAATTATTCCAATATTTTTAGTAAAATGTAAGGTTTGAATTTTTCTTTTTCCAGACCCTAAAGAGACAGTGCATGAAGCAGCAAATTGCGCAGATTTTGAGCGATGTCGTTCAAGAATTAAAACAGCAACAGATTATTCCCGAGACGTTGAGTCCAAAGATTAATGTTGAAAATACCCGGGATAAAAGTCATGGTGATTTTGCAACCAATCTGGCCATGATGCTGACAAAAGCTGCCGGTGTTCCGCCGCGAGAACTGGCGCAAAAAATTGTCTCTTTGATTGCCGAAGGTTCTATTGTCAGAAAAGTTGAAATTGCCGGCCCGGGATTCATCAATTTTTTTGTTGATGATTCGGCTAAATTTCAAGTTGTGGGCGAAATTCTGGATAAGCAGGAATGTTTCGGTCAGGGAAATGTCGGCCAGGGGCGTTCGGTTCTGGTTGAGTTTGTTTCTGCTAATCCGACCGGGCCTTTGCATGTCGGGCATGGCCGCGGAGCGGCTTACGGAGCCAGTGTAGCCAATGTTCTCGAAGCTGCGGGGTTCCGTGTTTCCAGAGAATATTATGTGAATGACGCAGGGCGTCAGATGGACATTCTTGCAACTTCGGTCTGGTTGCGTTATCTGTCTAAATGCGGTGAAGAACTGGTGTTTCCTAAAAACGCCTATCAAGGGGATTACATTCTTGAAATTGCCGAGCAGGTGCATGAACAATTCGCCGATACTTTGAAGCGTACGGCTCTGGAAGTGTTTGCCGGTATCAGCCCGGATGAGGGTCAGGATGGCGGAGATAAAGAGAAGCATATCGATGATCTGATTGCCAAAGCCAAGAATCTGCTCGGAACTCAGTACCTGAACGTTTTTCAGATTGCAGTGGATGCGATTCTTTCTGATATTAAAGATGACCTTGGCGGTTTTAAGGTGCGTTTCGATAATTGGTTTTCTGAGCGTTCTCTTATGGATTCAGGCGTGATTGATGCGGCGATCGAGAAGCTTCAGAAAGCGGATAAAATTTATGAGAAGGGCGGAGCCTTATGGTTCCGCTCTACCGATTACGGTGACGAGAAAGATCGGGTTGTTGTCCGGGATAACGGTTTAAAGACTTATTTCGCCTCGGACATTGCTTATCATTTTAATAAACTGGAACGCGGTTTTGATATTTTGATCGATATCTGGGGTTCGGACCACCACGGTTATATTCCCCGGGTCAGAGCGGCAATGCAGGCGATGGAAACTGATCCTGAAGCATTGAAGGTTCTGCTGGTTCAGTTTGCTGTACTGTATCGTGGTGGCGAAAAGCTGGCCATGTCGACACGTAGCGGGCAATTTGTCACCCTGCGAGAACTGCGCGAAGAAGTTGGCGCGGATGCGGCGCGTTTCTTCTATGTTCAGCGTAAATCCGAGCAGCATATGGATTTCGACCTGGATCTGGCGAAGTCTCAATCCAATGAAAATCCGGTGTACTATATTCAATATGCTCATGCGCGTATCTGCCGGGTTCTGGAGCAGGCGGAAGAGAAAGGGTATGCACTGGATCTGCAGGCTGGCCTCGAGAATATGGCATTGCTTGTTGAAGAGCATGAGACGCAGCTGGCGGTTGAACTGGCTAAGTTCCCGGAAGTTATTTCACGCGGCGCTCTGGCCTATGAACCGCATCAAATTGCTTATTATTTGAAAGATCTGGCGCACGCATTGCATTCCTATTACAACGCGAGCCAGTTTATCGTTGAAGACGACAAACTCCGTCAAGCCCGCTTGACGCTGATTGTTGCCGTTCGTCAGGTGTTGCGCAATGGCTTGGCGATTTTGGATGTTTCTGCACCGCAATCTATGTAATTAGAAGGAACTGCTTTGTCTATGGCTCGCGATTATCGACATCGGCACGCTGCTCCCAGACAGACGTATCAACGCCGGTCGCAGCAGAAAAAAACGGTGCAGACGCAAAGCAGTTCTTCAAAATGGATCTGGTTTGGCGGTTTCATGGTTTCTTTCGGCTTACTGTCCGGTTATTTCATTGCCGACCACTTTGTTACTTTGGGTATGAAGTCGGCGAGCGAAGGGCAGCAGGCAAGTATTTTCGCTCATTCGGGGAATGAGAAGAATGCGAGTGCTTTAGGTCAGGAAGGGAAAACGCAGCCTTTGGAAGTGGAAGCGTTGAATATCCCTGCTCCGGCAGAGGAGCTGGTTCCTCAAGAGGCGTTGAAATCTCCATATCGATTTTATGATGATCTGGTCGAGCAGAAAATGCAGGTCGATGCGGAACCGCTTTCCGTTCAACTGGATGCGCCTTATTATGTGATTGCGGGAACTTTCGGTTCTCTGGAAGTTGCGAAAAAAGAGCAGGCGCGATTGGCTAAATACGGTCAAATTGTGAATCTTAACGAATATAAGACGGCAACCCGAACTTACTATCGGCTTAGAATTGGTCCGTTTACCGACCGTCTGGTGCTGAATAAACGCAGAAACGAATTGCGTCGACTTGGGGTTGATACCCTTAAGGTTAAAGCGCCGGTTGCGGATAAATAGTCGCCATTTGCTCTTTTTTGATGTTGTTTTTACGTAAAATTATGTATATTGGTTTTCTGGGTCGACTTTCAAGGTTTAAATTTAAATAAGGAGCTTGCGATGATTCAACCAAATCACTTAGAAGAGGCGGCAAAGAAAATTGCCGATTTGATTCCTCAGGGGTTTGGCGCTTTTCCGGAAGATATGAAAGATCAGATAAAAGCGTTGTTGAGTAGAAGCTTTGAAAAAATGGATCTGGTCAGCCGCGAAGAATTTGATCGCCAAAGTGCGGTGTTACAGAAGACTCGCCTCAAGCTCGAAGCGTTAGAAAAACGCTTGGATGAGTTGGAAAACCCGGACGCTTAGGCGATCGTAAATTATGGCAACTCTGGCCCGCTTGAACAGCCGTGCAATTGACGGCTTGCAGGCGCCTGAAGTCAGTGTTGAAGTACACATCAGTAACGGCTTACCGGCATTTAATATTGTCGGTTTGCCCGAAGCCTCCGTGAAAGAAAGTAAAGAGCGGGTACGCAGCGCTCTAATCAGTAGCGGATTCAACCTCCCTCCTAAACGTATTACTGTTCATCTTGGCCCAGCCGACCTTCCGAAGAGCGGAGGGCGTTACGATCTTGCGATCGCGCTCGGCATTTTGATTGCCAGTTCCCAAATTGACGGTATGTTTCCCTTGGTATGCGAATGTTATGGTGAGTTGACTTTGAGTGGCGAAATTCGCCACGTACAGGGAATTCTTCCAGCCGTTATCGAGGCGCAGAAATTGGGTGCGGCTTGCGTTATTCCAGAGCAAAATCGCTATGAGGCTGGGTTGATTCTGGGAGAAAACCGGCAAGGTTCCCCAATTTTCTCGGCACAGCATTTACTGGATGTGGTTCGTCTGTACCAGAATGCTTTGCAGCTACCGGAAAACCATGCGGGTTTGTCTCTTGTTGAGCCTGCTTTGGACAAGGGTACACAAGAAGTGGATTATTCCGTTGACCTTGCCGAGGTGAATGGGCAGTTACAGGCAAAGCGGGTTCTGGAAATTTGTGCCAGCGGCGGGCATTCCCTGTTGATGGTCGGACCGCCGGGTGCTGGAAAAAGCATGTTGGCCGAGCGTCTGATTACACTTTTGCCGAGCTTAAGTTCGCAAGAAGCGATTGAGCTGGCATCGATTCGGTCAATTGCCGGCCAGTCTGTATCGGGAGACGATTTTCGGCAAAGAGCTTTTATCCATCCTCATCACACTGCTTCGGCGGTAGCGCTGGTTGGCGGCGGTCGGATACCGAAACCCGGCGCCGTCAGTTTGGCGCATAGAGGTGTATTGTTTTTGGATGAGCTGCCCGAGTTTCAGCGGGCTGCTCTGGAAGCTTTGAGAGAACCGATTGAATCCGGCAAGGTGATGGTCAGTCGTGCGAATGCACAGGTGATTTATCCGGCCAAAAGTCTGATTGTTGCCGCGATGAATCCTTCGCCAAGCGGTTTTTTTCCGGATGATCCTCTTGGACGCTGCCGCGATACTCCGGAGCAAATCGCACGTTACCAGAAGAAAATTTCCGGGCCGATTCTCGATCGTATCGACCTTCATCTGGAGTTGCCGCCAGTTGATGCGAAGTCTTTGCTGGTTGCGGATCTCGACAATCAAAATGAAACGAGTGCTGAGGTAAGAGAAAGGGTCAAACTCTGCCGACAGTTACAATTCCGGCGCCAGAATAGTCTTAATTCAGAGTTGGACTCGCATCAGTTGCGCCAGTTTGCGGCTCTTGATTCGGAAGGCAGGCGTTTGTTGGAGAGGGCGATTGAGCGTTTTGGCTTTTCTGCGCGATCGTATCATCGTTTATTGCGGACTGCGCGTACCCTGGCGGATATGTCAGGCCAAGCCGATATCGGGACAGAGCATCTTGCCGAAGCGGTTGGCTACCGTTCTCTCGATTTGAAAAAAACTTGAAGATTTTTTCTAAGACATACGCAAGTTATTTATCCGGTTTGTCTGCGGCGATTTTTTCAAGTTCCGGTTTGAGGGAGATGAATAGATCCACAAGAATGGCCTGGAAGTGACTGCCTCTTCCTTCCTGAATGATTTCCAATGCTTTGTCTGAGCTGAAAGCTTTTTTATAGGGGCGTTCACTGGTCAGTGCATCATAAACATCGGCAAGCGCCATTAGTCGGGCAGCCAGCGGTATCTGTTCTCCTTTGAGACCCTGTGGATAGCCGCTTCCATCCCATTTCTCGTGGTGGCTCAGGGCGATCTGCTGGGCAACTTCCAGAAAGTCTCCGCTTTCTCCCATATTCAGTGAAGCCTGATGGAGAATTTCGTAGCCTTTGAGAGAGTGGGTCTTCATAACTTCGAATTCGTCATAGGTCAATTTCCCCGGCTTCAGAAGTATTTCGTCGGGAATGCTGATTTTACCAATGTCATGTAATGGTGCGGATTGGGTGATAATTTCAATTTTAGATGCGGATAGCTGGCTTCGAAATTGAGGTGTCTGCGCAGCCGCTTTTGCCAGTATATGCACGTAGCTCTGTGTTCTCTGGATGTGATTTCCTGTACATTCATCGCGGAATTCTGCCAGAGAAGTCATCACGAAAATGGTGCTGTCTTGCAAGCGCTGAATTTCATTCAGGCGTTTTTTTACCTGTTCTTCAAGGTTCTGGTTGTGCTGCTGCAGTTTTTTCTGAGCGATTCTGAGTTTGATCTGGGTTTCTATTCGGGCGAGTAATACTCCCGGGATAAGGGGTTTGGATACAAAGTCGTTGGCTCCGAGTTTGAGTCCTTTTTCTTCATCTTCCGGCTGATTTTTAGCCGTGAGGAAAAGTATTGGCGTTTCTTTGGTTCTCTCATCGCTTCTGATACGCTGACAGACTTCATAACCGTCCATTTCAGGCATCATAATGTCGAGCAGGATCAGATCAGCAGGGTAGTCCTGCAGAATTTCAAGCGCCTTTCTGCCGTTGGTTGCTATTTTGATCTCGTAAAGTGGGGTTAGCAGTTCGATCAGTAGTTTTAAATTGGCGGAAGTGTCATCAACGCATAAGAGTTTTGGTTGAGTTTCCATGAACTCTCCTTTAATGAATTTATGAACCTTTGATAGTATATTATCTTATTTTTTATGGTGTCTGGGTCAGTTTGTTTTCCTGTAGCGATTTAGTATGGAAAGGGCTTCTTCAAACTCGAAGTTCTCGATATAGCGATCGATTTTTTTATAATCGGAAATGGGGAAAGTCTTTTTAAATGCTGCTTTGTATTCATGCCATAACTGTAGGGCATGGCTATCCGAATCAAGCAAGTGCTGTTGCAGTTTTGCAAAAGGAGCTTCATCCTGAGAGTGCGTATTGCCTTCCGGATGATTCGGTTGGCGTTGGATATAGGCTGATAGAGCGTTGAAGACCTGCATTTGAGTTGCCAGCAGTTCTTTAAGCCGTTTTGACAGATCGGGGCAATTCGGGGCTGGGTCTTTTAGACAGAATTCCAGATTTTGCGCTTTTTCTGCTAGTTGATTTGCACCAAGGCTCGATGAGACGCCCTTGAAAGAATGGAGAAGGATTAAAGCCTCTTTCGTTGCTTGAGGATTGGATCGGATTGTCTGTTCAGAAAGTTCGTCTTGCAGATTATGGTAACTTTCCCAATATTCCTCAAGCAGTTTTTCAAGTAGTTTTCTGTTTCCAGCCGTCATCTTTAACGCAAACTCTAAATCCATTCCCTCTATTTCCGGCAATATCGAGTTGGCGTTGCTTTCTTCAGATGTTTGTTTTGAGGGGGCGATGGTAGGCTTGGCAACGAAATGTTCGAGGGTTTGATAGAGTTTTTCAGGATCAATTGGCTTGTCGATATGGCCGTTAATGCCGAGAGCTTTGGTACGCTGCTTCTCTTCGTCAAGAACATGAGCTGTCATGGCAAAAATAGGGAGGTTATTGAAGGTGGAATTGGAACGAATTGTTTTGGCGGTTTCGTAACCATCCATAACGGGCATTTGTAAATCCAGCAGCAGAAGGTCGAAGTGGTCGTTTGTCTTTGCGTTCAGCTGATCAAGTACTTCTTGCCCATTCGTGGCGAGAGTGACTTCTGCTCCCTGAAATTGGAGCAGTTCGGTTGCGATCTGTTGGTTTATTGGATTGTCTTCTGCCAAGAGAACCCGCAGGCCGTTTAATTTCAAATCTTTCTCTGAAAGCGGGTGATTTTTATCGGAGGCTTGTTTGGGCGCTCCCGCGTATATTTGGATTAACTCCGAATATAAAGAGCTGGGCAGTACCGGTTTTTCCAATGTTGCCGCAACAGGATATTTGTGACAGATTTCTTGTATGACATCTAAGCCGTATGCGCTGATCAACAGTGTCCTGCTGAGTAATTCCGGAGAGTGCTGGTTAAGGTGTTCCATCAGGATTTCACCGCCTGCATCCGGCATGACGCAGTCGAGAAGAATGAAGTCAAAGACCGTGTTATCGAGCATATCGATAGCTTCTTTTACGCCGCAGGCAACCGATGAGCGAATTGAGAACAGGTCAAGCTGGCTTTGCAGACTTTCGCGAACAATTGGCAAGTCGTCAATGATCAAAGCATTTTTCTCTCGCAGAGATGAAAAATCAGGATGATTTTCAAGGCTGGCCAGCGGAAGCTGTAGGGAGACGGTAAAGCGGCTACCTTTCCCCGGGAGGCTTTCAACATCAATATTACCGCCCATCAGTTCGATAATGCGTTTGCAGATGGAAAGGCCTAGACCGGTTCCACCATATTTTCGGGTGGTTGAGCTATCTGCCTGAGAAAACTCTTGAAACAACTGTTGTTGTTGTTGCTTGCTCATCCCGATGCCGGTATCTTCAACCGCAATTCGAGTTCTGAGTTTATCATGCTCGGGAATAGCATTGATATCTACCTTGATGAAGCCGTGTTCGGTGAATTTGATGGCATTGGATAGCAGATTGTTCAGGATTTGCTGTAACCGGTAGGGATCACTGACTACCTGGCCGCCGTCGCCGAGGCTTTCTCTTGGATGGTAGGTCACGACCAGTTCCAACCCTTTTCTATTAGCGCTTTCCGCCAAGAGTTGCACACTGTCGGCCAGCACATGTTCAAGTTGCATCGGAATCGCTTCGATCTTCAATTTTCCGGCTTCGATTTTTGAGAAGTCGAGTATATCGTTGATAACGTGAAGTAAGGATTGTCCCGAGCGATGAATTTTATCAATGTAGTCGCGCTGCCGATCGGTTAAATCTGTTTGGAGAGCGAGGTAGGCCATGCCGATAATTGCATTCATCGGCGTGCGGATTTCATGGCTCATATTGGCCAGAAAAATTGATTTTGTCTGGGCGGCGTCTTCGGCAAGCTGTTTTGAATAGAGTGCCTCATCGCGGGCAATTTCGAGTTCCTGCATAAGACGGTTCTGTTCTTCGTTCTGGTGAATGCTGGCAATCAAAACACTGCAAGTTGCTTGAAACGGTTCGAGGAAATCGATCATTTGGGATTTATAGTTGTTTGATCGATTGGCGATAAGGTAGGCGCCGACCAGGGTTTTTCCCTGAAAAATCGGTACGCTCATATAGCGTTCAATTTCGATTTCTTTATGCAGATGATTGTTCTGGCAGGAAGAGGCGTCGGTGATTTCGTTAACGATCACACCGTTCTCGTGGAGGAACAGCTCTTCGATCAGTTTATTAGGAGGGCAGAGCATATTCTGTTCAGAGGATGCATTACTGCGGAAACTTGTTGGCTCGGCCCGTCCGTTCAAGCAATTCGCGGCATGAATTTTAAGACAGGGCCGATTATTTTCCCGGTAAACGACCTCTCCGATAAACCCATAAGGGCTGTCGCTAATGTCTAAAAGAGCATCTAATAAATGTGTCCAAACTTCTTGGCGATTTTTAGGGTGTGACATGAAGGTTTCGATGGCATCCTTGAGCGCGTTCAGTAGCTTGTTGCGTAATTCTGTCTGTCGCTTGGCTTCATTACGCTCTGTCAGGTCAGTGACCAAAACGATGAATTCTTTTTCAGCACTTTTTTGAATCGCACTGATGGTTAATTCGATGGGAAAAATGTTCCCGTTCTGTTTTCGGCCGTTGACTTCCTTATTTTGATTCAGGCAGTTACGGATAAGTTTTTTGAAGTGGGTAGTTGACCCTGTACTGGAATCGATCAGCATTTGAATGGACTGGTTGAGCAACGCCTGTGATTGGTAGCCGAATATTTGTTCCGTTGCTTGGTTGAGGCGTTTGATTTTCCCTGAATGATCGGTCTGAATAATCCCGATCGCAGCACCCTGTAAAATGGCTTCGTTTTGTCTTAAAGGAACCAGTGCGCGTTTTCTGAATAGGACGATTAGAAAAATAGAACCGATGAAAATCGTCGCTAAGATCACTTTCTGAATGGAGATGTAGGTAAGTTTCTCTTGTGTTAATTGTTCGGCTTCCGTTTCGATCAGTGACTGTAGAAGTGACAGTAGCTGCCAGTTTTCTCCAAGCAGGCGTGGGGGAGCTTGAATGGGTTCAGCATTGTTTTTTACCTGTTTGTCTGTAGTTGATAGGATTGGAAAGACGCTGGCTTCCATCGTTTTTCGGTAGAGCTGGCGGATGGTGGCGAGTTTTTGAGCCAGGATCGGATAGGCCTTCATTAGATCCGTATCGATATCGAGATAATAACCATTGTGTTGAATGATGAAGTGTAGGTTGGCGATTTCGTCTTTGAGGTTTGAATGAGGGTGTTTCTGATAGTGGTCAACCATTTCAAACAGGCGATCAAGGGGAAGGCTCCATTGCAGAAAGCGTGCATAAAACTGGGACAATCCGGCCAGGTTTCGTTCTGTAAACTGATAGAGATGTTTGATATTGTTGTTGATTAAGACGCTTTGTAGTTCGTTGGGCGGAAATTCCCATTCTCCATTGAATGTTTGGTCGCAGTTGGATGCCGAAAAGCAGGCGATTAATTGTTGGCGCAGGTCAAGATGGTTCTGCCATGCTTCATCCAGCCAGAAAATGGGGGCTCGGTTTTGATTAAAAAAATGGGTGTATACCAGCTGGTCAACCTGCTTTTGAGATTCAATCCAGTTTTGATAGAGTGATTGACTGTGTTCGTAGGAAATTTTATAAGCGAAGTAGGCTTCGTTTTCCAGTAATTGGATGGCTTCGAGTTCGATGGCGGCCTGTTTGATATTCTGAAGGCGTTTCTGGTCGGTATTCAGCTGTTTGTAGCCATCTGCCAGAGCCCAGATGAAGATGATACTGAGTCCGGCGAGAAGCGCGAAAACGGCGTAATTTAACTGGCGTATGGAGTTGGGTCTGGTCATATTCCGGCTACTCTGCTCAATTTAGAAGTGATAGGTGAGCTGTAGAGCGAAAATCTGCCAGCTTTCTTTTAAGTTTGTCAGATTAAGTTTGGTGTAAGCGGGGATGTCTGCTATGCCTTCATGCCATGAATATTGCCCCGAAAGCAACCACTCGGGGGTGAAATACCAACGCGCTCCGAGAGTGATTGCCTCGCTGTCTATCGATGATTGATTTTTGTACGGCTGATAGGCTTCGAAGCGGATCAGGCCGGTAAAACGGGGAATGGGGGTCCACTCTGTTTGAAGAAAATAACCTTCTGCATCCGTATTGATGTTTTTTATCCCGTTTGAACCATAGAGTTTCAGATTCCCGTCGGCTGACATCCACTCTGCCGTAAAAGTTAGAGACTGGAGTTGGTATTGGACAGAAAGCAGATGATGCACGGTCTCCAGTTTGATTGAGTCGACGCTTCCGTTGTAGTAAGGGGTGGCCGAAGGGAATGGCGTTGAGAAATTGAGGTTGGTATCCCATCTCAGGAGGCTATAACCGAAAGAGAGGCCAGGGACGGAAAATGGGCTCCACAGCAATTTTAAGCCTTGTTTATTTAAGGTTTCGAAGTCTCCTCCAGGGATATCGGAATAAAATTGTTTGTATTCAAGACTTTTATCTTGCGCATCTCTCCGTCCGGCATAGGCATTGATTTCGAGGTGTCCGAGGTCGTCTTCGCGCTCAAAATAGAGGTTTGCACCATCAGTCGAAAGCATCAGATCTCTCAAATTGTCAAAGTAAATCGAAGGTAACAGTACGCCAGGGCGGGTTGAGGGAAGGTCTCTGGCATCGTTATAGATTCCGTATGGCGTTTTGACCCGTCCCAGACGAATGCCGGAGGTTAGGTTTAAGGTATGGATGGGTGTGTAGTCGATTAAGGCAAGGTCGAAAACCGGTGCGCCATTGTTTACATCGCCGTATTGTCTTGAAAGAACTTGTGTAGCGAATCTCAATTCATGGTTGATTTCCCAGTTAAGGTTGATTCCGAGTTCACGGAAGTTGAAACTTCCCCCTTCGTTGAGCGTGGCATCAGTCGCATAAGGATTTTCTGAACTTTTGAAATAGGCTTGTGAAGCAAATCCTTTTACAGATAGTCCTTCGAAATCCTCGTGCGCGTGTAGAGAACCACTTGCGAGAAGAGACAGTAACAGGCCAAGAATGATTCGGTGCAATCTCATATTTAAGGCTCTCTTATCTGAATGGGGTGCAAATCTTTGCTGCTGTCGATCTCACCGGAAAGATAACCGATGGCTCCTGGAGTTTCCTTCAGGTTTGCAAGCATTTCTTCTTCGGTATCAAGAATGATTGGAGGTCTTCCTTGTCCGCTGAAGGTTAGCCGATTCCAGATTCGATCCAGTTGATAGATGTTGGTTTTAAGCAGTTTCTGTGTGAACAGTTTGTGGACAGGGTCGCTGGTTTGCAGTGTAAATACTGTGATAGGTGTGCCGTCCGACCAGACTCTGGTCTTCATGGTGTAGATACGTTTCAGCTGCTGTGACGATAGGGTGATGGGAGAGGCCGAGTTTAAGTTGCACAGCAATAGAATATCGTCAGCCCTGACGGGAGAGCAGAGGATGAAAGCGCTGATACACAGCGCAAATAGGCTTGACAAGGTTTTTCTAGTCATTTGTCAAAACAGGCTCTCTGATTAAATCGATACAAACTAATACGCAGTTTTCGTGTGTTTATTCTTATCATAGCGCTTAAGAAGTAAGATAGAGAGCCTTTTTATTAATGAAATTATTTAGTTATTAAAAAGAAGTTTTTATTCCCCGATGTTGTTTAGCCAATATTGACTGTTAATTTGGGTAAAGGCCGTTAGAATGGTGCGAAAAAGTGACGGAAGAGAAATAGCGTTATGAGTGAATCATCCTTAGTGACTGCACTGATTGTCGGCCTGTTAGGCGGAGTTCATTGTCTTGGTATGTGTGGCGGTGTTGTCGGGGCTCTGACATTCGGCTTGAAAGCGGACATTCAAAGAAGCAGATTCCGGGTTCTTAAATTTCAGATAGCTTATAACCTCGGCAGAATTTTAAGCTATACCCTGATTGGGGCTATTTTCGGCTTCTTGGGGAGTAGTTTGATGACTCTCGATGGTTTGCTACCGATTCAAATCACACTGCAGGTGTTTGCCGGAGGGTTGATGGTCGCTTTAGGATTGTATTTGGCCGGCTGGTGGAATGGTGTTGTCGTGATAGAGCGTTTAGGTCAGTCTCTGTGGTCGAAGCTGAAGCCGCGCGTCCAGAAATATTCAATGGTTGAAACCTATTCTCAGGCATGGATTTACGGCTTTTTATGGGGTTGGTTGCCATGCGGTTTGGTTTATAGCATGTTGATTATGGCGATGAGTGCCGGAGATTTTGTGCAGGGAGCCTTCATTATGCTGTCGTTCGGGTTAGGTACCTTGCCGAATTTGCTGCTCATGGGTGCGTTTGCATTTTATTTCACACGTTTGGCACGTTCTTTATGGATACGTCGGTTTGCCGGTTTGACGGTCATTTTGTTCGGCTTGTGGGAGCTATATTCCGCGCTGGGTTTGAAAGTGAATTGAAGTTTCGGTTGGAAAAAATAAAAAAGGCGCTTTAGCGCCTTTTTTATTTTCCGATGAGAATACGTCGATTATTCTTCGTTGTATTCGTTTTCGGCCAATGCGTAATCAACTTTGATGTTCAAAGCGTTCAGCAATAATCCCATACCGTTAAGAATGCGGTATTGAGAAATCAAATGATCATGTTGGCTGGTAACCAAAGCACGTTGCGCACTGATATATTCATCTTCCGTGTTCAACAGATCAAGCAACGAACGACGACCAAGGCTGAATTGTTTACGGTAACCTTCCAGTGTAGCCAAAGTCAGATCGGTGTGTTTTTGCATGAACTCTAGCTGATCACGGATATACTTTTCAGCGTTCCACGCATAGTGCATGTTCTCGATGATTTGGCGGCGAGTGTTGTTACGCACTTCTGCAGCCTGGTGAACGGAGGCAGCAACTTTGTCCAAGTTGGCGTCATCTTTACCACCGTTGAACAGGTTATAACTTACACGCAACATTGCTTGGAAGTTTTCGCTCTTGCCATCGATTCCGTTAATATTTTCATCCCAAGTTTGTTTGACGTCAACGTCAACGCGAGGGTAGAAAGCGCTTTCCGCAACGTCATACTGGTAACGAACCGTTGCAATATCCGCATTTGCAGAACGCATTGCTGGGTGTTCGATCAGAGCAGTATTAACAGCGTCTTCCAGTTTGGCAGGGAAGCTGTAGTTCAGGCTTGGTTTTACCAGGTCTGAATCCGGCATGCGACCAAGAACGCGTTCGAAACGGGCTAGTGTATCGCGATAGTTATTGCGCTCTGCAATCAGATTGGAGCTTGCAAGAGACAAACGAGCTTTTGCCTGATCAACTTCAACCGAGTTACCGACACCGGCTTGGTTACGTTGCATGATTTGATCAAGGATGCGTTGGTGAGTGTCATGGCTTTGTTGAGCAAGACGCAGAAGTTCCTGTTCTTTCAGAAGGTTGACGTAAGCTTCGACCATATCCAGAGCAATTTGGTTTGCCTTGGCATGCGCAGAGTAACCGGCAGAATCCAAACGTGCTTGTTGACGTGTAATTTCAGACTCAGTTGCAAAGCCTTCAAACAGGTTTTGAGAAACCGTTACCGCTGCCTCTTTTCGAGTCATGTCGGTGTTCGCAGAAGTTGTTGTGATTTTTTCCTGTCCGATTCCGGCACCAAGATCAACTTTTGGCAACCAACCACCTTCAGCGCCGCGTAAATCGGCTTGTACACCTTGGTGGGCTTTTACTTGTTCTCTAAATTCGGGGTTATGCAGAATTGCGTCTTCGACCGTTGGGACGAGTTCAATTGCATGGGCAGTGCCAACACTCAGATTGCTCAGAATGAAAGCGCTACCTAGAGCCGCAAATAATTTTGGGAAACGTCTGCGCATAATTAATTTTCTCCAATTACGGTTTTCTTTAGGATTTACCAGTTTTTAATTTTTAAGGCTAAGGCCAAACGATCCGTGACCCCGAGCTTTTGAAAAATATTATGCAAATGGGCTTTTACGGTCCGTTCCGTTATGTTTAGCTGCTTGGCAATTTGTTTATTGCTAAGACTTTCAAGCACGAGTTCAGCTGTTGCCAGCTCTCGTGCCGTCAATAATTCTTTCCAGCCATCGTTCGCCTGCTTTGCCGGCTGCATAGCGCTGAACATGGTCTGCATTAAGGATTGCCCCAACCACACATTTCCGGACCGAATGGTATCAATGGCCTGTTTGATACGATCGATTGTCGCGTAAGTGTTCAGGTATCCTTTAATCCCGAGCTGAAAAAGTTTTAATCCCTCAGCATCTGTGGGTGTGTTACTTAGAGCTAATATATCAAAATTTAATTGGCATAGTTTATTAATTTGCTCTATTTGCACTTCTGAGCCGATCTGAATCATCAGTAATCGACCGTTTGCAGCATTATGTCCTAAGTCTGCCAGTGATTTCAATACCTCAGCGTTATTGTCACACGCTTGTAACCAATTCGGTAGTGCTTTTTCTTCGTAAGCATAAAGTAGTGTCGGTTTCATTCTTCATGACCTTGATCTCAGCCATCGTGCAATAAACTGGCTATATTCTACGGATACAGGCTGGATCGATTTCTAAAATTTTATCAAGATTCGAATTTCGTTATTCCCTGTTACGATTCTCTCAATGCCAAATCTTTGGTTTTGATGATCGGTTTCAGGATGTAATCCAGTACAGTATGTTTTCCGACGATAACATCTACGTCCGCAGTCATACCCGGCAGCAGATATAAAGGGTCATTTTCTTTTCCTAAATGATTTTTATCGGTTTTGATTTTGGCTAAATAGAAGCTGTTCCCCTCTTCGTCAGTAATGGTATCGGCGGAAATACCGATTACTGAACCGTCGAGGCCACCGTAAATCGAGAAGTCATAGGCGGTGAATTTGACTTTTGCCTTCAGACCCGGATAAAGAAAACCGATATCGGCAGGTTTGATGCGGGTTTCCAGAATCAGGGAGTCGTCATCCGGCACGATTTCAACGATATCGCTACCCGGCTGGACGACTCCGCCGATGGTGTTTACAAACATCTGTTTGATCGTCCCGTTAACCGGAGATTTAATATCCGTCCGGTTAACGCGGTCTTCCAAAGCGACTTTGGATTTTTCCAGCTGAGATTTTTCCGCTAGAACCTTATTCAGCTCTTCATGGGCATCGTTCATGAATTGCTCTTTGGCTTCCACTCGTTTGGCGCGGTTTTCGGTGATTTGAGATTGCAGACGCGGAATTTTGTTTTGAACTCCTTTGAGTTTGGTCAACACATCGTTTTCCTGGCGTTGCAGTTTCAAAAGATCCACTTCTGAGGCGACGCCCTGTCTAACCAGCGGCTTCATTAGATTGACTTCCTTGGAAATGAGCGCTAGAGAGCGTCTGAGTTGTTGTTGTTCTCCGAGGGTTCCACGCAGTTCAATTTTCTTTTGCTCGATCTGTTCGACGATAATTGAGTCGTCGCTTTCACGCTGTTTCTGACGGGCCAGATAGAGTTCGTATTCGCGATCATACAGAGCTTGAACGACATCATTATTTTCGATATTTGCTCGCTTCAACGGCTTGTCGAAAGCTTCGGCAGCCAGACGCTGGGCTTTGGCGATCAGCTGGGCTTCCTTGATCTCGCTTTCTCCATAAGAACTGGCGAACTGGGTGTTATCCAGTTTTAGCAGCGTCTGGCCCTTTTTGACTTTGTCGCCAGGGTGAATATAAAGTTCTTCGACGATCCCGCCTTCCAGGTTCTGAATGATCTGAATCTGCGAAGACGGGACGACTTTGCCGGAACCGCGGACAATTTTATCCAGTTCGGCATAGTTGGCCCAAGTGATGAACCAGATGAGAACCAGAAGAACGACCCAGACGACAATTTGCGAACGGGACGTTGGTTTTTCCAAAGTCGCCTGACTCAAACTCGACATAAATTCAAGATCATTATCTTGCTGTGGCGCTTTTGATTTTTTCATCATGTTTTTAAACTGCATTCGTTAATCCTGCCAGCCTTATTCGTTTTTATTTAATTTGCCGGTTTTCAGTGCTTCCAGAACATTTTCTTTCCGGCCGTCGGCGATCAGTTTCCCATTATCGATAACCATCAGGCGCTCGGTCAGCTGCAGAATGCTCATCTTATGAGTGACAACCAGAGTAGTGCTGTTCAGAATGCCTTTTTTCAAGCGTTCAATCATGGTTTGTTCGGAACGCGCATCCATTGCATTGGTCGGTTCGTCGAACATATAAATCGGAGAATCGAAAAGCAAGGCACGTGCGACACCGATGCTCTGGCGCTGGCCTCCGGACAGTGATTTACCGCCTTCGGTGATGTTCAGACTGTATCCGGACGGGTGTTTGCGAATAAAATCATCCACTCCGGCGAGTTTGGCCGCCTTGATAATCGATTCGTCATCAATGTAAGGTGCGCGGTAAGCAATGTTGTCGCGAACATCGCCTTTGAAAAGGGTGACGTCCTGTTGAACATAGTTGATGTTTCGACGTAATTCCGCGGGATCCAACTGAGTAATGTCGATGCCATCGATCAGAATACTGCCTTCGTCCGGTTTTTAAAAACCGAGGATCAGTTTCTGGATGGTGGATTTTCCGGAACCGATTCGTCCGATGATTCCGACCTTTTCGCCCGGTTCGAGGACAAAGCTGATGTTGCTCAGAGCCGGTTTGCGTTCGCCCGGGTAAGTGAAGGAGACGTTGTTGAATTCGATTTTTCCTTCAAATTTCGGGTGCTGAATAAAGCGCTTATTCAAGGGACGCTCAACTTCTTTTTCCATCAATTCGTTCAGAGAATTCAGCGCGGTTTTGGTTTGCAGGTAGCTGGTTGCCAAAGCTGCGAACTGTCCCATCGGGCCCACGGCTCTCTGACTCAGCATGACGGCGGCGATCAAGCCCCCCATGGTTAAATCTCCGTCGGTAATCAAATAGACACCGACGATGACAATAATGACCGTACTGAGCTGCTGGAAGAATTCGGTCACTCGGGTAATCGAGTTTTGCAGCATCTTGGATTTGACGCTGGCTTGAGCGATTTCTCCGACGGCCTGTTCCCACTGCCATTGCGCGCGGGCTTCCACGCCGAGAGATTTAATGGTTTCCATTGCCGTCAGGGTTTCGATCAGGACAGCGTTCTTCTGGTTATTAGCATCGTAGGTCGCTTCGATGCTACGCTGAATCGGGCCGGTCAGGAACAGACTGTAAATTAAAATGATCGAGATGATTGCGATCGGAACCCAGACAATGCTGCCGGAAATGTAAAAAATGACCAGAAGGAAAATGATCACAAACGGCAGGTCGACAACCGCGGCAATGGTGCCGGAAGTAAAGAAATTTCGAATGGTGTCGAATTCGCGCAGAATGTTGGCGAAAGCCCCGATTGAACTGTAGCGGTTGGACATGGTGAGGCCAAGGGTCTGTTCAAACAGGCGCGATGACATCAGAATATCGCTTTTCTTTCCGGCCACTTCAAGAAAATAGGATCTCAGGTACTTGAGTACAAAGTCAAAAATGTAGATAACGCTGACTCCGATTGCCAGAACCCAGAGGGATTCGGTCGCATCGTTCGGAACAATGCGGTCGTAAACGTTCATAATGAAAAGCGGTGTGGCAACAATGAAAACGTTGATGATGAAGGAAGCCAGCAAGACATCGCGGTAAATGGATTTGGATTCCCATAAGGTACTCCAGAACCAGTGACCTTCTTCAAGCCCGATCAGGTTTTCTCTTTTCTTGTCGTGGTGAATTTTGTTGGTCAGATAGACGGCAAAACCGCTGTAATCCTGTTGCAGTTTGTCGATCGATGTAATGATTTCGCCTTCGTCGGCTTCGGGAGTGATAATGCTTGCGCTGCCGCTTTCGGCATCAATGGATTCCAGTATGCAGGCCCGGTCGTTTTTAAGAACCAGGATGCAGGGTAAAACCAGATTGGAGATGTTTTCCAGAGGGCGTTCTTTGAAAGCGGTGATCAGGTTGGCTCTTTCCGCTGCACGTTGGAAAATTTCCGGAGTAATCTGTTCGTCATGAATCGGCAAGCCTGCGATCAATGCGTCTTTGGAGTATGGCTTGCGGTTTAATTTGGTGTAGAGAACCAGGCAGTCGAGTAGTTGGTTCTGGATTTCCTTGTGTACCGGTTTGCCGGAAGCGCTGGCTTTGGCAGCAGACGCTTGAGCATTTGCAGAATGCGCGCTATTCTGTGAACTTTCAGACATCCCTTTCCTCGTTATTTCTTTTTATAGTCTTAAGATTTGTGCGGGTTATCGAATATTAGCATATGTTACCCGCTGTAAGAGATGTTTCGGCAGGCATGGCAAGATATTAAGTTTTTTCTGATGTCACCGGACACATTATGCTTTTGGTCAGGCCCGGTTGTGTTCTTCAAGCAAAACCGGGTGTGACTTTTGGTTTCCGGTGTTAATGACATCCAGGCGGATTTAATCCTGGTCAAGTTTCTGGGGCGCGCCGTACAGGTAACCCTGGAAACCGTCAATTCCCAATTCGGCAAACGCGGCTCTCTGTTCTTCGGTTTCGACGGCCATGGCAATAATTTTAATGTCGAAGTGTTGTGTCATGTCACGTAGTTTCTCGACGTAATTGCGTGTCATGTCGCTGGACTCGATTGAGCGCGCAAAAGAAGCATCGAGTTTAATGTAGTCCGGTTTCAATTTTTGCAGATACAGAATATTGGCAAAATGGCTGCCGAAATGATCGATCCCGATGCGGATGCCCAGTGCAGTAACTTGATCGATAAAATCGGTAACCAGTGCTTTATGGTTGAGAACCAAGTGTTCGGGAAGTTCGATAGAGGCATTTTGTGCTGATAGTCGTGATAAGTGTTGCAGCAGGTTGTTGCGCGCATTTTCTTCCTGTATGGATTGCAGTGAGATGTTTATCGCCGGATTGATGCAATCTTCGTGCTGTTCGTCCAGATAACGGTGGCAGAGTTCCACGGTTTTTAAATCCAGTTCGGCCATTCGGTTGTGTTTCTCAAACAGGGGAATGAAGTAAGCGGCACTGCGCAAAGAACCATCGCTTTCCCGCATGCGCAATAGCAGCTCGTTCTGAGTGATTTTGCCGGTAAGATCGATTACCGGTTGTGAAAACAGCAGGAAGGATTGCTGGGAATACTGTTCGAAAATCTGTTGTTCTTGTCGTTGGTTGCCGCTTTCTTCCATGGAATCTTCGGTGTAGATTCGGTTTTCTTCAAAGCCTTTGATCTGTTGAACGCCGAAATCCAGGCGGCTTAAAATTTCTCCCCGGCTCTGTCCCGGAGCGTATCGGCAAATTGAAGAAGACAGATAGGTTGCCGTCGGTTCGATGGTGCATTGCTGGAGTTCTTGAGGAGTGGACTCAACAATTTCGTGCAGGATCAGGTGGATTTGACGCGGCGATTTTCCAGGAATCAATATGGCAATTTCACTGCCGTTCAAACGGCCGAAGGAGATGTTGTGCTGGGAGAATTGCAGCTTTAAACGTCCAGCCAATCTACGGATGAATTTGTCGGTATTGGCATAGCCGAACCGTTCGTTGAGTTCTTTTAATTTATGGATGTGCAGTAAAGCGATGCTTCCGTCAACCATCTCCTGTTTGACGTCCAGAAAACTGTCGAAAACCATCTCGAAATGCTGGCGGTTGCTGAATTCGGTGACCTGATCCTGATAAGCTAGTTTTTGCAGGCGCTGTGCGGCAGCGGCATCGCGATCGAAAATCGTTTTGAGTTTCTCGATCATGGTGTTCATGGCCAGAACAACCTGGCGCAGTTCGCTCGTTTTCGGCAGTTTTTTCTGGAGAATATACTCTTTTTCGACAACGGCTTTGGCTTGTTCCTCAACTCGTCGAAGCGGAGAAAGTAGCAATTTCAGGCTGAGAATCAGCAGGATAATTGAGATGAATGCGGCAATGGCGAAGCCGGACAGGAGGTTTAAAAAGTTCTGCCATAATTCCACATAGGCATAACCGGGGTGGCTGGTGACACTTAGCCTGCCAAGAGGGGTCCAGCCTGCCTGAACCATCGCTTTGGCCTCCGGTGTCTGCAGGGAAATCAGGTTGATGAACCAGCTGGGAATGCCTTCGATCTGTTTGGGGTCTTGCCGGTGGTAAAGTGTTTTGCCGTCCAGATCGGCTAAGGTGATCTGTTGGTAATAGCCGCGATCAAAGACGGCATTGATCATGGTTTCCATGACGGCGATGTCGTCCGGCTCGGGAATGGTGCTGAGAGATAAACCGAGAGAGGTCGCCGTATCCTGGGCATGAGAGCCAAGCTGTTCTTGAAGAAATTGCTTGGTAGCCGCCAGATTCAAAACAAAAATGCCGGCAAGCAGCGTGAGGAGAATGCTGCTGATAAGTAATGATATCTGTTTGTAGAGGCTCATGCTGTTTGTCCTTATGACCTGCTGATCGTTGATAGTTTAATTTTGTCCCAGACGTTTTAAAAGATCATCCCATGCTTTTAATTGACGGGAACCGCCGGCAATTTCCTTGCCTTTACCGCGTTGTCGCGCTTTCCACAGGCCTTCGCCGTTAAAACTGTAAACCGGGAGTAAATCCGTACGCAGCGTCGCCGGCAGAATTTTCCGGTTCAGGTTGTCGAGAACAAGGGGAATGGCTTTCGGCGTCTGGTAGTAGGTCAGGACCATGTGTGCCTGGTTCAGTCGAATAGCTTTGACATAAGTCAAATAGAGCTTGCTCTCCGGCACACCAAGCGCCTTCAAGGTGAAATATTTTGCCACCGAGTAGTCTTCACAATCCCCGGCATCAACGGATAACAGCTCTACCGGGGTGGCCCAGTAATCTTTTTTCCCCCAGTTTTTCTGATCGGAGACAAAACGTACCTCGTTGAAGAAATTATTGACTTTTTGCAGTTGGATTTTTTCGGGGAGGTCAATGCTTTCGTCGACCAGATCCTGCCATGCCTGCAAGCGCAGTCCGGCAAGAAAGTTATATTGGGTTTTTGCCTTTTGAATCTCTTGAGGGGAAACAACTCGGGGAGGTTCTTTGGCTGAAAGCCAGTGGTACTGGGAAAAAGAGAAGAAGAGTAATAACGCAAAAAGCCCAAGTTGAAGAGAGAAAACTCGACTTGGGCTTGGCATCGTTGGAGCTGAAAAGAATCAGCTTATTTGTAACGATTCATCGAAGCAGGCATGACTGTTGTCGCATCCGCAGGGATCAGCTCTTTAGTCATTGGCTGCAAAGTGATGCGACGGTTCAGCTGACGTCCGGCAACTGTAGCATTATCCGCGATTGGCTGAGTTTCACCGCGTCCGACAATGTAGAAACGATCCGAAGCCATTCCCAATTCCTGTACCAGGAATTGCTTGACGCTGTTGGCACGACGCCATGAAAGACGCATGTTGAAATCGTCAGGGCCGGACGCATCAGCGTGACCGGTTACCAGAATGTACTCATTTGCCGGAAGATTGCGTAGATAACCGGCGTTTTCCTGTAATACATGAACCTGGTCGCCGCGGATAGTGTGTTTGTTGGTGTCGAAGATGGCGTTGCTTAGTGTATAAGTAACCTGTTCAACCGGTTGAGGTGCAACGGCAGGGGCGGTTGCATTTGTCGGCTTGATATCCAGATTGTCTTCGCGGCTTTGACAGCCGTACTGATTCACGGTGGCGCCAGGCGCAGAGTTTGGACATTGGTCGATAGTATCTTTCACGCCGTCCTGATCAAGATCTTCGTAGTAGCTTAGTGCATCAAGGTGACCGCTTTCAATGGCCTCAATGGCATGCGGTTTTTCGGCTAAAACCTGACTGGCAAACAAAGCGTTGAAGGTCAGAATGCCTAAGGTTAAGGGGGTTTTGTAATGCTTCATAAGAACTCTCTTCACTGATGGTTTCAATAAGAATATGTTGAATGCCAGACGCGGCGCGGTTTTAGTGTTACTTTTCATAGATTATACAGAGTTTGATTTGCAATACGCAAAGAAAAAACACTGGAAAAAGCAGGTGTTTTTTGCGTTGGCTCCGAAGATACGGATTACTGCGATTACAGTGCTTTGAGCATCGCATCCAAAAGCTGGCGATCTGTAAGCGGTAGGGGGTTTCCAAGCATGCTGCCGCTCCGGCAATTCTCCAGAATGACCTGTAGATTGTCCGGCTGCAAACCGTAACTTTTCAGGCCTTGAGGAGTGTAGTTCTGCGCAAAGGCATCGAGACTGGTGATCAGGGTGTTTAACGATTCCGGGCCTGAGACTTGAGGGTTGAGTAATTGTCCGACCTGACGATATTTCTGCAGAATCTGCCCGGCATGCACCGGGTTTTCTGATTGCAGGCTTTCGATGTTTGCCTGCGTAATAGGGGCCAAGAGCCTGGCGCAGACAATGCCATGCGAAGCTTTGAAGAAGGCACCGATGGGGCCGGCCAGGCCATGCACTGCTCCAAGCCCTGCATTAGCCAGAGTGGTTCCGGACAGCGTCGCCGCGAGCATCAGATTGCAGTAACCCTCTTTTCGAATGCTGTCTTCGTCGTTATTAATGGCTTCAAAGCTGCCAACAAACATCTGCATACCTTGCCAGGCCAGAGCGTCGGTAACCGGGTTACTCTTCAGAGTGGTATAGGATTCCAGAAGCTGGGTGAAAGCATCCATGCCCGTTGCATAGAGAACGTCTTTAGGGCAGCTCTCCAGAAGCTGGGGGTCCAGCCAGGCCGACTGCGCCAGCAACAGGTTGCTCCGGAAGGATTTTTTGAAGAAGCCAATGCGTGACAGGACCGCGTTTTTGGTTGTTTCGCTGCCGGTTCCGGCTGTGGTTGGAACGGCAATGAACGGACAGGTCGGGCTCTGCAATTGTTTTCCCGCACCAACGCCTTCCAGATAATCCATGACCGAAGTTTGGCTTGGAATCAGACCGGCGATCGCTTTGGCCGCATCCAGTACACTGCCTCCGCCGAGGCCGATAACAGCCTGAGCGTTTTTCGGGCACTGCGGGACGATGTCGTCAACAAGATCAGGAGACGGCTCACCGCTGACTTGAAATATTTTCAGGTCGAATTCGGCTTCCAGCGCTTGTTTTAGTTGCTCTCCGAAGCGGCCGGATTTCATCAGACTGGGACTGACAATCAGAATCAGCGTACCGGAGAAGTTCTGCTTCAGGTGTTCGCTTAACTGAGCCCCGATGCCCCAGCCAAAATGCAAATGCGGCATAGCGGCAAACTGGAAGGAAGGAATCTGATAAGCGTTCATGGTTGCGATCTCCGTTGCAGGGTGATTTTTGCGGTCAGTTTTTCTTTAAAAAGGACTTCAGATTGGCCAGGTGAGCATTGCCGTGTTCAAGTTTTTCTTCTTCACTCAATTCGACCCCGGGTTTGCCTTCCCACTTTAAGGCTTCTTCGGGTAATTCGTCCAGGAAACGGCTCGGTTCGCAGGCGGTTTCTTCGCCGTATTTCTTGCGTTTATTGGCATAGGTCATGGTTAAAGAGCGTTGGGCGCGGGTAATGCCGACATACGCCAGCCGTCGTTCTTCTTCCAGGCCGGGCGATTCGAGATTCTGCTTGTGCGGCAACAGTTCCTCTTCCATGCCGATCAGGAAAACATGCGGGAACTCCAGTCCTTTGGAGGCATGCAGTGTCATCAGACTGATCATGTCGTGTTCTTTATCGGCTTCGTTACGCTCCATCATATCCATCAGCATCATATGAGTGACGATGGTGTCCAGCCGTTTTTCTTCGTTGTCTTCTTCGAGTGCTTTGGCGACAATGCGTTCGATCCACAGAATCAGCTCGCGCACATTATTGATGCGGCGTTCGGCGGTTTTCGGGTTGCTGGCGGTTTCATGCAGCCAGTTGTCGTATTCGATCTCTTCGATAATGCGGCGGATTAACGAAACGACCTCCTCACCTTCGGTGGCATCGGCATCTTGAATCCAGCCGAGGAGTTGCTGGCCGAAGAACTGTACGCGTTTTAAGGCTTTGTCGTTCAAGATGCTGGTCAGGCCGAATTCCTGAGTTGCGTCGAACAGACTGATGCCGCGGCCAGTCGCGTAGGTGGCGAGCTTTTCCAAAGTCGAAGCGCCGATCTCTCGACGCGGCGTATTGACGACACGAAGGAAGGCGGCATCGTCGTCCGGATTGACGATCAGGCGCAGGTAGCTCATAACGTCTTTGATTTCGGCATGGTCGAAAAACGATTTGCCGCCGGAAATGACATACGGCAGGTTCTGTTCACGCAGGGCGCGCTCGATCAGGCGGGCCTGATGGTTACCACGATACAGAATCGCATAGTCGCGGTTTTTGGTGTGGTGTTTGAATTTGTGGACAATGATTTCCGACACTACGCGCTCGGCTTCCTGGTTTTCGTTGGCGCAGGCAATAACGCGCAGCGGATCGCCGAGTCCCATTTCACTCCACAGAGTCTTTTCGAAAACGTGCGGATTGTTGGCGATCAGCTGGTTGGCCGATTGCAGAATCCGGTTGCTGGAGCGGTAGTTTTGTTCCAGTTTAATCAGTTTCAGCGCCGGGAAGTCCTCTTTTAACAGAGCCAGGTTTTCCGGCTGGGCGCCGCGCCAGGCATAAATCGACTGATCGTCGTCGCCGACCACGGTAAAGCGCGCCTGGACGCCGACCAGCAATTTCACCAGCGCATACTGTGAGGCGTTGGTATCCTGATACTCGTCGACCAGCAGATAGCGGACGCGGTTTTGCCAGGACTCGAGAATCTGCGGGTTTTCCTGAAACAGGCCGTACCGGCAGACCGATCAGATCGTCGAAATCGACGGCGTTATAGGCGTGCAGCTGTTTCTGGTACGCCTGATAGAGAATTGCCCGTGCCTGTTGCTGCTGATCTTCGGCTTCCTGAATCGCCTGCTCGGGAGAAATATGGCCGTTTTTCCAGTTGGAAATATCCCACTGTACGCCGTCAAGCACTTCCGGATCGAGTGTCTGTTTCTGCATCAACTCTTTCAGTATCTGTCCACTGTCGGCGGCATCCATAATTGTGAAGTTGGCTTTGTAACCGAGAGCTTTGTATTCGCGGCGCAGAATGTTCAAACCGAGGTTGTGAAAGGTCGAAACGTTCAGCCCTTTGGTGTTTTCGTCCTTCAACAGCTTGGTGACACGTTCCTTCATCTCTTTGGCGGACTTGTTGGTGAAAGTCACGGCGTAGATGTGATGCGGTTTTGACGTCGCAACGGCGTATCAGATAGGCGATTTTTTCGGTAATAACACGAGTTTTTCCCGATCCTGCACCGGCCAGAACCAGTGCCGGGGTATCGATGTGGGTGACGGCTTCGTATTGTCGTTCGTTCAGACTATGCATCAGGCAGGATTCGCTTTAAACATTCGCTCGGTTAAAAGGGTACAATATGATAATTCATCTTAAGCGTTCTGTGGATAAAGACATTGACGCAAAATGGGAAGAATCTTTTCTAAAAAAATAATAATTGGAATTCGAAAAAAGTGGCCGACATCGAGACCTTAAAAAAAGACTTGCATATCGACGCCCATCTAATGGGTAAAAACCTGCAATTTGCAACGACCTGGGGGATTTTCAGCCCTCGCGAAATCGATTCGGGAACCGATCTGTTTCTAAAGCACCTGAATATTAAAGAGGATGAAATTGCTCTGGATATCGGTTGCGGCTACGGTCCGATCGGTCTGGCGATTGCCGCCAATGCGCCGGCCGGGCAAGTGCATATGGTCGACAAGGATTTTGTGGCCGTCGATTACGCCAATAAAAACGCACAATTGAATGGTTTAACAAATGCCAAAGCCTATCTGTCTAACGGTTTTGAGTGCGGTGTCGCAAGAGATTCAGTTTACCACCGTGGTGTCAAATATTCCCGCCAAGGTCGGTAAAGAGATGTTGAGTATTCTGTTGCATGATATTCACCGGCAATTGGCGCCCGGCGGACAGTTGGTGGTGGTCACCATTAACGGTTTACGTCAGTATATGAAACGTAATTTCACCGAAGTGTTCGGAAATTACGAAAAGGTCAAGCAGGGAAGAGATTATACGATTTCCCGCTGTGTGAAAGAGTGACATAAATAGTCAATACAGAAAAAGGCGCTTGAGAAAACACAAGCGCCTTTTTTATCTATACCATTTTTATGCTATGGGTCATCTGGTCCAGTTAGTCGAAACCGTTTCGAAACCGGGGACGATCACCTGAATGGTGTCCATCTCTTCATACAGGCTTTCCATTAACCCGTAGCCGAACCAGTCACCATTCGTCGTACAATTCTCCGATGTTAATTCAAAGAACGGGATTGAATCCTCGACGGCCAGGCTAACGATGCCGGACGCTTTGCAGCTGTTCTGTGCATTGGATAGCTCGATCTCGCCGTCAGTGACTTGCAGGCTCCAGATAATGGAATCCGAATCGACTGCTTTATAGGTGCCATTCAGATCGGACAAGCTCATCGGCGCTGTGGTTACCGGCTGCAAGGTATAGCCATTGCATCGTAACTGGTTTGCCGACTGCTCACACTCCATCTCTTCGAATTGAACGGTTTCTTCGGAAATATTTTTAACCCGGTAGTTGCTTGAGGTATTGTCAAAATCGGACAAGCTGGCGACATTGTTTCTTGTGTCTCCAATGATCACCGTTATAGCTGCCGGCGTTTCCTGCGCTATCTTCGGCGTATCCTGAGTAAACATGGTGAACGATGGCGGTTTCAATGCTGTTTTCCGTATCTGAGCTGTTGCATCCCGATACGCTGGAAATCGCAGCGGAAAGCAGCATGAGAAGGCTGATCTTTTTCATGCGTATTCCTCTTATTTAACCAGATTGTTCAGGCGATATTTACTGTAGGTCGGATTTTGCTTTGATCGCGTTTTCAGTTGCATCAATGGTCGAGATGGCGATGTACCCATCGTCAACGGCATTGGCTTCGGAGTTCGGGTCGACGTCACCGGTTGGATTACTCGGCATGAAGTTCAAGCCGTAAAGTCCCATTTCGGTGGTATAGCCGTAGTAGCCGCCGTAACCTTCACCAAGGTTAGACCATTGAATCGCCATGCCTGAATTCCAGTTTACATCGGTAAACTTGTATTCGGCACCAGCCAGTTTGCCGAAATCCGGCGTATTGACATTCAAACCCATTTTAGGCGGTAGTAGTGCTTCGCCGTCCTTGCGAGACGCTTGCAGTTTTTCCACGATGTCCACGGCCATGCTGCCGATGGTTTTGGCGTAAGTCAGTGCGTCCGCTTCATCGCCAGGAGTGCTTCCTGCGCTGATTGCAATTGCCGGAATGCCGGAAACAATCGCCTGATGCGCGGCGCCCAGAGTTCCCGAGATGAAGACGGCAAAACCGACATTGCGTCCTTCGTTTGGTCCGGAAATCAATAGATCAGGGTTGGTTCCCCAGATTTCATTGGCTTTGTAAATGCCGTGGGCGGATGCGATAAGTGGTGTCCCGTCTTTAAATTCCTGGAATGTTTTTGTCGCCTTGTCGGCTTCCAGGTCTCCAACGCAATAACCGTCGGCGGCTTGAGTGTCGTCGTTGACCGAGAGGATGCCATTCGTGCCGGCTTCGAGTTTATGAACCGGCATATTGGTCATATAAGAACCCATGCTGCCGCCTTTGCCGCTTTGATGCGCGCAAGGAACCGATAGCAAGACATTGTGCCCGGCTTCTTCGAGTTTTAGTTTCAGCTGTTGGACATTGGCGGTTTCATAAGAGTCGTCGTTGGCAATTACAATGTTCAGAGCGTAAGAAGGTGTCGCGAAGGCCGCGGCGAGAAGGGGTAAGTACTTTAAGCGCATAAATAAAATCCCTAGTTTTAAATGGATGAAATTAAAGTGGATGTAATTCGGCCGCGAAGGCGTCGTTGCGGCTTATTTAAAATTTTCGCTGTGACAGCTTGGTTACAAAGGATGTCTTTAAAAAGTTTGAGACATCTATAAAAAGCCCTTACAGGTGCTTAAGGCTAGAGGCAATAGGTCAAATACGGAAAAGGGGAATGCGGATAGATGCGAGGTGTCAGCTTGAAGGCGGAAAAGTGTTTTTGAATGTAAGCCGTTCGACCCTATGGATTCAAGGCAGGTTTAGCGGAGGGGAGAGAGCTGTATCTGTTCTGCCGGGAGAATAATCTGGTATTCTTTTCGGCCGCTTCGCGGATCGAGGCGACTGAGAAAAAGGAAGTCTTCTGCCAGTTTTTCGCCGAGGTGTCGGTTTAATTCTTCTTTGATTTTGCTGCGATTCTGATCCAGCGTTTTGGCTTTGAGTCCCTGATTGCGCAGTTCGTTGATTGCCCGCAAATGGCCGCCGGAGCTTTCCATCAGTTCTGCGAGTTCTTCGCCTTCCTGGAGATCGGTAAGGTTTCTATGCGGATTCAGCACCCAGCCGGCACTTTCTCCTCCGAGGTGTTTGCGGCGAGCATACCAGTACAAATAGAACAGCGGAGTTCGACTGAATTCAAACTCCAGGCAGCGCAGATAGATTTTTCCCGCGTTCAGGTCGAAGCCAAGTGTATCCGGCGAGGTGGCGGTTTTGAATGCTTCTTGAGGGGCTTGTCCCTGTTGTAGCGCTAATTTCAGCCATTCAATCTGCTTGTTGTTTAGCGGTACTTCGGCCTGTTTGACCATGCGGAGACTCTCTTCAATCCCGATGTCTGATTCCCTGAAAATGGTAATTAACGCCTGTTGCTGTGGGCTCGGACACTGTTTTCCGAACACGGCATGCAATTGGCGCGGCAGAATGGCGTTTTGTTCGCAGAAGATTTGAAGGCGTTTGCTGCAGCCTGGTAGTGGGCGACCGAGAATTCGGTCGAGGAAAAACAGTAACAGCGTGGTCGCAAAGGAAAACATCGCCAGCGATGCAAAGCGGTAGTGCAGGTTTATAGAAAGCCCCTGGCCTTCTTTCAAGGGAATAACCTGAGCCGATTCCACAAAAAGTGAATGCAAATCCATCTGGGCATAAAAGCGTTCGATGGAATGACGCTTGGCATCCTCTATTAACAGGGTGCTGGTCGGAGAGAGTTTATTGACCGAGAGCTTCAGCAGCTCGGGCTCAACTGTCTCTGTAAAAATCTGCTGGATTCGGTGTTGCATCTGCAGATGACTGAGGCCCCAGCCGAGCATAAAAACCAAAGTGAAACTGAGCAGAACGAATTGTAGCGGGTAGAAGTGCAGGCGTTTCATTGCGGTTTTCCTGCCGTCAGCGCTGAAAGATCGAACAGCGGTTGCAGAGCGCTGTTGGAATACTGTTCCGCAAAGGCGTTGGAAAAGTACCAGTAGCCTGCGGGTGCAGAGTCGGTAATCAGAATTTTCGAACGATCCGCCAGCTTGTGGAGAAATGCCGGTATCCCTACCAGAAACGCCGTGTCGATCTGCCGATCGTAGACCGCTTGCATCAGTTTTTCGTAGCTTTCATATTCCACCAGTGTGACGCGACTTAGATCGGCACCCGATTTTTTGATGGTCGAGATCGGCAGCTGATAGCTGCTGAGACTGTGACGGTCTTTTAAAATCCCGAAGCGAACCGATTCGAAGAATTCGGCGGACAACTGCGGGTTTTCTCTGTTGGAAAACAGATAGATAGAATAGGTGCCGAGAGCAATGGCTGGCTGGTAATAAAGTTGATAGTCTTTTAGCAGACTTTCCATGATCCGCGGTCTGCTGGCAATGACCTGGTAGCTTTGTGAGAAAAGGTCCTGAGGGCGCCATTGATCGCGCGGCAACCAAGTCATCTCGACCCGGTTGTAGTTTTCGCCGATCAGTTTGGAGTGGCAGAAATTGTTTGCCAGAGGGGCGACCATCGCTTCAACGGGCAGAAGAATGTTTAAGGTGGCCGTGGCGGCACTGTCGCTAATATCGCAGAGATAGTGATTAAGCTTCAGAGGCGGCGGTGGCGCCGATTTCGGTTGAGTTTGAAGGGTGACGAACAGCAAAACGACCGATAAAATCAGAACCCACAGGAAGAGAAAGCGATTAAACGACATGGAAACGGTGAGGCAGCTGGCAAATTAAAAGAGATGGTAGCAATTCAAAATGACAAAGGGATGAAATTTTGCCTTCGTTCCGGCCGGTAGATTGGCTTTCTTTGCCGTGGGATGACGGAATCGTGAAGTCTCATGGTACGGGACTGTTTTTGCCGAGCGGTTATGCCATAATGTTTGCTCATTAATTCTGGCTTAATTTTTACGTGGCTGGTTTTGCAATCGATTGCCTTTAATTTTGATGAAAAGCATCTAAAAAGTCACAAGGAGACTTCTGTGAAAAAGATATTATCGCCGGGCTTCACTCTTTTGCTGAGTGTGTTTTTCGTACTTTTCAGCTTGTCGCAAAGCGCGCAGGCAAAACGTCTTGGCGGCGGCAGTTTCGGGTATTCCAAGCCGATCGCCCAGAAAACACAACCGGCCCCGGCGCAGAAAAAAAGCGCCGAGACGACAGGCAGCAGCAGCGCGGCGACGGCTGGTCGCAGTAGTGGTGCCTCCAAGTGGTTGGGGCCGCTTGCCGGGTTGGTAGCAGGTGGTCTGCTGGCGGCGATGATTTTTGGTGACGGCTTTGAAGGCATTCAGTTTTTGGATATTTTGTTGTTCGCTCTGATCGCTTTCATTCTGTTCAAGGTGTTTGCTTCGCGCAGATCCCAGAGCGAGCGTTTGTCCACCGAAAATTACCGCCAGCCGACCCAGCCGGTTTCTTCTCAACCGGCGAATGAATATTTCCGTGATACCACTCCGGCATATGATCCACACTCGGGTGGATCGATTATCGGTTCCGGGCTGGGTGAAATGCCGAGTCAGGATGCCGTGAGTATTGAAACCATTCCGGGCTGGTTTGACGAACACGCCTTCTTGCAGGGTGCGAAACAGCACTTTGCGGTATTGCAACATGCCTGGGATCAGGGGGATCTTTCGGTTCTGAGTGATTACTGTACGGATGAATTGTATGCAGAACTGCAAGCAGAGCTTGACCGTTCGGGAATTAACGAGCATGCTACCAAGATTGATACGTTGCATGCCGAGATTGTCGAAACCGCACAAGATGGCGATTACTTCGTTGTCAGTGTTCGTTTTAACGGTTTTATTGCCGAAGATGGCGGCGAAGCGCATGCTTTCAACGATGTCTGGCACATTCGTCGCTTGGTTGAAGGCGAGGGGAACTGGCAGTTGGCCGGGATTCAGCCGGGTCACTAAACGGCTTTGGCCGGCACCCCGAATTGAAAAATGAAAACGCAGGAGGGGGCATTGTGTCATATCCCGTTGTATTTAAAATGTTTTTTCTGGGGGTGCTGGTATCGTTTTCGCTATTGCTTAACGGTTGCAGTAAAGAGCCGGTCAAGCTGATCAGTGCGGCGATAGTGACCGATCTGGATAAAGGATCCGGCAATTTTGACCGGGTGCTGAGAATCTGTTTTGACAAGCCTTTGAGATCGGACTATTACCACAAGGTTGTGATCGTTACCAAAGACAACTTCAAATTGAGCGGTGAAGGGGTTTTGCGACCATTGGCCTCCGCACCGGACAGCCGTTGCCACCTGCGGAATATCTACTTGTATATAAACAAGTCCTCGCCGGTTGATGCTCGGCAGCTGATTAAGGATTTCATCGTGCCGGGCAACATTAAACAGTTGCTGGTTCAGGTGTACGCCAATAAGCCGGAAGGGAAGGAGTTGCCGATCAGCGAACGGTTGTTCAGCGATTTGTAACTCGTTTCTGCTGGAATGGTACGGCATATTTTTAAGTCCTCGCAACGAGGGCTTTTTTGTTTTTGGGTCAGACTTTTCGAGTCTGCCCGGTTTTGGGGACAGGATATTTTATGCAGGATGCTGATTGGCGTCACTTTGATTTTGACCGTTTGAGTTTTGCCTGGGGCGAGCCCGAAAGCCGGGCTTATCTGAAATGGCTGCCGGAAGACTTCAAGGTCGAAGAGAAAATGGCTTTCGAGTTGAGCGGAGAAGGTGAACATCTCTGGTGCTGGGTGGAAAAAATCGGTCAAAACAGTGACTGGGTAGCGACAAAATTAGCCGATTGGGCCGGAATTTCTAAACGCAATGTCGGCATGGCAGGGCAAAAAGATCGCCATGCGCGAACGCAACAATGGTTCAGTTTGAACTTGGCCGGTCGCCCCGATCCCGATCTGGCAAACTTCCGGGAAGAGGGTGTTCGTATTCTTAAGATGCAGCGACATCAGAGAAAATTGCAGAAAGGTGCCTTGCAGGGGAACCGTTTCTGTTTGCGTTTACGTGCTTTCGAAGGCGATCGGGCCGAGATTGAAAAACGCCTGGAAAAGATCGGAAACGAGGGCGTGCCGAACTACTTCGGTGAACAACGCTTCGGACATGCTGGAAAAAACCTGTTGCAGGCGCAAAAAATGCTGGCAGGCAAACGTTTTCGGATGTCGCCGAACCAGAAAAGTCTTTACCTTTCTTCGTTGCGTTCCTGGATGTTTAATGTGTATTTAAGTCGAAGGGTTTCGGAAGGGAGCTGGAATCGATTGGTTGCAGGGGATAAATTGCAATTACAGGGATCGCAGCGCTGGTTTGTCGATGATGGTTCCGAGGACCTCGAGCAAAGGGTAACGGATTTGGATCTGCATCCGACCGGACCTCTCTATGGTGAGGAAGGCGCTTCGGATACATCGACGCCAAGCGGTGTTTTGGAGCAGGAAACGGCCCGATTGTTTCAGGATTGGATTGACGGCATGCAGCAGTGGCGTTTGAAAGGGGATCGTCGTTCATTGCGCCTGTGGCCGGAGAATTTGCAGTATCGCTGGCTGGAAGGCGAACCGGTGGCGGGGTTGAGTGAAACAGAAGCGGCCTTGCCTGTGCTTGAAGTGGTGTTTGATCTGCCTGCCGGCAGTTTCGCGACAATGGTGGTTCGAGAAATGACGGCTCTGAAACGCGTGCGGGAAACCAATTAGTCCGCACGCCGGAGTATGCGATTATTTCTTATACAGGGTCGCCGGGTCAATCAGGGGATCGCTGGTAATTTCGGCGTGTTCCTTGTCAACCAGAGTGTAAAAACAGCTGCGCCGTCCGGTATGGCAGGCGGGGCCGGTTTGATCAACCAGAACTAAGATGGCATCGCCGTCGCAATCAAAACGCAGTTCTTTCAGGGTTTGAATTTGCCCGGATTCTTCGCCCTTGCGCCAGTAGTTTTGCCGCGAGCGTGACCAGTAGCAGACGCGACCGGTTTCCAAGGTTTCCTGCAGGGATTTTTCGTTCATCCAGGCCATCATCAGCACTTCTTTGCTGTCGTATTGCTGGGCGATGGCCGGAATCAGTCCATCGGCGTCGAATTTGATCTGCGATTTCAGATCCTGCCAGTCGTAGCGGTCGCCCTGCGAGCTTTTCTCAAGTTGTTTGAAAGTGATATTGCTCATAAAGCTTCCCTTTATTTGCGTTTGGCGTTGGCAAAAGCAGCTGCGAACAGGTTGTTGGTGATCTGCTCTTTTTTGGCCGCCGGCTTTTTCTTTTCCTGAATCTGCGATTTTTTGCCCAGTTGCAGCATGGCGTTGAACAGTTCAACGGTTGCTTGAGCATCAGCCAGAGCATCATGTGCATCGCCCGGAAAGGGTTTTTTCAAAATTCGGGCATAGGAATCGGTCAGCTTCGGTGTTTTGTAGAACCAGTACATGCGTTCGCTATGCCAGCGCAGGGCTCCGATCATATCTTTACTCAATTCGGCGACGTCAAGCCACTTGCTGTAGTCGAGTTCAAAACGCAACATTTTCTTTTCGGCGCTTTTCTCCAGATACATGAAATCGCTTTCGGTGCTGTAGGCGAGAACATGGTCTGCGTCGCGCAGGCAGTCGTGAATCTCGTTCCATGCCTGTGCCAGACTCGGCTCGCCCTGAACCATTTCAGTCGTAATGTTGTGTTTTTCATTTTCGGGAATGTCGTATCCCGGGTTGATCAGCTGGTTGAAAAGTGGCTGACCGTCACCGTCACAGGCAGAAAGCTGAATGATATCGGCATCCGGATCGGTCGAGATGTTTGTGGCTTCAATGTCGATACAAACGATTTTTTTCCCTTTCAGGTTATCGGAGTGCTTCTTCAGTTTGTATAGCGCATCGTTGCGTCTTTCCCGGATCAGGTCAATGACTTCCGACTGGCAGAACTCTTTCAATAGCTCTTCAAGTTTTTTACGCAGACGTTTTTCCGATTGTTTCAGCGCCTGGCGTACCAGTTCGTCTTCTGAGCAGCGCTCAATGAATTCCACCAGTTTCAGGGACTCTTCTTCCACGATCAATTGGTTCAACATGGCGTCGACCAGCTTTGGAACCTTGAAGTCGTAGTCTTCCAGCGGCGGGATGACAACCTGGGCATTGAGCAGCGATGTTTCCCCTTTGGCCGGCGAAGCCATAATCTCTACGCCTTTGATCTGCAGGCCGTCGGAGGCAGCAACTGCGACCAGATATTCTTTTAAGGGTTGGTTGCGTTTGTCGATGAGGATTAATTGTGCATTGCTCATGGTGTCGATTCTGTTTTCTTGAATAAGGGATGCCACGGATATTGAGGGCAAAGTGAGTGCTATTTTAACAGTTGCAAATTTGATTGCGAGGAGGAATTTGTCTTGATTGTTCCCGGTTGGCTTCCGGCCCCGGCCGATTGGGTTTTCGGCCGGAAGCTTTGCGGCGCTCTTGAGAGATCGGAGAAGGTTGCGGGGCGATTAGGCCGGAGATTGCAGTGTCGTTTCTTTCGAGTCGGTTTCGGGCTGTTCAGCGTTTTGGTGGTCGATGTCGACCCAGCGAATCAGATGAATGTTGCCATCGAAATCTTCTGCCAGTGCAGTACAGGATTCGACCCAGTCGCCACAATTGTAGTACATGACATTTTCGTGGATGCTACGAATTTCCGGGTGATGGATATGGCCGCAAACCACGCCGTCCATATTCTTCTGCAGAGCGCTTTTGGCGACAGCCTCTTCGAAATCGGAAATGAAATTGACCGCACGTTTGACCTTGTGCTTCAGATACGCGGACAGAGACCAGTAGCCGAATCCGAATTTGCGGCGTAACTGGTTGTACCAGCGGTTGAGGTGCAACATGGATTCGTACATGACGTCTCCGCAGTAGGCGAGCCAGCGATGGCACTGGATAACGCCGTCGAACTGGTCGCCGTGGATGCACCACAGTTTTCTTCCGTCAGCCGTAATGTGCAGATATTCGTCCACCAGGTGAATGTTGCCGAAATCGATACCGGAATAGCGGCGCAGCATGTCGTCGTGATTGCCGGTGATGTAGATCACTTTGGTATCACGTTTGGCGCGGGTAAGGATGCGGCGGATAACATTGGTGTGTTCCTGCGGCCAGAAGACTTTTTTGCGCATTTTCCAGCCATCGATGATGTCGCCGACCATAATCAGGGTTTCGCAATCGTTGTGTTTGAGAAAGTCGCTCAGAAATTCGGCTTTACAGCCTTTGGAGCCAAGATGGCTGTCAGAAAACCAGATGGTTCTGTAACGGTTGACCTTGTGATGATCCGGTTCCATCGCAAAATTGCTGCCGGCGATTTCGTCTTCGAGTTGGTTCAAAAACGGCGCGTGATCGATGAGCTTGTTCATAGAAAGTGTTTTCCCGGTGAAGTTGATTCGCTTAAAGTTCGTATTTTTGTAAAAAACCGGGCCCGAAACGGTTTAGCAGTCGGGCAAAGTTTCCTAGAATCAGGCGCTGTTTCAATGGCAGGTGACGTACATAAAGCGCGGTATATTCGACCTCGGCAACCCCGCCGCGTTGGCGCTTGAAATGACTGGCACCGGAACTCAGGTTCAGGCATTGGTTGCGTTCGTAGCAGAGTTTGAGCAGTTGTGCCATGACCAGACGGTAGAGGCCGAGCGATTTCGGAAGGTCGGTGTCGTAGCCGACGATGGGAGCCGTCACAATATTGTGTTGGGTGAACATGCCCAAAGTTGCGACGATTCGTCCTTCGTCGTTGCGAAAACTGAAAAATTCAACCAGTTTATGGCGGTGTAGACAGGCTAGATAATCTTCACTGAATTGCGGATTGAATTCGGAGTGTTTGTCGATGAACAGTTTTTGAAAACATTTGGCGACGTCGGCGAAATCTTCGTGCTTGTGTTCTTCCGGTGTTACCAGTTGAAGTTCCGTTTTACGCAACAGACGCTGGTCGTTTTTGACGTTGTTGCGCTTCCACCATTCGCGTTCCCCATTGGGAAAAAGATAAACCTGGCGCGAGGGCATCAGCAGCCAGCCATTGTTTTTCAGTGCTTCGATGGTTTCCGCATCGGTATGGGTATTCAAGGAACGGATTGTCAGGCTGTGGTGAGGATTGGCCAGCGCTAGACGACGGGTTTCTGCTCTCAGATCACAGGCGGACAGATTCGGGACGAGATTGGTCGAGAAAAGCCAATTGTTGATCGACAAGGTGCGATTGATTTTCCCCCATTTCAGAAGGATGCCTGCCTGCCAGATGATGCTTTTTAGCAAGACTTGAAGCATGGGATTTTTTAATAATCCAAGTTCGGCGCGGGCATAGTCGATGTAAGCGTTGTACAAAGAGCAGACATAGCTGTTGCTGTATTCGTCTTCGTTACGGGTTGCCGGAAGGCTGTGATTGGCGAATTCCACCGTTTCCAGCTCGGTTTTGACGTTTTGAATTCCCTGATTCATCTCCTGCATGGTTTGCAGGGCAAAGACGAATCTTTGTGTTCCAGAGGTCGTGAACAGTTCGGGGTTGACGCCAAACGAGTCGTAACGGTAGTCGTGGAACATGCGTCAAGCCTGCTTCTGATACATGAAAACGCCGCCATAGATGGCTGAACGATCTTGACGGGTCCAGTTGCGGTTGGCTTCTTGATCGGTGTTCCAGCACGACAGCAGTTCTGTCGGAAGTTTCTCTTCCAAAGGCGAAAGACAACCGGCGGTGCGAAAAACAACCCGCGCATTCGGCATGGCGGTGCGGTTAACTTCCTGCCACAGCTCGGTCAGCTGCTCCTGATCCATCCAGTCCTGAGCATCCAAAAACAGATAGGCGTTCAAACTGTTGGCCGGCATCTGTTTCAGACGTTCGGTCATCGACTGGTGAGAGACGTGAACCCGCTGGTAATCTTGCTTAAGAATGTCGAAATTCTGTTCCTGAAGATAGGGCGGCAGAGCCTTGCGGTGATGAACATCGTATTCGCGGCCGTAAGCCTGCCAGGCAAAATAATTTTCGGTCAGCGGGTAATCGCAGGCAAGGCGACGGGCACGTTCTTTCAACAGTTCGTGCATTCCCTGAGATTTTTGTTTGGAGTCCTTGTTCATTTCGTCGAACTGCGCCGGAGGAATCCCTAGGCTGTACATGACGATCGATCGGTTGCATAGAAATTTGATCAGTCGGGTATCGAAGACAGGAGCGACATGCTGATCGAACAGAGTTTGCTGTTCTTCTGGCGTGCGGGCTTGCATGACTTTGGAAATGTCGTAGCCAAGGCGCTTACTGACCCAGTGAATCAAGCCGATAAATTGTCCCAGCAGGCCGTGTCGGTAAAAGCCGTCGGTAAAGAATTCGATGCGTTTTTTGGAGAAAAGATGTTCTTTGCTGTCCCAGTATTCGCGGGTTTTTTCGTCAAGATGCGGGCGCAGATAGGCGTGATAGCGATCCCGATTTTTGGTCAGGTTGGCTTTGCCAAAAAAGTCGAAGAAGGTTTCGAAATCCGGGAAGTGTTCCAGTGCGGCCAGCTTCAGTTTGATCAGGGCGATATGCGCTTCGTTTAAATCGACGACGGTAACCGATGCCGGCTGTACGCTTAAATAGTTCAGAACATTGCATCCGCCGGAGGAAATCGTGAAGATGCGTGATTGCTCGTTCAGCTGCAAAGCGTCAATGTCAACTTGAGGATCTTCCCATATCTGCGGGTAGACAAGCCGGTCGAACCAGGCGGTAAATAATCGATCCAGCAGCCCTTTTCGGCTGAAGATACCGGTGTTGTTAACGGCTTTGTCCAAAAGGTTCTTGGTTTTCACTTCGGAAGCGACTTGCATCTGGGGGCTTACCTTTGTTTAGATGGAGACGTGATTTGCAGTCGAAAGTTCGCGCATTTTGCTTATCAGCTCATCTTAATCACGCTTTTTTAATGATTTATGAACCTTGTGTAACAGCTAGATGACGTTTTGTGTTTTGGGCATCGGCCGAGTGTGGGAGAAAAAGTTGGCCGGAAACCTGCTTGTACGGGGGAGGCTTATTGTCTGGAGGAATTATGCAGTTGAACTATCTTTTTACCGATTTAGACGGGACTTTGCTGAACCATCACGATTACGAATATCGTCCGGTGTTGCCCGTTTTGTCGCGTTTAAAAGAGTTGGGGGTGACTGTTATTTTGAACTCCAGTAAAACGTCGGCGGAGTTGGCGGACTGGTTACGGCGCCTGGATTTGCAAACACCTTATGTTGCCGAAAACGGCGGGGTCATTTACTGGCCGCAAGTACTTGAAAACGAATGGGTCTGGCACCCTGAGCTTTTAGGTTGCGCCTATTCCGAGATCCGTTCCGTCCTGACGGGGCTGAGAGCCGACCATGGCTGGGATTTTGCCGGCTTTGGCGACTGGTCTTGCGAGGATGTGTCGCACATGACCGGCTTGCGGGAAGACGATGCGCGGAGGGCGAAGGAGAGGGCGGTTTCCGAGCCGCTTCTCTGGTATGGAAGTGAGGCACAATTTACAGATTTCAAGGCGGCGTTAAGCCGCTTTAATTTGCGTGTTTTAAAAGGCGGGCGTTTTTATCATGTTATGGCGCACCATGATAAGGCGGATGCACTAAACTGGATTAAAGAGCGGGCAAAAGAGTCCGCCAAACAGCCGGTGACGGTTGTAACAGGGGCTTTGGGCGACGGTGAAAACGACCGTGCCATGCTTGAAGCCGCCGATTTTTCGATGGTTCTTCCAGCGGCGAACGGATGCCTCGAATTAGGGCGACAAGACGCTTATTACGCGCGTCAGGCCGCTCCGTGGGGGTGGGTTGAAGCCGTGGAAGGCTATTATTTGGATCATATTGACACTCGAAAATAACTAGGAGATACCATGAGCGATTTTTTTCAGAACGGTACGGTAACCACATTTCATAACTTGACGGATCGTCCGACAGCAGACTTGGAATCGGATTTGCTACGCTTTTCAAAACAGAACCCGATGGGCTTGATTCTTCCTTCTTTATTCAGTGAACTGGAAGCACCCGCGTTAAAGAATATCGTTAATGAACTGAAAGAAGTGCCTTATCTGTCGCAGATCGTAATTGGTCTGGATCGAGCCGATCAGGCACAGTTTGAATTTGCGAAAGAATATTTTGCCGAGTTGCCTCAGGATCATCGGGTGTTGTGGAACGACGGTCCTCGGATGCAAACTCTGATGCAGCAGTTGAAAGAGAAGGGGCTTGCACCGACCGAACCGGGAAAAGGGACAAATGTCTGGGGGTGCTACGGGTATGTGCTGGCGGCTCAGAAGGCAGAGGTGGTGGCGTTGCATGATTGCGATATCATTACCTATCAACGCGACTTGCTGGCGCGCTTGCTTTTTCCGGTTGCACACCCAACTTTCAACTTTGTGTTTTCCAAAGGGTACTATTCCCGTTATTCCGACGGCCGCTTAAACGGGCGTGTCGTGCGTCTGCTGGTGACACCTTTGCTGCGAGCGCTGGAAACGGTTCTCGGGCCGGACGAACTGCTGACTTATCTGGATAGTTTTCGTTATGCGCTGGCGGGCGAGTTTGCTATGAAGACCAGTGCCTTGAAAGATATGAGAATTCCAGCTGATTGGGGGCTGGAAGTCGGAATTCTTGCCGAAATGAAACGAAACTATTCGAACCGTCGTATTTGTCAGGTGGATATTGCCGATGTTTACGATCATAAGCATCAGGACCTGTCGCGGGAAGATCACAATAAAGGTTTGTCCCGAATGAGTCAGGACATTGCCAAATCACTGTTCCGTAAATTATCGACCCACGGTCACGTGTTCTCACGCGGAACCATTCGCACCGTGAAAGCGGTTTATCACCGTACCGCTTTGGATCAGTTGGAAAGCTATGTGTTTGATGCGGAAATGAATGGTCTGGCTGTAGATGTTCACCGTGAAGAACAGGCAGTGGAACTGTTTGCAAAAAATATTATGAATGCCGGGGAAGCGTTTCTTGATAACCCGGACGAAAGACCGTTTTTGCCGAACTGGAACCGGGTAGTGAGCGCGGTTCCGTCGATTATGGATGATCTTTATGAGGCGGTAGAGCGCGATAACGAGTAACGGTTGCCGCGCGCATGCCGCCGCCAATTTCTTAAACAAGGAGGAGCGGATGCCGCAAGCCGTACTGCAACAGATTCAAGCGCGACTAAACAGGGTTTATCCGGAAACGTCGGCCGAAGAAGCTTATCAAGGTATTTTGGCCGCCATCGATGCGGCCGGTATGATGAAACCTTGCAGCAAGGTGAAGTGGGATCAGAAAGATGTTCTGCTGATCACTTACGGGGATACTTTTCTGAATGAAGAGGAGATGCCGCTTTCCACGCTTAAAAAGTTCCTTTCCAGTTATGTGAAAGATGCGGTCAATTGTGTACATGTTCTGCCGTTTTTTCCTTATAGCTCCGATGACGGCTTTTCGGTTATCGATTACACCATGGTTGATCCGGAGCTTGGCGACTGGTCTCACATCGAGTCGTTACGCAGCGAGTACGATCTGATGTTCGATCTGGTTGTAAACCACGTTTCCCGGGAAAGCTTGTGGTTTACCGACTACAAGGCGGATATTCCACCTTACAATGAGTTCTTCATCGAAGAGGACGATCGTCCTGAACTCTCTCTGGTTACGCGGCCGAGAAATACGCCGTTGCTGGTTCCTGCCTATACACACCGCGGGCGCAAGAAGGTCTGGGCGACATTCAGTGCCGATCAGATTGATTTGAATTTCGCCAATCCGAAAGTGCTGGTCAAGATGATTGAAGTGCTGTTGCTCTATCTGAAAAACGGCGCACGCATTATTCGTCTGGACGCTATTGCATTTCTGTGGAAGCGGCTGGGAACAAATTGTATCCATTTACCGGAAACACACGAAATCGTTAAGCTGATGCGTGATGTGATGTCGATTGCCCGCCCCGATGCAATTCTTCTGACCGAAACCAATGTTCCGCATGTCGAAAACCTCTCTTATTTCGGGAACGAAGACGAAGCGCATATGGTCTATCAGTTCAGTCTGGCACCCTTGGTTCTGCATGCGTTGCATCGCGGCGACGGTAGCTATTTGACCGATTGGGCCTTAAATCTGGATGCCCCTCCGCCGGGCTGTACCTTTCTGAATTTTACTGCGTCGCATGACGGGATCGGCCTGCGGCCGGTCGAAGGCATCCTGCCGCCTCGGGAAGTCGAAGATCTGGTGACCAATATGCATCGTCTGGGCGGATTTGTCTCGATGAAAGCGAACGGCGACGGTACGGAAAGCCCTTATGAAATTAATATTGCACTGTTCAGCGCATTCCGGGAAACGCATAACAGCAATGGCCCGGATCAGTGGCAGGTTGAGCGCTTTATCTGCGCGCAGAATATTATGATGACTCTGCAGGGGATTCCCGCTTTTTATATTCACAGTATGGTGGCGACACCGAACGACCATGACGGTGTCGAGAAAACCGGCCGTACCCGTTCGATTAACCGTCGGAAGTGGGAATATGAGTATTTGCAGGCCTTGATTGAGAGCGGACGGACATCGAATGCAGAAGTGATCAAACGCTTGACCAACCTGTTGCAGCGTCGTAAAAAGCACAAGGCGTTTCATCCGGAAACACCGCAGAAAATACTGGATCTGGGTCAGGACTATTTTGCCTTGTGGCGGGATGGCAAGGGGCTGAGGTTTCCGTTATTGGTGATTCACAATTTAACCTCGGAAATTAAAATTATGGATTTGAGCGTGATTGACGGTTTTGAACGGCACAACTATTGGATTAATCTGCTCGACAATCAAGGTGTATTTTCCGGCGAGCAGCGCTATGTCATGCAGCCGTATCAATCCGTGTGGCTGATGCCGGAACAGGTCGATGGTGAAAGTGCGCTCTGGGCCTTGTCTACGGATTAGAATGCCGGGCTTTGATTCTTTAATTTGGTGGGAAGAAAATATGACGACTTATGTGATTGCCCCGGACAGTTTCAAGGGGTCTTTGAGCGCGGTGCAGTTTTGCGAAATTGCCTGCACGGTGATCGCTCAGTGCGACCCCGATGCGCAAGTGATCAGTCTGCCGCTGTCCGATGGTGGCGAGGGGTTTGTGGAATCGTTTCTCTTTGCCGGCTTGGCGGAAAAAGAAACGGTCTGGGTTGCCGACCCGATCGGAAGAAAGACCCGAGCTGATTTTGCCTGGCAACCGCAGACGGCGACTGCGATTATTGAGATGGCGCAGGCTTCGGGCCTGCCCAAACTGAAAAATGAAGAACGGAACCCTCTGCAGGCGCATACTTACGGCACTGGACAATTGATTGATGCGGCCATCAAACGTGGCGCCAAGAAAATCATTCTCGGTCTGGGAGGTTCGGCAACAAATGATGGTGGCATGGGCGCTTTGCATGCGCTGGGTCTTCCATTTCTGGATGACAAAGGTAAGGAAGTCGGGCTCGGTGGCCAAGCCTTAAAGACCATTGCTTCCATTGGCGACCTTCCTCCGGAACTGCTGGAAATTGAATGGTTGATTGCCAGTGATGTTACTAACCCGTTGTTGGGCAAGACTGGTGCGACCAGTGTTTTTGGGCCACAGAAAGGGGTGAATGAACGAAACTTTGACGCGCTGGAGAACGGGCTGGAAAACTGGGCTCTGAAAATTGCGGAAAAGACCGGTCGGCAGGTTAAGGACTTGCCGGGAGCAGGAGCCGCCGGCGGAATGGCAGCGGGTTTTATCGGTTTGCTCGGGGCTCAGGTTAAGCCGGGGTTTGAGGTTTTGAACAGCGCGCTAGCCTTGGAAAAAACACTTTCGGCGCAGAAAGTGGACTGGCTGATTACCGGTGAAGGGCGTCTGGACGAACAGACGCGTTTTGGAAAATTGCCGATGCAGATGGCACTGCTGGGGGAAAAGTACTCGATTCCGACCGTTGCCGTTTGCGGAAGTTTGGGAACGCACCCCTCCGAGTTACCCGAATTCAAAGCGGTATTCAGTATTCTCTCGCGTCCAATGGCCGAACTCGATGCTTTTCGGTTTGCCCCAATGCTGTTGAAACAGACGTTGTATTCGATCATCGCACTCTTGAAGAGGTAGAAACTCTGGCAGAATTCTCTGCTCAGAGGTTGAAAGCTTCCGGCAGGCTTACGAAAATTCCAACAGAAATCAGATTGAGGTCCATGCGAAAAAGGATTAGGGTTTGTCGGCGGCTGTTTCGAATCCTTCAACTGAATGGTGCGCGTGGCGCGTGCAAACGACGGGGATAAGTGGAAAATTTGCTTCGGTTATCGTCTTGTGCGCCTTGGTGGGCGGAATGTTTCTATTTTGAAATAAATAGATTAAGATGTGGGCAGAGGTTTTACGCTGAAAATTAGATAGAGAGAGGATTATGAAACTTCAGGCTAAAAAAGCGCTGCTGGCGGGGGTGTTTGGATCTTTGGCGTTGCAGGGGTGTGATTTAAGTACGATTGACAGCTCGGATGGTGCAACAGGAACAATGACGTTGAATCTTTCGGATGCTCCGCTGGACGATGCAAAAAACATCTGGGTTCAGATTTCCGGTGTTGAATTGAAGCATTCCGACGGAAGAAAGCAGAACATTATTTTTACGTCGCCGGCTGAACTGGATGTGCTGACGCTTCAAGGCACGAATTTCACTCCTCTGTTTAAAAATTATGAGATTCCGACCGGAACTTATAAAGAGATTCGTTTGATCGTGGATCAGGGCGCGGGAACGAAAACCTCCATCGTTTTCAATGATGGAACCGACTACCCTCTGACGATTCCGAGCGGTTCCGAAAGCGGCTTAAAGTTAAAAGGGAACTTTTCGGTTAGCAAAAATCAAAACAGCACTTTCCTGATCGATTTTGATTTGCGTAAATCTATTCTGAAAAATGGCGCAGATTCCTACATTATGAAGCCGGTGCTGAGAGCATTTTCAATGGGGAGCGTCGGCGTGATCAAGGGCGAGGTTGCGAATGAATTTGTTCGCGCCGCCAGTTGTTCCGATGGAAAATCCTATTCCTACAACAGTGTTTACCTGTTTGAAGGGGCGGCGGCGACAGTGAGCGATATCAGTGGTGCGGCAGGCGATCCGATTGAAACGGCGCTGGTGAAGCGTAATGATGACAGCGGTGATTTTGAATACAATTTCGGCTATCTGCCGGCCGGAGACTATACGGTGGCATTCACCTGTCGGAGTGATCAGGATGATGTCACTCAGGCTGGAGAGGATTTGGATTTTGCTGTTCTGAACAATATTACTGTAGTGAAAGATCAAACGAAAACGGTGAATTTCACTGCGGAGTAAAAAGTTCGCTTAAGTTAAAAAACCGCGCAGCTGCGCGGTTTTTTATTTTCTGAAAGACGGATTTTCGGGCGTGGTTATCATTCTTTCCACTTAATGGAGCATCCCATGGAAGGAATCTGTTCCAGAGGCCCCTGCCCGGTTCGGGCGATCAGCTTCATGGCTTCCAGTAAATCGCGACGAACGCCTTCCGGAGCGGTTTCTTTGCGAGATTCGTCGAGCCGCCCTCGATATTGCAGTTTCAAATCTTTGTTATAGCCGAAGAAATCCGGTGTGCAGACGGCGCCGTAAGCTTTGGCAGTCTCTTGCGTCTCGTCGATGACATAAGGAAACGGAAAATCCCAGATTTCGGCGACTTTCTTCATATTTTCAAATGAATCTTCCTCGTATTCATTCGGATCATTGGACATAATTGCGATTGAGCCGATACCGTATTCGTCGCGTAAAATCCGCGTATCGTCCACTAAGCGTCGGTGAATTGCTTTGACATACGGGCAATGGTTGCAGATGAACATCACCAGCAAGCCATTTTCGCCTTTGGCGTTTTGCAGCGTCCAGTCTTGGCCATCGATGCCCGGCAGGTGGAAGTCGATCGCTTCGGCATTAAAATCGCAGATTGGGGTGGTCAGACTTACCATGAATTTTCTCCCTGAATTCATTCTGAAATTTCGAATAAACCGATCTTACCTCAGGTGTCGTTATCGGGTAAAAGAAAAACCGGACATTCATGTTATCAGCGGTGAGCGAAAGCGATTTGTCATAAATTTTTCCTTATCTGGGCTGAATGAATTTCAGTATGATGGCTGTTAAGGTCGTGAGGCTGAGGTGTGGTCAAAGTTTTTGCAGGAGGGCGTTATGCAGCGATTTTTCTTTGGCATTTTGTGCGTGGGGGCGAGTTTCGCGGTTTCGGCGGATATGACGGTTGAGAAGGTCGGGTTTCAGACTCCGGAATCGGTCGAATATTCGGTTAAAACGGATCATTACTATGTTGCCAATATTAACGGAAGTCCTTTTGGCAAAGACAATAACGGCTTTATTTCACTGTTGAGTCCAGAGGGCAAAGTGGTTGAATTGAAATGGCTGGCCGGGGGTGAAAAAGATGTCCATTTGAATGCTCCGAAAGGGATGGCGGCTTTGGGTGGTCGTCTGTATGTTGCCGATATTGATCATGTACGAGTGTTCAGTTTACCGGAAGGGCGGCCGCTTTTTACTGTCAGAGTGCCGGGTGCCAGCTTTTTGAATGGCGTTTCGCCGGCGTCGCAAGGTGGTGTATGGGTGACTGACAGTGGTGTGAAAGAGGGGTTTAAACCAAGCGGTAAAGATGCGGTTTATCATGTGTCCGCCGATGGGGTGTTGACGACACTGGTTTCCGGTATGGATTTAGGACGGCCGAACGGCGTTCTGGAGAAGGACGACGAGATTCTGGTGGTGACGATCGCCAGTGGTCAGTTGCATCATTTCGATTTGACAGGAAAGCTTCTGCAAAGCGAGTCTTTGCCTTTTAATCGTCTTGATGGTCTGGTGGAAGATGTGAACGGGAATGTGATCGTTTCAAGCTGGGCGGCAAAAGCGGCTTTACACTGGCAGGAAGGCAAACCTCTCGAAACAATTTTTTCCGATCTGGAATCTCCGGCGGATCTGGGAATGGACATTCAACGAAATCGACTGCTGATTCCGTCATTTCTCAATAACAAGGTGTGGATAAAATCTCTGCAGGATTGACGGGAGGTTCGGATAATAAAAAACCGACGGTTACCAAAAGGTAAGCCGCCGGTTCTCCGTGCATCGACTATGGAGTCAATTAGGCTTTGGCTGCAGCGTAAAGTTCAGCCACTTTGTCCCAGTTTACGACGTCCCACCATGCTTGCATATAGGCAGGGCGAAGATTTTGATATCGCAGGTAGTAGGCGTGTTCCCAAACGTCCAGACCCAGAATTGGCGTTCCTTTGGTTTCGGCAACATCCATCAAAGGGTTGTCCTGGTTTGGTGTCGAAGAAATTTCCAGTTTGCCTTCAGCAGAAACGGTTAGCCAGGCCCAACCTGAACCGAAACGGGTTGCACCGGCGGTATTGAACTTCTCTTTCATGGCGTCCAAGCTGCCAAAAGTGGCACTAATATCGTCGGCAAGCGCGCCGGAAGGCGCTCCCATACTGTCGCCACTCATCACTTCCCAGAAGAAAGCGTGGTTCCAGTGACCGCCGCCGTTGTTGCGAACGGCAGGAGAGATACTGCCCGCATTGGTAACCAGTTCTTCCAGAGATTTGTCTTCGTGCTCGGTACCGGCAATCGCGTTGTTCAGATTGGTGATGTAAGTGTTGTGGTGCTTGGTATGGTGGATTTCCATTGTGCGCGCATCGATAGAGACTTCAAGTGCGTCGTAATCGTAAGGTAGATCTGGTAGCGTAAAAGCCATGACGGTTTCCTTATGGTTTGCAGTTTAACGTGAGGAGGGCTCCGATGTAGGGGCGGCCTCTTTAAAAGATTTAAAACCTATTGTAGTCACTCTTCGGCGCTTGTAAATACCGAGTGTTTTAATCAGGTATCGATTCCGGGCATTTTTTAGCAGATATTGTCCAGACGTTCCGGAGCCGGGGCGTAGTCGCTGATTTTTTCTGCTTCGGTCGGTGGCATCTGCATATAGTAACCCTTATCGGTTATGGCGGCGTAGACTTTTGCCGCATCTTCACGAGCCATTCTTCGTTCCGGAGTCAGGTCGAAGTCGATAACGTGCTGAGGTTCTCCAAACATGACCAACAGCTCTTTAGGAAGTTTTTCCAAGGCGTCTTCCTGAGGGACGAAAAGGTAGAGTTCTTCTTTTTTTGGGCTGCGGTAGGCCGAGACTGTGATCGCTTGCATGATGAATTTCCTTACTGTAATTTGCCGGCTATTGTAACAAAATCCATTGCTTGCGCGAGCCATGAAATACTTGACCTCGGCTACGCATTTTTTTATCCTTAGCCGATTTTGCAAATAAATTTTGGATGTTTAACGATGTTAGGGAATAAGGTTAGTGTTTTCGGCGGAACCGGTTTTACCGGTCGCGCGGTGGTTGCCGCTTTGTCGAACGCCGGTTATCAAATTGATCTGGTCGTTCGACGGCCGGAGCGTTTTCGCGAGTTCGCGCTGTATCCAAACACGAAGGTCCGCGCTTTAAATTCGTTTGATGACGGCGAAGCACTGAAAGCGGTTTTAAACGGTAGGGATATCGTTGTGAATCTGTTGGCGGACCGCTCAAGCACGACTGAAATAGTTGAAGAAAGTGTGCTGGTCGAAGTGAACCGCAAGTTAAAGTCAGCGATGGAATCGTCAGGCATCAAACGGGTTGTCAGTCTGTCGCAATTGGGCGCGTCAACTCAGCAGGACAGCCATTCCTGGCTCGGAACTCTGGCGGAGGCGGACAGCTTGATGCATGGTACTGCCAGCGCTGCGGTCACCATTCTGCGCTCCAGTCTGATCGTTGGAGAGGGCGATGAAACCACGGCCTGTTTCATCAAACAGTTGAATCGCATGCCGTTATTGATGGTTGCCAATGCCGGTACGGTCGTTCAGCCGATCTGGGTGAAGGATTTTGCCGGAGCGCTGGTTTCGGTTATCGAAAACGAAGCGACCTTCGGTAAAAAAATCGAGGTGGCCGGTGAAGAGCGCATGAGCATGAAAGAACTGGGTGATCTGGTTGCAGAAATTATGGATGAAGATGCCGTGGTTTTACCGATGTGCGCTTTGAATGCACGGATTATGTCGAGTCTTGGTGGTTTTGCACCGATCGTCTCGGTTTCCAAGGCTCAGTATCTGACGCTGAAAGAAGATCAGACTTCCGATGAGGATTTTTCTCGACAATTCGGTTTTACGCCGAGTAATCTGGACTGGGCGATCTCTTCCTACGCGGCTCCGCAACATGTTCGCGAGCGTTATAATAAATACCGTAAAACGGCAAATCGCGACCTTTAAGCGATTAAAACGATGGAGACATCGTATGAGATAAAAAGCCGTCGCATGCGACGGCTTTTTTATTGGCGGTTGTCATAGCGACAACAAGCATTTTAAGACGGAGTTGGAATGGCTTTTTTGGAAAAAACTTCGGCGGAGGTGTATCTGGTTGGTGGGGCTGTGCGTGACAGCTTGCTGGGCATCGATGTCTATGATCGTGACTGGGTAGTGGTCGGGATGACGCCCGAGGAGATGATTGGAGCGGGGTTTGAACAGGTTGGTAAGGATTTTCCGGTATTTTTGCACCCGCAAAGTAAAGAAGAATACGCTCTGGCCCGTACTGAACGCAAAGCCGGCAAAGGCTACCACGGTTTCAGGGTGTTTGCCGAACCAAGTGTGACTTTGGAAGAGGATTTGATTCGCCGGGATCTGACAATTAACGCCATGGCACAGGATGAATCCGGTCGGGTTATCGACCCTTACGGTGGTCGGGAGGATTTGCAGCTCCGTTTATTGCGGCATGTTTCCCCGGCTTTTTCGGAAGATCCTTTGCGCGTGTTGCGCGTCGCACGTTTTGCGGCCAAATTGTCTCCTTTCGGGTTTGAGCTGGCTGAAGAGACGCGTTCATTGATGGCTGAAATGGCCCAAGCCGGGGAATTGCAGGCATTGACCCCTGAGCGAGTCTGGCAAGAAGTGGTCAAGGTGCTGAATTCTCCCAGGCCAAGTCGTTTTTTTGAGGTTCTCGATGAGGTTGGGGCTTTAGAAATTCTCTTCCCGGAACTTGATGCTTTGCACGGTGTTGCCCAGCCGGAAAAACACCACCCGGAAGGTGATGCCTGGATTCATACCATGATGGTTCTGGATGCCGCCGCCGGATTGACCTCAGAGGTTGCGGTGCGTTTTGCCGCACTGGTGCATGATGTCGGAAAAGGCGTTACTCCGCCGGAATTATGGCCTAAGCATCATGGACACGAAGGCGCGGGAGTACCATTGGTTAAAGCGCTGTGCGCGCGTTACAAAGTGCCGAAGAAAGTCGAGCAGTTCGCGCTTAAAGTCACCGAGTACCATGGCTTGATTCACCAGGGGGTGGATTCTGAAGGACGGCCGTTCCTTAAACCGAAAACCTACTTAAAAGTTTTGAAGGCTTGTGGGGCTTTAAAAGATCGAGAGTCGTTTGAGAATATTTTGCTGGCCTGCGAAGCGGATGCCAAAGGTCGTCTCGGTTTTGAGACAGCGGTGTATCGTCCTGCCGGATTGTGGAGAGCGGTTTTATCTGCAGCAAGCCGGGTTGATAATCGGGAAATTCTGGCCAGCGGTGTGCAAGGAGCGGCCGTTGGAGCGGCAATTGAAACGGCGCAGAAAGAAAAAATCGCCGAATGCCTGAATGCTTTTCAGGCAGGCGTTTGAGCAAGCGGCTCTGAGGAGCCGCCTGAATGCGACGAAGAGTTACTTGGTGATGCTTTGCTGGAAGCTGAAGGCTCCGCGTAACTGACCCAGCTTATAGCCGGTTGCCGTATCGTGCGGATAGAAGCCTTTGATTTTATCTTCAAGCACTGCCGGTACGCTTTCCCCGTGACAGGTCAAGCAGACTTTTCCGGTCGGGATTGCTTTCATGTAGCGGTAAGTGTCTTGCCCGTTTACTTTCACAATCTCAAATTTTTCCAGTGTTTTTGGATCTTTACCATCGGCCAGCAGTTGGTCGAATTCTTTCATGGTGGCGGTTTCCCAAGCATCCGCTTTGGCGTTTTCCGCTCTCGGTTTCAGGCTGACGCGATTGATGTCCCAGCCGCTTTTTTCGCTAAGGTTTTTGGCAATTGCCGGGGCTTTTTCATGGCAGACATCAATTGCATGCACCGGACCGCTTGATTTCATGGCTTTACCCAGCTCAGGTTTTAACTGTCCTAAAAATTCTTTTGCCAGCTGGCGGGCTTCCTGCTGTTTTTCTGGCACGGTATTGCTGGCGAAGGCTCCAAGAGGCAGAGCTAGAATCAGCCCGCTTAGTAGATAGTTTTTCATAATGTGTCCCTTTTATGGTTTATGTGTCTATAAAATAAACTGATATCCTGCGGCAAAAGAATAACTTTTTTATATGTCTAAAGCAACATTACAAAAAATGCGGTTTTTTTAGAGGAAGTTTGGCGTATAAAATAGCACTTCATTTTTAGCGAATTTATTTCAAGAGACAGGTTAGGCAAACCTCTATGTTGCAACGTTTTACAAAACTTATCGTGCCAATTTTAATTGTGGCGCTCGCAGTGACCTTATTCATGTACTTCAAGTCGACTAAGCCGCAACAGCCTCCGGTGGAGGTTAAAGAAAAAGTCTGGATGGTTGAAGCGATGCGTGCCGAATTTGAAAGTCTCGCGCCGTCGCAAACGTTGTATGGAACAGTCGAATCCTATGCAATGGTGACGGCGGCGGCACCGATTAGTGCGATAGTGGATAAGGTCGCGGTTAAGGAAGGTGATGAGGCGAAAGCCGGAACACTTTTGCTTAAATTGGACGCCAAGGATTTACGGATTCCGGTGGATCAGGCGGCAGCCGATGTCGCAGACATCAAGACTCAGATCGAATTGCAGACCTTGGCGAACAGAGCCAATCAGGAACGTTTGGCGCATGAACGGAAGGTTCTCGAATTGAAGCGTGAAAAGGTCGAGCGAACCCGTCAGCTTCTGAAGAAGAATCTAGCGTCGCAATCGGCTGTGGATGACGTGAAGGAAGCTCTGGTTCGTCAGGAATACAGCGTGGTTGGCGCAGAGTTGTCCGTGCAGGAAAGCCGTTTGAAATTGGATCAGTTGAAAGCCAAGTTGAGCAAAGCGCGGGCGAGTCTGGAGCAAGCGCAATTGAATCGCCAAAGAGGAAAAGTGACGGCGCCTTATGCTGCGAGAATTGCTAAGGTGTCTGTCAGCGAGGGATCGCGTGTCGGGGCAGGCAGCGCTTTGTTGAGTTATTACGCACTGTCGAGTTTGGAATTGCGAGCGCAGCTGCCGGCTTCCGAAGTCGGTCAGGTAGAGAAAGCTTTGCGAAAAGGTGAATCTTATGTGGGGTTCGTCAAATTGGATTCAGGAGAACAGGTGGCTTTGCCTTTGTTGAGATTGGCGGGAGAAGCGACCACCAGCGGAGCGGATGCGTTTTTTGATTTGAGTCAGGCCAGTCAAGATTTGCGGCCGGGCGATTTACTTGAGATCAGTCTGCGCGGCGCGGCTCGGGAAAATCTGTTGGCTTTGCCTTACAGCGCCATTTACGGCAAGGATCGGATTTATCTGATCGAGAAAGGGCGTTTGGCGGCGCGTACGGTGAAAGTGATTGGCGAGGTTCTGCGCGACGGGCGTTTGTGGGCTTTGATTGAACCGAATTTCCCGCAAGGCAGTTCGGTCTGCATTACGCATCTGCCGAATGCCGTGACGGGGCTGAAGGTGGCTGAGGTGACGGAATAATGAGTGAATCAACCTCTGCCACGCCGATTCGCGACGATGATCGCGATTTTGAAGTCCGCGAGAAGAGCTTTCATTCACATGGCCTGATCGGAATTTTCGCGCGACACAAGGTTGCGCCGAATTTGCTGATGATCATTATGATTCTTTCCGGCATTGTGGCGCTATTTAAGTTGAATGTGCAGTTTTTCCCGAATTTTGAATTGGATTATGCTTCGGTCAGAGTGGTCTGGCCGGGAGCGAATGCGGAAGATGTCGAGCGTTCCGTCACGGAACCGATCGAGCGTGTTTTACGCAATTTGGATAATCTGGATGAAATGACGTCAACGTCGGCGTTGGGACTGTCGAGTATCTCTTTGAAGTTTCAGCAGGGAACCGACATGATCGAGGCCGTCGATCAGATCAATCAGAGAATTCGCGAACTGAGGAATTTGCCGCAGGACTCGGAAACGCCGATTATCGAGCGTGTAGTGCGGTATGAACCGGTAGCGCGTCTGCTGGTCATCAACGAGCAGGGGTCATTGGATGAGTTGCGTCCGCTGGTTAGGAAGTTTGAACGCGAATTACTGGACAGCGGCATCGACAAGGTCACCTTCGTCGGTCTGCCGGAAGAAGAGATGGCGATCGAAATCCCGCAGCGCAATCTTGAGCATTACCAGCTGACGCTGAGTCAGGTGGCGAATCAGGTTTCTTCCATGAGCCGGGATTACCCTGCGGGATCCGTCGGCGATAGTGATAGCGTGCGAGACCTGCGTGCAATTGAGCAAAAACGCAGTGAAACCGCATTTCAACAGATGCCGCTGATTGTCAACGGTTCTCAGAATGTGACCCTCAGCGATATCGGCTCGGTGGAGCGACGTCCGAAAAAAGATGCCGCGTTTATTCTTGTGGATGGAGCCCCTGCGGTGGAGATGCAGTTGCAGCGTGCCGAGAGTGGGGATACTCTGAAATCGTCGAAAATCATGCAGGAATGGTTGGCTGAAACCGAACCGGCTTTGCCGCAGGGCGTGCGTTTTAAGGTTTACGATGAAACCTGGTCTCTGGTCAACCAGCGGATAATGCTGCTGGTCAATAACGGGATCGGCGGTCTGTTGTTGGTCGTTCTGATTCTGTACCTGTTTATGAACGGGCGGGTTGCTTTCTGGATTGCGGTCGGAATCCCGGTTTCTTTCATGGCGACCTTGATGATCATGTATCTCGCTGGCGGATCGATCAATATGGTCAGTCTGTTCGGTTTGATTATGGCTTTGGGGATTATCGTCGACGATGCCATTGTCGTCGGGGAAGACGCTCTGGCGCACCATGAGCGGGGTGAACCGCACCTTCAGGCGGCAGAGGGTGGCGCGCATCGTATGTTCTGGCCGGTTACGGCTTCGTCTCTGACGACGGTGGCGGCTTTTTTACCCCTGATGTTAATCGGCGGAGAAATGGGGAACATCCTGTTTGCTATTCCGCTGGTAATTATCGCGGTGATTTTTGCGTCGCTTCTGGAAAGTTTTACTGTTCTGCCCGGGCATTTGCGGCATGCGCTTGCCAAGGTGAAAACGCCGAAGGAAGGCTCGATTCGTCATCGTCTGGATGCGACAATTGATCATTTGCGTCATCATCAGTTCAGGCAGGTTATTCGCTGGGTTTTAGCGCATCGGGGCATCACGCTTGCCTCGGCTTTGGCGATGATGATTTTTGTTATTGGCTTGTTGGCCGGCGGGCGTTTGGGGTTTGTGTTTTTTCCATCGCCGGAATCGACCAAGCTGTTTGCTGATGCCCGTTTTGTCGCGGGGACGCCATCCGATGTTTCTGCCAGATATGTCGAACATTTATTCGAAGCATTGCAGGAAACCGAAAAGGAACTGGAACCTGGTATCGTTAAGGTCGCGGTGGTGCATTTTAATAAAACCAGTCGCCAAAGCGGGCCGAATTTTGCCGGCATTAATATCGAACTGGTCGAATCGGACCAGCGTGAAACACGTAATGCCGAATTTATTCGGGTCTGGCAGCAGAAGGCGGGAACGGTTCCCGGATTGGATGTGCTGACGATCGAGGCGCCGCGTATGGGGCCGCCGGGTAGTGATGTCGACATTCGTTTGACAGGGGCGAACCCGATGACGTTGAAACAGGCTTCTCTGGATTTGCAAGAAGTGTTGACGCAGATTTCCGGTGTGAGCGGTATCCGTGATGACCTGCCTTTCGGTCGTGATCAGCTGGTGTATCAATTGACGCCTCAGGGCGAGGCGTTGGGCTTTACCTATGTTTCTTTGGGGGAACAGCTGTCGGCGGCTTTCTCTGGACGTCTGGTGCAGATTTTTACCGATGGCGAAGATGAAATCGAGGTTCGGGTTCAATATCCGCTGAATGAACGAGTTTCTCTGGCAACTTTGAATAAAATGCAGGTCGTTGCTCCGAACGGACAGAGAGTCGCGCTCAACTCGGTGGCAAGTTGGAAAACACAACGCGGTTTCGATGTGATGCGTCATGTCGACGGGCAGCTGGCGGTGACGGTGGTCGGTGAAGTCGATAAGAATGTGAATAATGCCAATCAGATTCTGGCCACGCTACAGCAGACTGTTTTGGCCGATTTGCAAAGTAAATACAGCATCAGCTACAGTTTGGAAGGGCAGAATGCCCGTCAGGCGGAAGCTTTGGGGGATATGAAGATCGGTCTGTTTATCGGTTTGTCGCTGATCTATATCGTCTTGGCCTGGGTCTTCGGGTCTTACGGCTGGCCGCTGGTGGTGATGATGGCGATTCCGTTCGGTCTGGTCGGAGCGATCATGGGCCATTGGTGGATGGGGCTGGATATGACGATCCTGTCCTTGTTCGGTTTTTTTGGTTTGTCGGGAATTGTGGTCAACGATTCGATCATACTGGTCAGTTTCTATAAACGGTTACGTGAAGCCGGTCTTGAGGTAAACGAGGCTTTGGAGGAGGCCGCGGTGCAGCGTGTTCGGGCGGTGTTGTTGACCTCTCTGACAACCATTGCCGGTTTGACGCCGCTGTTGTTTGAAACCTCTCTTCAGGCGCAGTTCCTGATTCCGATGGCGACGGCAATCGCCTTCGGGCTAATGTTCTCGACTTTTCTGATTTTGCTGGTCATTCCTGCGATGTTGTCGATTTACGAAATGACTTCGGAGCGATTTTTCGTTTCTTCGAAAGACGGCTCCGAAACGGATGCAGGCGTAAAAACTTCCTGACAATGGTTTTTACGCCCATGGCAAGGCTGTTATGAATGTTGCGGGTTCCATGGATGGTTGCACAGCATCAGACCTTCTTCGGTCGGTGGGCAGGTGACATCCAGCCCGGCATCTTGCCAGGCTTTAAAGCCGCCGGTCAGATTGACGACGTTTTTAAATCCCATCTTGCGCATGGTGTAAGTTGCCAGAGCGCCGCGCCCTCCTGCCTGACAAAACACCAGCCAGCATTTATCGGGATCTTCCATGTCCGGGTCGTGCCCGGCGAAGTCCATATCGCACTTCGGTTCGAGAAGCCCTCTTGAAATATGTTTGGACATCGGAATCGTACCGTTCAGATATTCATAAGATTCTCTTACGTCAAGAGGCGTGTATCCGCTTTGCAGCATGTCGGATGCTTGCGCGCAGTCGACTTCGTTGATAATGGCTTTTGCTTCGGTTACTAAGTCTTTCAGATGTATGGGCATGTGAGTCTCCTTGCTTGGTGAGGTATGTGGGCAATGAAAACGAATGTCGAAAAGTTTGTTTAAATCAAATTTTATTCAAAAAAGTGTTTGCTTGACCTTGATTTGGAATAACATGATGAAAAAATTCATATTTTTGTCATTATGGCCTTTTAGTCTGAACGGCGGGATTTCAAATTGGATTTTGGGATGATTTTCTTTTCGGGTTCAACAAGAAAACTTGATGAAAATGAAATTTTGAGAGAGAATACTTGTCCAAATTTATCTCGTAAAGCCGCTTTTACAGTGAAAACTGGCATAGAAAAACGCCATGAAAGCGGTCATTTGCACACCGAATTTTTTTAAAGAAAGTTGAGGAAGTTGTATGGCAACTCGTAGAGACCTAGCAAACGCTATCCGTGCCCTGAGTATGGACGCGGTTCAAAAAGCCAACTCCGGGCACCCTGGTGCGCCTATGGGGATGGCGGATATCGCTGAAGTACTGTGGAATAGCCACATGAAATATAATCCGACCAACGCCAAGTGGGCGGATCGCGACCGTTTCGTACTGTCTAACGGTCACGGATCGATGCTGATCTACTCTCTATTGCACCTGACCGGTTTTGATCTGAGCATGGAAGACATCAAGCAGTTCCGTCAATTGCACGCGAAAACTGCAGGTCACCCTGAATATGGCTATGCCGACGGTATCGAAACAACGACGGGTCCTCTAGGTCAAGGTATTACTAACGCTGTTGGTATGGCAATCGCAGAGCGTACGCTTGCTGCTCAATTCAACAAACCAGGTCACGAAATCGTCGATCACCACACTTATGTGTTCATGGGTGACGGCTGTTTGATGGAAGGTCTTTCACATGAAGCATGTGCTATGGCCGGTACTCTGGGTCTTGGTAAATTGATCGCTTTCTGGGATGACAACGATATCTCTATCGACGGTAATATCGGTGACTGGATGGAAAAAGGTGTTCCAGGTCGTTTCGTATCTTACGACTGGCACGTTATTCCAAATGTTGACGGTCACGATGCGGATGCAATCAACGCGGCCATCGAAGAAGCTAAGAAAGTTACTGATAAGCCAACATTGATCTGTACTAAGACGGTGATCGGTTACGGTTCTCCGAACAAATGCGGTACTTACTCTTGTCACGGTGCGCCTCTGGGTGACGATGAAATTGATCTGGTTCGTAAAGAATTGGGTTGGACAGCTGCTCCTTTCGAAATTCCGGAAGATATCTACGCTGGTTGGGATCACAAAGAGCAAGGTGCGACTGATGAAGCGGCATGGAATGCCAAGTTTGAAGCTTACCGTGCGGAATACCCTGCTGAAGCGGCAGAATTCGAACGTCGTATGGCGGGTGAACTTCCTGCAAACTTTGAAGTTGAAATGGATGCGTTCATCGCTGCGACTCAGGAAGAGTCTCCAAAACTGGCTTCTCGCCAGGCTTCTCAGAAAGCAATCGAAAAATTGGGTGAAATCCTGCCTGAAATGTTCGGTGGTTCTGCCGACTTGACCGGTTCTAACCTGACTAACTGGTCGAAAATGGTTAAGGTCAACAAAGAAAATGCCAATGGTAACTACCTGTCATGGGGGGTTCGCGAATTCGGTATGGCGCACATGATGAACGGTATGGTTCTTCACGGTGGTTTTAAAGTGTTCGGCGGTACTTTCTTCATGTTCATGGAGTTCATGCGTAACGCTCTGCGTATGTCGGCCTTGATGAAAATCGGTACGATCTACGTTTACACTCATGACTCTATCGGTTTGGGTGAAGATGGGCCGACTCACCAGCCGGTTGAGCAGATGGCGACCATGCGCGTGATCCCTAACTTCCAAACCTGGCGTGCGTGTGACGCAGTTGAGTCTGCGGTTTCATGGAAAATTGCCATGATGCGCAGCAATGCTCCGACTGCTCTAGTATTCTCTCGTCAAGCACTTACTCCGATGCCTCGCACTGCGGAGCAGGTTGCGAACATCGAGAAGGGTGGTTACGTACTGAAAGACTGTGCCGGTACGCCTGATATCATCTTCATTGCAACCGGTTCTGAAGTCGGCCTTGCGGTTGAAGCAGCAGAAGCGATGGATGAAAATGTACGTGTGGTTTCTATGCCATGTACCAATGCTTACGACGAGCAAGATCAAGCCTATAAAGACTCCGTTCTTATCCCAGGTGTTAAGCGCGTAGCGATTGAAGCCGGGGTTGCCGATTCTTGGTACAAGTACATCGGTCTTGATGGCGGTACGGTTTGCATGTCTACTTTCGGTGAATCTGCACCAGCCGGTGAACTGTTTAAAGAGTTCGGCTTCACGGTTGAGAATGTTGTAGCGACTGCTAACAAGGTTCTTGGTAAGTAATTAATTACCGCGCGTTCTCATGGATGAGAGAGCGCAGATTTCCTGTTTGTCGGCTGAGGGTGCAATGCCGGCAAACAAAAGTTTTTTATTTTAAGAAACTGCATTAACCTCAGTGCAGTGTAATTTTTGGAGAAAACGATAATGACAATTAAAGTTGGTATCAATGGTTTTGGCCGTATCGGTCGTATGGCTTTCCGTGCAGCTGCTAAAGACTTCCAAGACATCGAAGTTGTAGCAATCAACGATCTACTGGATCCTGAATACTTGGCATACATGCTTAAGTATGATTCAGTACACGGTCGTTTCGATGGTACGGTTGAAGTTGAAGGCGGTAACCTAATCGTTAACGGTAAAACTATTCGTATCACTGCAGAGCGTAACCCGGCTGACCTTAAATGGGACGAAGTTGGTGCGGATCTAGTTATCGAATGTACCGGTTTCTTCCTGACTGAAGAAACTTGCCAAGCTCACATCGAAGCGGGTGCGAAGAAAGTTGTTCAATCAGCGCCTTCTAAAGACGCTACTCCAATGTTCGTTTACGGTGTTAACCACAACGAATACGCTGGTCAAGCGATTGTTTCTGCCGCTTCTTGTACCACTAACGGTCTTGCGCCGATGGCGAAAGTTCTTAACGATAACTTCGGTATCAAACGTGGTCTTATGACGACTGTTCACGCTGCAACAGCTACTCAAAAAACGGTTGACGGTCCTTCAATGAAAGACTGGCGTGGTGGTCGCGGTATCCTGGAAAACATCATCCCTTCTTCGACTGGTGCTGCAAAAGCAGTTGGTAAAGTACTACCTGCTCTAAACGGTAAACTGACTGGTATGGCTTTCCGTGTCCCTACTTCTGACGTTTCTGTTGTTGACCTAACGGTTGAACTAGAAAAAGAAACTTCAATGGAAGAGATCAAGGCCGCTATGAAAGCGGCTTCTGAAGGCGAGCTAGCTGGTGTTCTTGGTTACACTGAAGAAGCGAATGTTTCGACTGACTTCCGTGGTGATTCTCACCCATCTATCTTCGACGCTAACGCTGGTATTGCTCTAGACTCTACTTTCGTTAAGTGTGTTGCCTGGTATGACAACGAGTATGGTTATACTTGCAACATGATGCGTGTAGTACGCCACGTAGGTAGCAACTAAGAAATAGGTTTCTAGCTGATTAGCGAGTTACTTCGGTGTCAGACTTTGGTCACGTACTAGTTGTACGCTCCCGCAGTCTTCCTAGAATTAATCTCGCTACTCAGCGAAACTTTCCTTAGTGTAATTTGAGGGGTTAGTTTTCTAGCTTCTCAAATTAAATTTGCTTGTCGGTTTTCGTACTGAGAATTGAAAAGCAAATTTAATTTTTAACTTAAATCCAAATACTGCTGATTCCAGCGGTTTAACTTGTAAAAGAGGACTCAACATGTCTGTAATTAAGATGTCTGATCTAGATTTGGCCGGTAAGCGCGTTCTTATCCGCGAAGACCTGAACGTTCCGGTTAAAGACGGTAAGGTTACTTCTGATGCCCGTATCCGCGCTTCTTTGCCTACGATCAAAATGGCCGCAGATGCAGGTGCGAAAGTAATGCTTATGTCTCACCTAGGTCGACCAACTGAAGGTGAATATGATGAAGCGGCTTCTTTGGCTCCGGTTGCAGCTGATCTTTCCGCAAAGCTGGGTAAAGAAGTTCGCCTGGTTAAAGATTACCTTGACGGTGTTGAAGTTGCGGAAGGCGAAGTGGTTCTTCTGGAAAACGTTCGTTTCAACGTTGGTGAAAAGAAAAATACCGAAGAGCTATCTAAAAAATATGCGGCTCTTTGTGACATCTACGTAATGGATGCTTTCGGTACAGCTCACCGTGCGCAAGCTTCTACTCACGGTGCGGGTGCTTTTGCTCCGGTTGCTTGTGCTGGTCCTCTTCTGGCAGCTGAACTTGATGCTCTTGGAAAAGCGTTGAATAACCCAGCGCGTCCTCTTGTTGCGATCGTTGGTGGTTCTAAGGTTTCTACTAAGCTGACGGTTCTTGAGTCTCTATCCGAGAAAGTTGATCAGCTGGTTGTCGGTGGCGGTATCGCGAATACCTTCATCGCGGCGGCAGGTCATCCGGTTGGTAAGTCTCTATATGAAGCGGATTTGATTCCAACCTGTAACAAGTTGAATGAAATTATGGAAGCGCGCGGTGCTGCGATTCCTTTGGCGTCGGATGTTGTTTGCGGTAAAGAATTCTCTGAGTCTGCTGCAGCAGAAACGAAGTCTGCTGCAGATACTGCTGAAGACGATATGATTTTCGATATCGGTCCTGATTCAGCGGCTGAACTTGCAGAAATCATCAAAAATGCCGGTACGGTTGTATGGAACGGCCCTGTCGGTGTATTTGAATTCGATCAGTTCGGTGAAGGAACGAAAGCGGTTTCGATGGCAATCGCAGAATCTTCTGCCTTCTCTATCGCGGGTGGTGGTGACACACTAGCGGCGATCGATAAGTATGACATCGCTGATAAGGTTTCTTACATCTCGACCGGTGGTGGTGCTTTCCTTGAATTCCTGGAAGGTAAAAAACTGCCAGCAGTTGCAATGCTTGAAGAAGCGGCTGCAAAATAATATATTCCCAAAAATAAACCGAAGTTCCATAAAGGGCTTCGGTTTTCATCTTTTTGTCATTTTTGCTTGTTAAGTTTAATTTCCTAAAGGGTGACTCGGTAAGTAAACATATCGCAATCCCAGCCAATACTGGCTGCGGTCTGGTAGCGGACGTGTTTATTTTGCGAGACATCTTTGGGCAAGCAAGCGTAATTTTAAGAAGGAAATTCTTTACATGCCTACAACTGGTTTAAGAAGAACAAAAATTGTGGCAACTTTAGGGCCGGCTACAGATCGCGAAGGCGAATTAGAGAGAATGATTGAGGCTGGAGTCGACGTTGTCCGTATCAACATGTCGCACGGCAGTCCCGAAGAGCATATTGCCCGTGCCCAGCGTGTCCGTGACCTGGCGGAGAAATACAACCACGAAGTGGGGGTATTGGTTGATTTGCAAGGGCCGAAAATCCGCATTGCCCGTTTTGCGGAAGATAAAATTTTCTTGAAGCAAGGTGATAAGTTCGCCTTTGATAATAACGTCGGAAACAACGACGGGAATCAGCATGAAGTCGGTTTGACTTACAAGAACCTGCCTTACGATGTGAAGAGCGGTGATAAGCTTCTTCTGGACGATGGCCGTCTGGTATTTGAAGTTGATAATGTTGAAGGTGAACGTGTAAACACCACGACTATTGTTGGCGGAACCTTGTCCAACAATAAGGGAATCAATCTGATGGGCGGAGGCCTGTCGGCTGCGGCGCTGACGGACAAGGATAAAGAAGATATTTTGACTGCCGCTGAAATTCAGGCAGATTACCTGGCATTATCTTTCCCGCGTTCGGCCGAGGATGTGGAGTACTGTCGTTCCCTGGCGCAGAAAGCCGGTTTGAATTGTTCGATTGTTTCCAAAGTCGAGCGTGCCGAAGCGGTGGCGAACGATACGACTTTGGATTCGATCATTCTGGCTTCCGATGTCATTATGATCGCTCGCGGGGATTTGGGGGTCGAAGTCGGTGATGCATTGCTTCCTGCCCTGCAGAAAAAAATGATCAAGCGCGCCCGTCAATTGAACCGTGTCACCATCACTGCGACTCAGATGATGGAAACCATGATCGAGAATGCGATTCCAACCCGTGCGGAAGTATTTGACGTTGCCAATGCCGTGATGGATGGAACCGATGCCGTGATGCTTTCCGGTGAAACGGCAACCGGCCGTTCTCCTAGCCTGGTGATCGAAACGATGGGTCGTATCTGTCAGGAAGCTGAGAAACAGCGCTCTGCGCGTATGTCGACTCACCGTATTGATGAAAACTTTACTGCGGTCGATGAGACGATTGCCATGTCGGCAATGTATGCAGCGAACCATTTTGTGGTCAAGTGCATTGTGGCGGTGACGGAATCGGGTAATACCGCCTTGTTGATGTCGCGTATTTCGTCCGGCAAGCCGATTGTGGCCATGACGCCGCATTTGAATACCCGCCGTAAAGTTACCCTGTACCGTGGGGTTTATCCGTCGACTTTGAACTATGATGGCCTGACGGATGCTGAAGCGAAACAAGAGATTTTGAAAAAAGTGAAATCTTTCGGTATTGCCAATTCCGGTGATCTGGTGATTTTGACTCGCGGGGAATCCAGAGGAACAATGGGCGGGACGAATTCCATGGAAATCGTTAAGGTTCCGTAAGTTTTTTAACCTTAAGGCCGGGGTGTTTCCCGGCCGATTACTATTTGGTGTGTTGTCTAAACACTGGTAAAATAGTAAAAATTATTTTTTGAAAACCAATAGAGGAGTCTCGCACATGGCGATGATTACACTTCGTGAATTAATGGACTACGCGGCAGAACACAGCTTTGGTATGCCTGCGTTTAACGTAAACAACATGGAACAAGTACGCGCTATCATGCGTGCTGCGGATGCTTGTGACTCTCCGGTAATCCTTCAGGGTTCTGCTGGTGCGCGTAAGTATGCTGGTGAACCAATGCTTCGTCACATGATTGAAGCTGCGACTGAAATGTTCCCGCATATCCCTGTTGTTATGCACCAAGACCACGGTTCTGATGTTGGTGTATGTCTACGTGCAATCCAGTCAGGTTTCACTTCTGTCATGATGGACGGTTCTCTTGAATCTGACATGAAGACTCCTGCTTCTTACGAGTACAACTCTTCAATTACTGCGGAAGTGGTTAAGATCGCTCACGCCGGTGGTGTATCGGTTGAAGGTGAGCTAGGATGCCTGGGTTCTCTTGAAACTGGTAAGATGGGTGAAGAAGATGGTCACGGTTCTGATGAAGAGCTAGATCACTCTATGCTTCTGACTGATCCTGAAGAAGCGGCTCAGTTCGTTAAAGATACCAATGTTGACGCTCTAGCGGTTGCGGTTGGTACTTCTCACGGTGCTTATAAGTTCACTTCTAAGCCTTCTGACGATGTTCTTAAGATCGATCAGATCGCTAAGATCCACGCGCGCATCCCTGATACTCACATCGTAATGCACGGTTCTTCTTCTGTTCCGGAAGAATGGTTGCAAATCATCAACAACTACGGTGGTGATATGGGTCAAACTTACGGTGTACCTGTTGAAGCAATCGTTGAAGGTATCAAGCACGGTGTTCGTAAAGTTAACATCGATACTGACTTGCGTATGGCATCTACCGGTGCAATCCGTAAGCATCTTGCTGAAAACACGTCTAACTTCGACCCACGTAAGTTCTTCAACGCGGCTGAAAACGCGATGATGGATATCTGTAAAGCGCGTTTCGAAGCATTCGGTTGTGCAGGTCACGCTTCTAAGATCAAGTCTCTTGGTCTGGAAGAAATGCAAGCTCGTTACGCTTCTGGTTCTCTTGATCAGAAAGTAAACTAATTTAAGTTTTTAAATTAGCTTGTTAAAAACCCGGTCTGGTTTATCTGGACCGGGTTTTTTTATGCCTGAAGAAAATCCGGCAGGGTTTAGACAATAAAAAACCGGGCAGGAGCCCGGTTTGGCAATAAGAAAAATCGGTGTCATTCAATTGCGCTGAAACGGCACACGTTGACGCTGATGTAGTCCTGATAGGCACTTCCGCTTTGAATCCAGTTTTTGACCTTGTTCAGTTGTGCCTGTGGTTGAGCATAGGAGTCATCCAGTTCCAGTTTAAAGGCATATTTGAAGCGCGGTTCATTTTCATCCAGACAAAGCACTTGCTCGTTTTCAACAAAAATTGCTTTGCTGGCCGGTTTTTTCGGGGTTGAGATAAAGGAAAGTTCACCATATTCGTTAAATAACTTTTGAACTTCTTTATTGAAGAACTCTTTGCTTAAAGGGTTGAACTGGTAGTATTCCTTAAGCATTGCTTCTGCCTGATCGTCAAGGCTGTTTCTCAGTTCGGAAACCGTTGCAAAGGCATCGTCACCAAGCTCATAGATGACATAGGCCTGATCGCTTGCGCCGATATCCAGTGCTTCGTCGCGAACCACAATTAATCCTTTGTCCGGATCGTCGATGATTTGCTGTAATTCTTCATCGCTCATCTTATCAAGTGCGGTTTTAAATTGTTCTAAATTCATTTTCTTACCTCAAAAATTCTGTAGAGACAAAAACGGGGCCGTGACAGCCCCGTATATTGACTGCTCAATCGTGCGAAATATTAGCTGGTCAGGTTAGCGAACAGGGTCGGCAGTTTTTCCGGCAGGCGCATCACATTATCAACAATAGCGAAGCGGTTGGCACCGAAAATATTCTGCACATATTTATCCGCATATTGGTCGATCGTCAAGCAATAGCTGTAGATTCCTTTGGTTTGCAGTTCTTCCACCGCTTTTTTGGCATCCTGCTTTAAATACTGACCGTCTTTTTCATCAATGTCTGCCGGCTCGCCATCGGTAATTACCAGCAACAGCTTCTGTTTGGAAGACTGTCTGTCGAGATAGTTTCCGGCATGGCGCATTGCCGCTCCCATACGTGTCGATAAGCCACCTTTCATTCCTGCCAGTTTGGCATGTACTTCCGGATCAAACGGTTCGTCGAACTGTTTGAAGCGAGTGTACTGAACATCATGGCGACCATCCGACGAGAAGCCATGAACTGCAAACTGATCTCCGATGCCGTTGATGGCGTGTGAAACCAGAATGGCCGCTTCTTGAGTAACCTGTAGAATACTCTTATCGGAGCCCGGAACGATTTCATTCGTCGATTCCGATAAATCCAGCAGGATCACCACCGAGACTTCACGAGTGCGAATCACGTTTTTCATGGTGATTCGAGGATCTGGTTCCTGACCCATGCGCAAAGCGGTAATCGCTTCAACACAGGCATTCAAATCCAGCTCGTCTCCATCTTCCAGACGGCGCATGCGCTGTAAACCGACCGACTGGAGCTTGTCTACGATCTGTTTAATGCGGTGCGCAATCTGTTTGTTTTCATCCAGAATACGCTCGTAGATGCTCGGATCGCCTTTTTTGGCTCTATGTTCGTAAAGCGTTGTCCACTGAGGGCGGTGCAATTGCACACGATAGTCCCATTCGTCGTAGTGGAAAGGGTCGGAAATCGGTTCGATTCCTTCCATTTCATTCCAGGAAACCCCGTTGTCCTCGTAAGGGTACAATTCGGAACCCAGCACCCAGATTTCATCGTGGTCAACATCGACCATTTCGGAATCGATCTCATTGATCATTTCCATCAGTGAAACGTGTTTACGAACCGTCTCTTTATACGCATCGCCACCACCCGGGACTTCTTCCCATTCTTCGGAATGCCAGATTAAGCGGTTGTCGTCACGGTAAGCGAAACGCTGCTTGCTGATTTCGGTCAGAGATTGCCAGCGTTGCAGGGATTGGTTGAGGACGTTATACAACAAGATACCCATTTTCCAAGACCACATTTCGTCGTCCTGATTTTCTTCGATCTGTTCATAGAAGCGATCAACGACTACCTGCAGTTTTTCATCTTCAAACGGATGCTCAGGATCCATGAGCTTCAGTGCCAGATTTTCCAAACGGGACGCGGTGGAAGAAGCATCCAGTTTTTTCATTTCCTGCGCTTCACGGATGACCTTACGCCATAGTTTACGCAATCCCGGGAAATTCTGAATTGCTTTGTATTCAACTCGCGCATCTTCCATCAGTTCGATAAAAAACATCTGCTGGGGATTCAACTGTTCCATGGTTACCGATTGCTTGGTATACATTAAGTGCGCAGCCATATGGGCGGCCATTGCGCGATAGACGTCGGTTCCCTTAACATCCCCCATGTCGTTCAAAGCGTCCGGGAGGTGCATGGCGTTCTTTTCGAAGAAGGGTTTAAAGTCTTCGAAATCCGCGGCGGCTGGGCGAATAAAGAAGTCGCGACCCCAGAAAGCCCGCAGGTAGAAGTTGATTGAACGATGGTTGTCGATAAACAGAGTGCCTTTACGCTGTTGCTGAAATACCGCTTTGGAGTCTTCCGATTCCAGAGCGAAGTATTTCATCTGCGCTTCGAACTTACGGGCGTGCGCCTGTACACCCCACATCGCCCAGCGACGCAGGCCGGAAACTGTCAGCTTCGAAAGAATTTCGTCTATATTGTTCAGCATCGGCCGCAAGCCGCGCGGCGACTTGGAGCCGATCTGGTAAATCAGTTGCAGATATTGGCGTAGCAGGTCGATATCGCCGGTACGTTCCGCCGCCAGCGGCAGGGAGGTCAGTAGCAGTGAAACCACTTCTCCGGAGGTTACCGACGACAGTTTCATTACGGTCTCGTGGATGTCGTCCAGGATTTCATCTTCGACCTGATGAACGACTTGCGGTATGGACTCCAGGTAAGCGACAACAATCTGCTTCCCTTTTCCGAGGTAGGCGATGCCTTTGGCATTTTCCAGCCAGGTGTGGCGTGCGGCCTCGTTCATGTGGTGGGAGGCTTCGTGAATCATCGCCTCAAGGCGGTCTTCCAATTCCGGAATGCTTTCCAAGATGGATTGTTTGATTTCTTCGATATCTGAACTCATAATCGCATTCTCATCTTTCGTGAATACTCGATAAGCAAAGTGCTTATTTCAAAAACGGCGCCGGACTTCAATGATTGCGAAGTGGCGCCGTAGACTGGCTCTTATTCCAGAGCGGGATCGTTCTTTTAAGAGAAAAATTCCTTACTCTTCAAAGAAGGTCTCAACGGTTGTCATTAGAGTATCCAAAATATCCAAATCGTCAGTCAATGGTGTAATCAGCGCCATGCGGCATGCTTTGTTTGGTGAAACCCCTTTGGCGATCAGCTGACCGGCGTAGACCAACAGACGGGTCGACATACCTTCGTCCAGACCGTGTCCTTTGAGGTTACGCGAACGCTGGGCAATCTGAACCAGTTTTTCGGCAATCGTCAGTTCGATACCGGCTTCTTTGGCAATGATTTCCGCTTCGACTTTCTCTTCGGGGTAATCAAAGCTGAAGCCGCCGAAACGCTGTTTGGTCGATTGCTTCAGGTCTTTCATCATCGACTGATAGCCTGGGTTGTAGGAAATAACCAGTTGGAAGTCCGGGTGTGCTTCAACCAGTTCACCTTTTTTGTCCAGCGGAAGTACGCGACGGTGGTCGGTTAGCGGGTGGATAACAACCGTGGTGTCCTGACGGGCTTCGACCACCTCATCCAGATAACAGATTGCACCGATACGCGCGGCAACGGTCAAAGGGCCGTCTTGCCATTTGGTTCCTTGAGGGTCGATCAGGAAACGTCCGACCAGATCGGAAGCGGTCATGTCTTCGTTACAGGCTACGGTGATTAACGGCTTGCCGAGTTTATGAGCCATATATTCAACGAAACGCGATTTACCACAACCGGTCGGACCTTTAAGCATCATCGGCATACGTGAAGCATATGCGGATTCGAATAGCTCAACTTCATCGCCAACCGGGCAGTAGTACGGCTCTTCTTTAATAACGTATTGTTGAGGGTCAAGTGCATTGATTTCTGACATGTTTGCTTCTCCGTCTTCAAACTTTTAGATGTATTCACTGCAGGCAATGAGCACATGTAAAAGATGGAAAAGCCAGCCGGTTTCGGGGACGGCTGGCTCCTTTGCCCGGCAGGGAGGTAAGTACCTGAAGGGCAAAGAGGGTAGAGGTTGGAGAATATGACATCATCGCATCTCCAACCCGGATTCTTATACGATACGGAGTCGATTTTTGATCTTTCCCGTATCGACGCCCTACCGAAGTGAGGCGATTTTCAATCGTTTTCTAATTTAATTGCCGGTTTCCATTTTGATCCATTCCAAAATGGAATGATCGGGTTTACCAGTGATTCTGGTGCGAGGCGGACGCAGCGCAGGAACCGGAGTGTACAAAAGGCACATGAGGATTCCGAGCAGCGCCCAACAAAGCACCGGGGTTACTGGCGAACCTTAGAAACCATTTTCAAATTAGATGTCGCCACGCTTGATTAGCATGTTCGCACCTTGAGACTGAGAGAAGTTATCGTAACCAATCAAACGAACGTGGTTGTTTGGGTTGGCAGCGATACAGTTGTTGATCTCTTCAAGAACAACGTTCACATCAGTCTCACCGAACATTGGAAGTTTCCACATGTACCAGAAGTAATCAGTTGCACGCTCTGGCTCTGAGTGTTCAACCGCAGGGTTCCAACCCTTGTCGATGATGTACTGAACTTGCGCTTTGATCTGATCGTCGTCCATTTTTGGAAGGTAAGAGAACGTCTCAGCCTTACGTGACATCGGATCGGAAATACGTGATGGATAATCTTGAATACTCATTTATATTTCTCCTAAATTCAAATTACTTGTGAGATACGTCTAGTTTGTCAACAGTATCGAATTCAAACTTGATTTCTTTCCAAGTTTCCATCGCGATCTTAAGCTCTGGGCTAGATTTAGCTGCGTTAGTAAGGATATCCTTACCTTCTTTCTCAACTTCGCGACCTTCGTTACGAGCTTGAACACACGCTTCAAGCGCAACACGGTTTGCTGCGGCACCCGCTGCGTTACCCCATGGGTGACCAAGCGTACCACCACCGAACTGAAGAACCGAGTTATCACCGAAGATGGTAACCAGTGCCGGCATGTGCCATACGTGGATACCACCGGATGCAACCGGGATAACACCAGGCATTGCACCGAAGTCTTGGTCGAACATGATTCCGCGTGAACGGTCTTCAGGGATGAACGAATCACGCATGATGTCGATCCAGCCTAGAGTTGCTTCACGGTCACCTTCAAGTTTACCGACAACCGTACCTGAGTGAAGGTGGTCACCACCTGACAAACGAAGTACTTTTGAAAGTACGCGGAAGTGGATACCGTGTAACGGGTTACGGTCAATTACACCGTGCATCGCGCGGTGAATGTGCAGTAGCAGACCGTTCTTACGGCAGTAGTTCGCAAGACCTGTGTTCGCTGTCAGACCACCCGTCAGGAAGTCGTGCATGATGATCGGAGTACCGATCTCTTTCGCGAATTCCGCACGCTCGTACATTTCTTCCGGAGTCCCGGCAGTAACGTTCAAATAGTGACCTTTACGCTCACCGGTTTCCGCTTCTGCTTTCTCGATCGCTTCCTGACAGAATAGGAAACGGTCTCTCCAGCGCATGAATGGCTGAGAAGTGACGTTTTCATCATCTTTTGTGAAGTCAAGACCACCACGAAGACACTCATATACTGCGCGACCGTAGTTTTTAGCAGATAGACCAAGTTTCGGTTTGATAGTACAACCCAACATCGGACGACCGTACTTATCCATTTTGTCACGTTCAACTTCGATACCGTGTGGAGGTCCACCACAAGTCATTACGTAAGCCAGTGGGAAGCGGATATCTTCCAAACGGATAGAGCGTAGTGCTTTAAATCCGAAAACGTTACCAACCAAAGAAGTCATTACCGATACAATTGACCCTTCTTCAAACAGGTCGATCGGATAAGCGATGAATGCGTAGAACGCTGAATCGTCACCAGGAACGTCTTCAATGCGGTATGCACGACCTTTGTAGTAGTCAAGGTCAGTTAGAAGGTCAGTCCAAACAGTTGTCCAAGTACCTGTTGAAGACTCGGCAGCAACAGCCGCAGCGATTTCTTCACGAGGAACACCGTCCTGTGGAACTACTTTAAAACATGCCAGGAAATCTGATTCTTTCGGCTCGTATTCCGGCATCCAATAAGTTTCGCGGTATTCTTTTACACCAGCGTTATACGTCTTTGCCATATTTGACCTCTTTAACGGTTAATCATGGTTTAAATTTTTAAGAGTAAAATAAAAGTCGTAGCGCTTACGATTAGCATTACAGTTTTTGTGATACTCTTAGCTAAAAAATTTGATGAGTCGTTGGAAAATTTCCCCGTGAACTTCCCGTCAAATTTCGTTGAAGCCTATGTTAGGAAAAATCAAATTTTTTTTCGCGCATGCTTTGTTATAGTGAAAATAAACAAATGTTTATGCAAATGGTCGCAGGGCCGTTGTTTTCAATAACCGCACAGGAATAGGGTTATGCAGAATTTGCACATTACCGCTCAACAGATACGAATTTTTGAAGCGGTTGCGCGTTTGGGAAGTTTTACTCGAGCTGCCGAGGAGTTGAATTTATCACAGCCAGCTGTATCGATTCAGGTAAAACGCCTTGAAGAGAATAACGACGTCAAGTTGATTGAAGTGGTCGGAAAGAAACTTTATCTGACGCCTCCAGGCAAACAGATGTACCAGAGTTGTCAAAAAATTCTTGAAGAGTTGCAAGAGTTGAATGTCTCCATCAAGTCGGCGCAGAACAATGTTGAAGGCGAGTTGCGCATGGCCGTGGTGACCCCGGCCAAGTATTTCATGCCTTATATTTTGAAGGCTTTTCTGAATCGTTTTCCAGATGTTCGCCCGTCGATTACGGTTATCAATCGGCGCCGCATTATCGATGAGCTTAAGCATAATCAATACGATCTGTCGATTATGGGCCGGGTGCCGGAAGAGTTGAAAATGGACGCTTTTCCGTTTTTCGAGAGCGAGCTGGTAGTGGCTGCACATCCGAGCCACCGCCTGGGTAAACAGAAAAGTATCGCGATTGAAGATATCGCCAATGAACGTTTTTTGATGCGAGAAGTCGGTTCCGGTATCCGCTCGTCGGTGGTTGAAAAGTTTGCCGAACACGACTTGCATATCGAACCTTATATGGAATTGGGCAGTACCGAGTCAATGAAGCAGGCGGTAATGGCGGATTTGGGAATTTCGGTTCTACCGAAGCAGTCGATCCGTATCGAGGTCAAATATGGTCATCTGGTGATTCTGGATGTTCAGGAATTTCCGCTGATCCGCAACTGGTATGTCGCTCGAATGAAGGATAAATCACTTATGCCGCCGGCACAGGCTTTTCTGGATTTCCTGCAAACCGTTGATATCAATAAACTGCTGGCAATGTCGGATACCCGTTAAGTTTTCTGCGGTGCTTCACACTGGCGGGCGGGGCGCAGTACAATAAGCTTCTCTCTTATTGAATGTGCGTTCCACTATGCCTGAAAAAATTTCCCTTCTTGCTCGCAATGCGACACTGCGCCAGTTGCAGGTGTTTGAAAGTATTGCGCGTCATCATAGCTTTTCCAAAGCCGCCGAAGAATTGCATCTAACTCAGCCTACGGTTTCCATGCAGGTGAAAAAGCTGGTTGAGGTACTGGAGACGCCGCTTTTCGAACAGATCGGCCGCAAGGTGTATCTGACCGATGCCGGCCAGGTTCTGTATGATTGTGCCAGCGTTATTCTCAATCAGCTCTCGTTCGCCGAGCAGAAAATCAATCACATCAAAGGTTTTTCCGGCGGTAGCGTTAAATTGTCTGTGATCTCGACAGCGCAGTATTTCGTGCCGAAAGTGGTGCATGATTTTACCCAGGCTTATCCGGATGTGACGGTGATTATGCGGGTTGGAAACAAAGAAACTTTATTGGATCGGATCGCCAACAATAAAGATGATTTCTATCTGCTCGGTCAGCCACCGGAGGCCCTGAATGTCGAATCTTCCCAGTTGGCGATTAATCCGCTGGCATTCGTTGCTAACAGCAAACATCCGCTGGTCGGAAAAAAATTAACGATCGAAGATCTCGAAGATGAGCCTTTTTTGATGCGTGAAACCGGCTCGGGAATCCGCGCCCATATTGAAAAAGTCTTTGAAGAGTTCGGTTTTCAACCGCATATCAAGATGGTTTTGGGTGGTAACGAGGCCATTCGTCTTGGATTGCTGCAGAATTTGGGAATTACCGTCGCATCTGTGCCGACTTTGATGAATGAAATCAACCAGGGGGAGATCAGTATTCTCGATGTGGAAGGTTTTCCGATCAACCGTCATTGGTATCTGGTGCATTCAAAAGGCAAGGTTTTATCGATTGCCGCAGAAAAATTAATTGAGTTATTACGTTCGGAAGGTGAGAAATTAAGCAAGAAGGCATTTCAGAAACTTGACTAAAATCAAGTTTCACTGGGATTTCTTTTCAGTATCGAAAGCAATCGATATGTTGTCTGGTTTTGTATAGTCTTAAAGCAATAGATTAGATCAAAATTATTGATTGGAATAAATCCATGCTCTCTTTATAATGACCTCTCAAGTTTCGGGGTTGAATCAAATTAATTATTTGATTTAACAAAAATAAAGGATGTTCATTTCGGGCGAATAAGCTCAGACATCCCTACAATTTGAGGTAAGAAAAATGGATCAGTCGAATCGTTACGCTGACTTAACTCTATCTGAAGAGAACTTGGTTGCAAATGGTAACCACCTTCTTGTTGCATACCGTCTAAAACCAGCTGCTGGTTACGGTTTCCTGGAAGTAGCTGCTCACGTTGCTGCTGAATCTTCAACCGGTACTAACGTTGAAGTTTCTACTACTGATGACTTCACTCGTGGTGTTGACGCTCTAGTTTATGAGATCGACGAAGCGGCTTTCGGTGAGAAAGGTGGTCTGATGAAGATCGCTTACCCGGTAGAACTATTCGATCCAAACCTAATCGATGGTCACTACAACGTTTCTCACATGTGGTCTTTGATTCTTGGTAACAACCAAGGTATGGGTGACCACGAAGGTCTACGTATGTTGGACTTCTTGGTTCCTGAGCAAATGGTTAAGAAATTCGACGGTCCAGCAACTGACATTTCTGACCTGTGGAAAGTGCTAGGTCGTCCAGAAGTTGACGGTGGTTACATCGCCGGTACGATCATCAAGCCTAAACTAGGTCTACGTCCTGAGCCATTCGCGAAAGCATGTTATGACTTCTGGTTGGGTGGTGATTTCATCAAGAACGATGAGCCACAAGCTAACCAGCCTTTCTGCCCAATGGAAGTTGTTATTCCTAAGGTTGCAGAAGCAATGGATCGCGCTCAACAAGCAACTGGTCAAGCGAAACTATTCTCTGCTAACGTAACGGCAGACTTCCACGAAGAAATGATCAAGCGTGGTGAATACGTTCTTGGCGAATTCGCTAAATACGGTAACGAAAAACACGTTGCATTCCTGGTTGACGGTTTCGTAACTGGTCCAGCTGGTGTGACGACTTCACGTCGTGCATTCCCTGATACCTACCTACACTTCCACCGTGCAGGTCACGGTGCGGTTACTTCTTATAAGTCACCAATGGGTATGGATCCTCTATGTTACATGAAGTTAGCCCGTCTAATGGGTGCTTCCGGTATCCACACTGGTACGATGGGTTACGGTAAAATGGAAGGTCACAACGACGAGCGCGTACTAGCTTACATGCTTGAGCGTGATGAGTGTCAAGGGCCTTACTTCTATCAGAAGTGGTACGGCATGAAGCCGACTACTCCGATCATCTCTGGTGGTATGAACGCGCTTCGTCTACCTGGTTTCTTCGAGAACCTGGGTCACGGTAACGTAATCAACACTTGTGGTGGTGGTTCATTCGGTCACATCGACAGCCCAGCTGCCGGTGGTATCTCTCTAGGTCAGGCTTATGACTGCTGGAAGACTGGTGCAGACCCAATCGAATACGCGAAAGAGCATCCAGAATTCGCTCGTGCATTCGAATCATTCCCTGGTGATGCTGACAAGCTATTCCCAGAGTGGCGTGAGAAGCTAGGTGTTCACAAATAATTGAGTGTATAAACACTTGTTTATGTGAATCTAGAAAAAACCCTGCTCCTGTGGCAGGGTTTTTTTTAAACTTTTCTATTGTTTTTACGATTAAAGCACATTCGATTTGAGCCTTTTTCATGGTAAGGAAGAGAACTTTTGAGAAACTCTCTTTGTAAGGGCTTAAATTTAATTTACTTTTTCTTTCGCTTGCGCCGTTTTAGGTGCAGTCTTTCAGTTTTTATCTAAATAGTTTTCGGGGAACTCAAGATGGATATTTCACAATACAAAATTGACAACGAACCTTTCTACGACGCGCAATCTAACGAGATTGAACTGTATGAAGCGGCTTACGACGCTCGCCTGCCAGTCATGGTAAAAGGGCCGACCGGTTGTGGTAAATCACGTTTTGTCGAACATATGGCGTGGAAACTGGGTAAGCCGATTATCACGGTTTCCTGTAACGAAGATATCACCGCTTCCGACCTGGTAGGGCGTTACCTGCTGGATGCCAACGGTACGCGTTGGGTGGACGGTCCGTTGACCATGGCCGCTCGCTACGGTGCGATTTGTTATCTGGATGAAATCGTTGAAGCGCGTCAAGATACGATGGTTGTTATCCACGCGTTAACAGACCACCGTCGTGAACTATCTCTGGATAAAAAAGGTGAACTGATTAAAGCGCATCCGGATTTCCAACTGGTTATCTCCTATAACCCAGGTTATCAGTCGCTAATGAAAGACCTTAAGCAATCAACCAAACAGCGTTTCTGTGCGCTGGATTTCGATTACGCGGATGCGGAAACCGAAGCACACATCCTGCAAAAAGAGGGTGGAGTTGACGAAGCGACGGCTAAGAAACTGGTGCAAATCGGTGAAACTGCCCGTAACCTGAAAGGCCACGGTCTGGATGAAGGGATTTCCACGCGTCTGATGGTGTATGCGGCAACGCTGATCAACAAAGGGATCTCACCGGTTGAAGCTTGTAAGATGGCGCTGGTTCGTCCTATTACCGACGATGCCGACATTCGCGAAACTTTAGACAACGCAATCTCGATGATTTTCGGCTAAATCATAAATTGATTCATCCGTCTTTGCGCGCTGACCATTGTTAGAAACGGTCGTGTATTAAGTATACACTCCCTTATTCTGGCCTCGGTCAGCACGAAAATTCGGAGAATCAAACTTATGATTGTTCTTAATTTTTTAAGAGCTTATTTTTCAATTAAACGAATGTGAGCGTTTAAGTATGAATGAAGAATTATTTGCTGAATATCAGGAAAAGTTTACCTGTAAGTTCCCAAAAGCGGTTGAACTGTTTCCTGAATTGCTGGGATATGCGGTGTCCAAGTTGTCACCTGAAGGGGTTGAGGCTTATTTAGACGGTGCGAACTTCCTGTGTAAAATCGGTCAGGGTGTTGAGCCGGTATTGGTGTATATGGAAGTGATGCCGGATATCGCTGCGCACTTCGGAAAGGGCACCAACAAAATGATTGCGGATTACAGCTATCTGCTGGCGCGAAGTCCAAATAAAAAAGCTTTGATTCCGTTCTTGTCGACGCTCGGGCATGTGTGCCGTCGTATCGATCGAATCGAGGATTTAGAGTTTTATCTGCAAATTATTGACGAATATGTCGAAAAAACCCAGACGGTGATCCACGGACACCACTCTTTATATGAGAGCCCGGGGATGGTTGCACTGCTGGAGTCGATGCCGCAACTGATTTCCAAGTTGTGTCTGAACGGCATCCGCAACTTTATCGATTACGGCGCTCGCAACTATCTGAATGCACCAGATGAGCAGATTGCATACTTTAAGCTGGAATCACACGATGCCAAGAGCATTATTACCCGTGAGCGTAAAGGCACGACTTTTAAGGATGTCGAGCGCCACATGGATATGCTTAAGGAGTGTATGTGGGATTGCGACTTGCCGTTCCAGACGTTTGCGACCGCGTTTGACCAGTTGCGCAAACCGGTGCCTTATCTTGACGACGAGCTGATTGCGATCCCGGATGTGTATGACGAAGAGAACGGTGTGTCCGGAATCGATCGTTATCGCGCGACTTTGGCACATATGATGGCGCACAAAACCTGGTCATCTCAGCTGATGGCAGATAACTTCGCGCCGCATATGCAGCTGTTTATTTCGGTTTTCGAAGACTGTCGTGTCGAGCATCTGGCGATTCAACGTTATCCTGGATTGAAAAAACTGTTTCTGTCGTTGCACCCTTATCCTGAAAAAGGCGCTTGTGACGATAAGAAAATGTCCTGTCTGCGTTATCGTGCAACGCGTATGTCGCGCGCGTTACTGGATGAGAATTTTGATCCGGAAAATCCGTTGCTGGAAGAGTTTCGTGAGCGTTTCCATAAAGTCATGGCCGAGAAAGGTGAAAATTCAACCACTCAGGATATGGCCGAGCTGGGTATCGACTTCTATGTGAAGACGCGCAAGCAGTCTTCGGACAGTTTGCCGGGGGTCTTTTTCGACGATACCGAAGTCTCTTACCGTGACGATAACCGCTATATCTGGTTCTACTACGAAGAATATGACGAGTCGGATGAGATCATGCCGAACGAGTATGAGAACGAAGAGAGAATTGTTGAAAATGAGGGTGGTTTGCCACCGCGTCACTACGATGAGTGGGATTATATTTCGGAAGGCTACCGACCTGACTGGACCACGGTTTACGAGCGTCTACACCCGTCCGGAGATGCCGGTAAAATTGATCGTCTGATGGAAAAGCACGGCGATCTTGCCAAGCGCTTGAAGAAAATGATCGAGATGCTGAAGCCGCAGAACAAAAAGCGTATTCGCTTCCAGGAGGAAGGCGAAGAGCTGGATCTGGATATTGCATTGCGTTCGGTGATCGACTTTAAGAGCGGACAGGCGCCTGATCCGCGTATCAATTACAGCCATACGACCGATAGTCGTAACATCGCAAGTGATGTTGCTGGTGGATACGTCGCAATCCTTAAATGAACGCAATGAACAAACCGGTCAGACATTGTTGGAGCTTTCCGAAGAAGCCCTGGCAATTACCGCTTGGACGGTTGAACAGTTGGGCGATAAGTTTGCGATTGCCGGTTTCTGCTCCGATACCCGGCATGAAGTGCGTTATCAGCATATCAAGGGCTATTCCGAAGGGTATACCGACGAGGTCAAGGCGCGTATTGCCGGGATGGAGGCATCTTACTCAACTCGAATGGGGGCGGCAATGCGGCATGCGGCACACTATCTTGAAGGCCAGCAGGCGGAGAAAAAGCTGATGTTGGTGTTGACCGATGGTGAGCCGGCGGATATCGATGCCAAAGACCCGCAAACCTTGATTCAGGATACTCATAAGGCGGTTGAAGAGCTGCAGAGCAAGGGAATTTACTCTTACTGCATCACGGTCGATCCAAAAGCGGATGAGTATGTTGCGGATGTGTTTGGTAATCAGTATACGGTGATCGATCATGTTGATAAATTGCCGGAGCAATTGCCGCAAGTCTTTATGAAGCTGACGAATTAATCGGTTAAGGAGATCGCTATGAGTTCAACCATTACGGTTCGTTCGGTTTTCGATTTCCGCGGCGAGACGTTTTGCTATGAATCCGATCTTGTTTTACCGCCGAGAATTGAGGATGTCGATCTGTTTCTGGAGCAGCTTCCTTCCCGGATTGCGAAACTGAATGATCTGGATGTTATCTCTTATAAATTTGAGATGCTGGAGTCAAGCGAGATTGAAGTGATTCGCTTTCAATCCCGCATTCAATCGGCGATACCGGATCTTCCAATGAGAGTTGAAAGATTTCTGGAACTGTATCAGGAAGTTGGTCCGGATGCTTATCTGCAAGAAATCGCCGAGGCTCATCAAATCGATCTGGATGCGAATCCGCAAATGGCCAGAGCGCTCAGAGCCGCTTACGATCTGGGAAATGAGCATAAGCCTCAGAAAAAGCCGGTAGTCGATACTTGGTTTTAATGGTTTTTTCATTCCATTCGGAATCCGTTTAAGGTTCTGGTTTTCTTGACCATTTCAGGACTTCGGTGTGTAATAGCGAATATTAGAGAAAGATGATTATCTATGGATGAGTCTTCTTTATCTCAAACATGGCGATAGCATCGTGATCATTCAAAAGTGCTCGTAAGTGATTACGGGCCTTTTTTATATCTGCGTTCCACGCTGTTTGAAACCGCGGATGCGCCGCTGGTGCCATCTCATGTACTGCGCTTGTTTCCATAAGGACCTCACAATGTGCCTGATGATTATCGCTTTAATGTTGATACTGCTTTACGGGTTGTCCGGTCAGATTGAGACATTGGTATTAAGTGAAAACTTTAATGGCCAGAGGGTGGACATCGTGCAGGGTTGGGAGCTTTTTGGTGTGTTGTGGCAGGCTGGGGTATTTGCTTTCCTCGGCGGTGTTTTGGCTGTGCTATTGATTATGAAACTGCTTGCCGTTCGGGGCGGGAACGAAAAGGAATAGGAGTGAAAGGGCATGTGCGAGAAGTGTGACTGCGATCAAAAAATTCAGGAGCTTCTGGAAAGAAACGAAGCCTGGGTGCAGCAGGTAAATGAGGAAAGCCCGGGCTTTTTCCAAAGCCTGGTCGCGCAACAGAAGCCCGAATATCTGTGGATCGGCTGTTCTGATAGTCGTGTACCGGCAAACGAGCTGGTTAAAATGGATCCGGGAACCATCTTTGTGCATCGTAATATCGCCAACCTGATCAATTCCAGCGATATGAACGCCTTGAGCGTCATTCAATATGCAGTTGAGGTGCTTAAGGTTAAGCATATTATTGTCAATGGCCATTATGGATGCGGAGGGGTTGCCGCGGCATTAAACGAAGGGAACCCGGATTTGATCGATCATTGGGTGCGCCCGATCCGCAAGTATTATCAACGGGAAAAAGAGGCGTTGGATCGTTTGCCGCAAGCGGAAAAAATCGATCGTTTGTGTGAAATCAATGTTGCAGAACAGGTCCGAAATATCTGTCATGTTCCCGCAGTGAGAAAAGCTTGGGAAAGCGGTCATGAATTGGCCGTTCACGGCTTTATTTATTCGATTAAAGACGGTCGCCTGAATAACCTGAATGTCAGTATCAATAATCTGGAAGAGGCCGATAAATTCCTTTTGAGAGAATAAAAGTAATCTCTGATCACCATGTTTGCCAAAAACGGTAACTTTTAACCAGAAGATCCAGTTGCCAGCTTACGGCACTTTTAACCGGTGCGCATAAGGCTGGATGTCGTTTGCATTTTTCCACCAGTGTTGGAGACACGGCGTAGTAGAAGTCGACCAGTGGTTTGCTTTGCGGCCAGTTCTCCAGCAGGTGATCCCGTATTTCTCTCAATTGTTGTACTTGCGGGTTTCGTTTGTCATGGTAAATCTGCGAGGCGATGAAACAGCGGCTGTCATCAATGCTTGCTTCCGCCAAATCATTACTGGCACTGGTAAGGCTCAGATGCATGATGAACTGTCCCGGATTAATCAGTGTTTGTGACAGGGCGTCTTCGTAAATGGTTTCAATCCGGTGGTCGCTCAGGTTTCCGGATAACGGAACACTTTGCCCATCCTGATCAATGAAAAAGGCATCGGTAAAGTTCAAATCGTAATTTTCCAGATCGATTTCGATTTGCGAAAGTGCCTGTAACGTTTGAAACCAGCTCAACTGCCAGGTATTGTTGGTCAATTTAGATAAGCCGGCGCCTTGCAGATTACTTGCTTTCAGTGCCAGCTTAATTCCTTCCGCCGTTTTCAGGTTCAGAGGTTGGTCGCTCTCGACAATATTGATTTCAAAACGATGTTCGGAGACGGCGTAAGGTCCGTTATGAGCTTGCAAGGTGAAACTGCAGTTCTGCAGGTGATCGGGAATTCCTTCGATAACTGTATTATTTAAGTTGAGCCCTTCGGGAAAACAGTCGTCGTCGGATAAGGGTTTCAGGGTAATTTCCGAAGTATGTTCGGTTTTTAGATCGATGTGGTAGCTTTGGCCCAAATAGGCATCGCTGATGGCTTGAGTTTGCCAGACAGGAATTTCGACGCTGGAAGGGCTGACTTCATCCGAAAAAACGGAAAGCTTGGTGATTTGTTCTCCGGTTCGGGTTTCACATCGCATTTGGCTCTGCAGGCGGATGCGTTGAGTTTCCTGAAAGTTGCTTAAAGTGAAGGTCTGGGTAGTATTTTCGATGAATTGTTCGTAATCCAGACTGCCGTCGCTGTTAAGAATTTGCAGTAAGAGGCTGTCAACGTTGTCGCTACTGTTCCAGGAAAGGGTGTATTCCTGATTGGTTTCGGAGTGGTGCAGAAACAGATTTTCCGGAGGGTTAGGAGTCCAGTCTAGATAGAGACGATTACTGCTTTTGGTTTCATCCGAAGCTTGCAGGTAACCGCATCTTAAGCTGCCGGGAGCCTGAATTTTCAGCTGACTGCTGTCGATGAGTTCAAAAGCGAGCGCCTTTTCGTCCAGAGTCAGGTGATTAACTTGTTCAAGGTTTGTTCCTTTGAGGAAGGTTGAGCCATCCTGGTTTTCAATATAGCCAATTCCAATGGGTGTTCCGAGACTTGCAGCCTGTAGGGCCGCATCGGCCAGCACGCGTCCCGGCGTCACCAGAGATGCGCGTAATTCGGGGTTGTTATTGGCGCTGTTTTGCAGCAGAGCGCGGATTTCCGGTGCTTTCAATTCAGGATAGCTCTGCCACAAAAGAGCGCTGATACCGCTGACGATCGGGGTTGCCATCGAGGTACCGGATTCGATGGCATAGCCGCTTTCATCGCCCAAATCGAGTGGCCAAGTACTGAGAATATTGGTTCCGGGAGCGGCCAGAGTGATGCTTTGGGCGCCGTAATTTGACGTTGAATTCAGTGTATAGTCGTCTGTGTAAGGGTCGGTGTCAAGATTGGCAATGCTGACGCTTGACAGGTTGTTTGCTGAAAAGAAAGCTGGATAAACGGCTTGATCATCAAGGTTTTTTGCTGAGTTACCCGCAGCATTGATCAGCAGAATTCCAGCTTCTGAGGCGTCTTGTAGCGCTTGCTCAAGCGCAAGGTTATAGTTGGCTGCCCAGCTGTTATTAATAATGAAATGGTAGTGCGGATAGGCGTTCTGCAAATCCAGAATGTAATAAATTGCTTTGACGGCATCGCTGACACTGCCGCTGCCGTAGCGGTTAAGAAATTTCATAGGGAGTAAGCGTGCTTGCCAGCAGACGCCGCTGACGCCTTCAGCGTTGTTCCCTTGAGCGGCGATTAAGCCGGCGACGTGAGTTCCGTGGCCGAACAAGTCGTCGATCAGATTGTTTTCGTTGATGGTGTTCCAACCGTTCACATCATCGATTTTGCCGTTTGCATCGTCATCCAGGCCGTTATCCGGAATTTCTCCGGGATTGTGCCACAGATTATTCTGCAAATCGGGATGTGTTTGCTCCAGTCCTGAATCGATAATGGCAATAACCGTGTCTCGGCAGTCGGTTTGTTGAGTCCATGCGTCGTAAAGCTGGCTTGGAATCTGCCAGTTCTGCTGCTGGTTGATTAACGGATCGTTGGGAATGCTTTGGGGGCCGATGATTTCCTGATCCTGTGTAACCCATAGAATTCCAGGCATGCTACGCAGGATTTGAATTTTTGACAGACGGGCTTGCATCGGGATGCTGTCGTCGATTGCCAATAAGGCGATGTCCTGTTGATAGGTTTGCTTTTTCAGAAGCTGTATGTCGCCGGGTAACGAATTTTGCAGGGATAGATCGGAAAAGCGGGCAATTAAACGCTCTGCCTGAGCATTGTGCAGGCCGACAATGAGGAGGCTTAAAATTAGAAATAGGGTTTTCATATCCTGTATCCGTCCCTGAAAAAAGCGTACTTATCTTAGCACTTCTGGCTAAAGCGGGCAGTAAAGCTTATAACGAACACAAAATAAAAAAGGGGAATGTATCCCCTTTTTTATTCCTTATTTTCAAATACTGTTTCAGTCAGGCTTTATTCCGCGGCCGGAGGTTGACTTACTTCGACAGTTTCTGCGAAGTCGCTGCGAGGCAAAGTCAGGTCTTCGCCTTTCAGATAGACGGTACGGATACAGGCAGTAATGACTGAAGTTTTGGTCTCTTGATAACCAACCGCTGATTCGTATCGTTCCGCCACACCGTCACCATCATGGTCAGCGGCATAGAAGGTTGTTGTCATCTGCTCTTCTTCGCCTCTAGAGTATAACTGGACGACGTTCCCCTGATTATCACTGTACTGGTTAGGGATCTCACTGTTTTGAGTCCAAAGACTGGAATTGGCGATATCCGAAGCGGGGATGAAGTCCCCATTGGTATAGCCGGAACCATCTATTACTTCCATTACCACAGCGATTTCCAAGCGACTGTTGTCTTCGGATTGATCGGTATAGTATTCGTTATAAGTTATGCCGGCTTCAAAAGGTTCGACGACACCGTTTCCGTTGTAGTCCAAGCCGGAGATCACGTAACCATCCTGGTTCGGTTCCGCTTTATAACTGTAGTTTTGAACACCGGAAACCCACTCATTATCGATCCAGGCATAGGTTGCATCTCGATTGATATAGGTTTGTTCAATATCAGTACAGTTTGTTCCCAGTGGGTGAGCCGCTGCGGGATAAGCGCCGTTTTGCTGCGCGATCTTCTGCATGGCCAGAGCCATCGCCACTTGCGGCGCTTCGGTCGGTTTCATATCGCTGTCGTCGCTGATAACACCACGGCTGTAATCTTTGTAATTGCTCGTATACTCAACCAAGGTTCCGGTGATGCGGGTTCCGCCTTCAACCATAGAAGGCGCGCTGTCCTCAATGTTCTGCTGACCGTCCGGAGTTGTGAAAACCGTTTCATAGTTATAAGCATTGATATAATAATAGGACTGTGAGTTGCCTTCAGCGTCGATATAGTCTCGTTTGTACTGGTACTGCTGGGAACCATCCGGCATCTCTTCATCAGGCGATAACAGTGCCGATTGAAGCGTCGTCAAGACGAAAAATCCCCCACTTAGTTCCTGCATTTCCTGTTCTTGATATTCGTCGCCGCCGCCGTGAACCCGATAAGACAACTCAAGCGGGTTGGGAGAAGCAACATTTCGGCTTCCTTCCGGCAGACGGTGATCATAAGCCTGGCTGAAACTGCCTCCAAGAAAGCGCTGGGTTGAGCTGTAAATGCCGCTTTCTTTATCCCAGTTGTCGGAATTGCTTTCAAAACTGTTTACATTTTGTGTTTCGCCCTGGTCGGCAATGCTGAAAATCGCTTCAATAGGCGTATCCAGCTGATTACCGTCAGCGTCGACGGGATAGGTGTAATATTCGTAGGTTATCTCATCGTAACCGGATACCCAATGGTCGATTTGCGGATAAATTGGGTTGGCTTCCAGTGAGAGATAGTGAAGTTGTTTGATTTCTGCATTATTGCTGGCGTTTCCTTCACTGAAGGCTTCCATAAAAGTCTGAACGCCAGTTGCAACCGGATCCCAGTCTTTAACGTAGTCGGCATGATTGGTGTTCAGTAAGCTCAAGGTAACCGGCTGCGCTTGATTATTGGCGTTTACGAATGTCCAGGTGCCATTCAGCATGTTGGCGACAACCGCATTGTCTTCCTCTCCCAAAGTTGCGAAAAGGTGCTGAACGGATGAGGTGTCGCCGTCGGCATTGTTCTGCGCCAAGTGAACAAGGTAGGTTCCGGTTCTCAGATTTTCTATTGTTGTTGAACTTTCTCCGGCTTTCAGGACGCGTTTGACGGGCGTCAAGATGTTGTCCAGATTAATGCTGCCGGAGCTGTCGACAAGTTGATTGAATATCTCTTCTCCCATTTGAGCGAAGGTGGCAACTTTGCCAACTGTAAGATCGGCAGCCTCCAACTGGCTGTAGGCAGCCAGTTGTTCTAGAGCCGATTCGGCAAGGCGTTTAATATTGTTGTCTTCACCAGCATTGGCGATTACCGCATTCAGAAAATCCTCTAAATGGTAGAGTTTTACAACTACTTCGTTTGTGTCACTGTTGATGACTGCCGCACTGGCCTCTGGTTGAGGCAGGTTGGCGGAAATGGTCATTGATGCCGATTTGGCAGCGACGGCGCTACTTGAATCGGTGCTTAGTGAGGACTCGTTTTGACAGGCACTCAGTCCAATAAGTGCGGTGGCAATGGCTGTCGCTAATAGTGTTTTTTTCATCTCTATTCTCCCGAATCTTATTGAACTGTGATCGTGGTTTCGTTACCAGGTTCTTGTTCAACCGTAACGGATCGAGTGGCGGTAACCGGATCATTGTCCGCATCCTGCGCACTTAAAGTAACGGTCAGTTCACCTTCCGTCAGAGTCAAGCTTGATAGATCAAAACTGCCGGTGTAGTTGTAGTCGTTACTGCTGCTGAGAGTGACTTCAACCGGAGAGGTCAGGCCAGCACCGCTCAATGTTGCTTTGACGTCCATATCGTTCAGGTCATCGGTAACCGTTGCTGAGAAGTTCAACGTTTCGTGAACAATGCCATCTTCAATGCCAATCAGAACGTGGCTCGGAGTGACCGAGAATCCGTAGATGGTCGGCGCTGCGGTAGGTTCGATGGTGAAGGTTGTGCTTGCCGAAGTTGATGCATTGTCGCTGTCCGTGATAGTGGCATTAAGGGTATAAGTACCATATTGCAAACTTGTCAACGGGATCGAGAGACCCTCTTCTCCACTGATGGGTGAGACATCAACGTCATTGCCGTTGGCATCGGTGAGGGTGTACTCGGCGCTGTTTAGCAAATCTTCACTGCTATCGAAATCGTCAGAGACGTATAGATAGAATATGAAGTCGTCCATATCAGATTGTTTCACGAAGTTATAGCGGTCACTGTACACGTACAAGGTCGGCGTACGATTTTGTAGAACGCTCAGTTGCAAACGCGCGGATTTACTAAGGGCGGTTTGTCCTTCGTTCGGCTGATCGGTTACGGTGACATCAATGCTGTCCGAGGTGGTCGCATTCACTGTGAACTGATTCTCGTTGAAGCTACTGTCAGCCGACGTATAGCTCAATGGATTGCCATCAGGGTCGGTTGCCACTACGGTGTAGGTGTGAGAACCGCTTCTTACACGATCAGAACAACGCATGACGCCACCGGAATAGTAGTTGTCACTGCAGCTTAGGGCGTTGCCGTCGCGCTCCAGTCGCCAGATGACCGGTTTGTGGTTGGTAATGCCGGCCAGTTCGGCAACAATATAACTGCTATAGGTGTAACTTCCTTCGTGATTATCGGTTGCCGTTACACTCCATTGCAGAATCTGATTTCCGTCTTCTTCAGTGATGTCGCTGGCGGAAAGAGTGCATTCGTGAGTAGCGGTAGACGAGATGTACTGTGCACTGGCACCACCGGGACAGGTCCATGCATAAGAAAGTTCACTGCTGTCTCTGTCTGTCGCTGATGCATTCAAGGTAATGCTGATGCTTCCGTCTTGAGGCACGATCGGTCTGCTGTCGGATGCATAGCCCCAGACACTCGGATTCTGATTTTGCAGGCTGACGTCATTGAGAACAACAAGGTTGCCATCATCCGTTTTCTCTGTCTCTGAAGCGGCTCCGTCGACGTTGAACGTTACCGGATCAGAAGAGTAGGTACGGACATTGATGTCCAGATCGCAAGGCAATTCCGTAGAGAAATTCCCTTCACTGTCGGTGTAGCTGCCGGGATAATATTGGTAAGAATCGGCGTTGCGATAGTTGACCCATTGCCAGGTTTTAGGAGTGCCCGATACATCGACGATACGCCCTTTGACTTCACACTGATACGGATTCTGCATCAGGGTCGGATTTTCCGCCAGTTCG